>CAZTWA010000037.1:12218-17613 GCA_964617225.1 uncultured Methyloversatilis sp.
GGTCCGGCGGCCATCAGCCGGCGCAGCGAACCTGCCTGGCAATGCTCCATCACCTCGTAGTGGATGCCCTCCGAGGTGCCGTGGGAAATCAGGCGTACGACATGGCCGAACCCCGCCTTGCTGACGCGTTCAAGCACGTCGGTCTTCGGCACGATACCGGGCCGGTAGAGCTTGGCGACCACCTTCACGTCGGGATTGGCGCGGCCGGCGAGGATCATGATCTCGGCCTCGGCCCCGCCGGCAGGCAGTACCTCGGCGATACGGAATTTCTCTGCGAGGGCGGCCGGCAGCAGGTAGAGCGTCGATGCGGGCGCGGCGGCGGGTGCGGCGGCAGTTTCGCCGGCGAGGGGACGCCCACAGTAGAGGCAGGTCGCGCTGCCCGGGGTGTTGATTGCGCCGCAATCCTCGTAGGGGCACTGTGCCGCGTCGGGCGCGGTGACGGCAACCGGTACCTCAGCAGGTGGGGCGGGCAGATCCTGCCGCAGGCTGAGGTCGACACCGAGCAGCAGCGTGCCGCAGTTGCCGCATTGCGCCGCATCCGGGGCTGCGGCGACGCCGCACACCGGGCAGAGGCGGACATAGTCCGGCGTTGCGCTCATCGCCACGATACCGCGTCGAGGTGCATGCCGCGCTGGCGGCAGAGGTCTTCAAGCGCCGCCATGTCGCCGCGATGCGGGATGCCGATCATCCAGAGCTTGCCGTCCTCGACACTCACCTGCATGCGCTTTTCCGTCACCGCCTGCGGGGCGTCGATGCTCTCCGCGAAGCGCACCCGGCCACGCGGCGACAGCGGCACGAGCGTCTGGTTGTCCGAGCCGCGCCAGAGCGCGCCGAGCGGGCGCCCGTCGGCATAGGGCTCGGGAATCAGTGCGTCGAGCCGCGCGAGGATTTTCGAGTGCTTCTGTTCGAGCGTCTTCAATGGGTAGCCGCTGTAGCAGAGGATGTCGAAATCCAGATTGGCCGCCGTGCGCCACACGTCCAGTTGCGTCAGCAGTGCCAGTAGCGACTTCGGCTGGTCGAAGGGTTCTCCGCCGCTGATCGTGATGCCATCGAAACCCTCTTTGGCCACGCGCTTGCACCAGTCGAGCAGCGTCTTCACCGGCAGTGCACGCGCCGGATCGGCCGGCCAGGTGTCCTGCGAGACGCAGCCCTTGCAGCGGATCGTGCAGCCTTGCAGCCACAGGCCGATGCGGCGTCCCGGTCCGAGCACCGTGACGGGAAAGTGGGCCTTGTTGAGGAGGATGTTCATCCGCGAAAGTCAGCGCTGGCGGGACGGCACCTACCGCAGGGTCACCGTGAACACCTTGTCCTGTTCTTCGATCGCCGCGACCGTCACCTGCGTGCGTTCTTCCAGGTCGAGCGCGAACAGCGCGCGGGCCAGCGGGTTGATGAACACCGATTCGAGCGTGTTGCCGATGCCGCGGCCGCCATTGGAGAGGTCGCGCGTGCACAGGTCGAGCAGCTGCGCGCGCTGCGCGTCGGGAATCACGAGTTCGATCTTGTGGTCTTCGGCGAGGCGGCGCGCGACGTTGCCCAGCATGCCGGCGAGGATCTGGCCGGCGATGTCGGGCGTGATGAAGTTGAACACGACGATGTTGTCGCCAATCCGGTTCAAGATCTCCGGCCGGCCGAGGCGATACTTGAAGTGGTTGGCGATGGCCTCGCGCACGCGTGCCTCAACGACTTCGTAGGCATCGCCCGGCTTGACGTTCTGCACGCGGTTGCCCTGCCCGTCCTCGACGAAGATGCCGAGGTTGGAGGTGAAGATCAGCACGGCTTCGGAAAAATAGGCCGTGTCGCCGCGTCCATCGGTGAGGCGGCCGTCTTCCAGAATCTGCAGGAACTTGTCGAGGATGCGCGGATGCGCCTTCTCGATCTCGTCGAAGAGGATCACCGCGAACGGCCGCTCGCGCACCGCGTCGGTCAGTTCGCCGCCGGCGTCGTAGCCGATATAGCCAGGCGGCGCGCCGAGCAGTCGCGCACCGGTGTGCTCCTCGGCGAATTCGCTCATGTCGAAGCGGATGTAGGCGCGCTCGTCGCCGAACATGAGCTGTGTAAGCGTCTTGGCCAGCTCGGTCTTGCCGACGCCGGTCGGGCCGCAGAAGAACAGCACGCCGCGCGGCCGCCCGCCACCCGAGCGCGCCTGTGCGCCGGTGAGGCCCATGACCGAACGCATGAGGATGTCGATGGTTTTGGTGGCGGCCTGATGCTGGCCCTTCACGCGGTCCTCGAGCGCGGCGCGCGCGTGGCGGATCTTGTCCTTGAGGTAATCCTTGCGCCAGGGATTGTCGGTCGCGCCGACCTTGTAGCTGCGCACGGCATCCTCGACGTCGCCGAGCGGGATGCCCTGCCGTACGGCCAGTTGCGCGATATCGGCCAGCGCCGTCAGCGTCAGGCCGTCGGTGCCGTCAACATAGCGCCGCACGGCCTCGGTGCGCTGTGCCGCGTCGGCTTCCGCATGGCCGGGAAACAAGGCGATGAGTTGCGTGGCCGCTGCTGCACGCGTCTCGTAGTCAGGTTTGCCGACGATCAGCGAGGCGATGCGTTCGGAGTCGAGCGCGAACCACGAGGGCAGGTCCTGCGGGCGATTCACGAGCCACAGCACCGGGTTGAACAGGGGCGGGCTCGTCGTTCCCGTGGGAATGACCGGGCTTGCGGAGAGCGACAGCTTTTCGGCAGCGAGGAAGAAACGGTGCTCGCCGGCGTCGAGGTGGTCGGGCGCACGCGCAAGGCGCGAGGCGAAATCGAGCACCAGCGCGGCACGCGCCTCGCGGCTGCCGGTGAGCTTGCGCATCAGCCCGATCAGCGATTCGAGGCCCATGGGCATACTGGGGTTGTTGGCGTCCTGCAGCTTGAGTTCGTGAATTTTTGTCGCGAGTTCGATGGCAGCCGGCTCGTTGGGATAGACGCGCACGCCGTCGGCTGGATCGTAGATCAGTAGGTAGCGGTAGCCGTGGCCCTTGAGTCTTTCCCAGAGGCCGCGCAGCAGCGGCACCGGCACGTGAGTGGCGCCGACCGGCGCGAGCAGGCTGTCGCGGATATTGCCCGAGACGATGAACTGCGAGCGGATCGGCAGCAGGCGGTCGAAGTCGCGCAGCCAGCGAGGTGTCAGTTCAGTCGGCTTGTCTGCACTCATTCGATGCTCCGGGCTTTGAGGGGTTCGTGGCGGTGTTCTTCCGATGGACGCGCGGGAAGGCTTTCTGCATCGACCACCTGTACCGGCGCCTCGCCGGCCTGCAGCAGGCGGGTGACGGTGATCGGGATGCCGCGTGCCTTGAGGGTGTCGAAGAGTTTGGGAAATTCGCTGCACCAGCGTTCCTCGGCGCGCATGTCTTCCTGCTTGCGGTCTTCGCCCACGGTACCGGCGCGCACGACGTTGAAGTTCATCGCATTGCGCTTCGGGTCGATGCGCAGGCGGATGAAGTAGTCGCCCCATTCGGGGCGCTGGAAGTGGGCGACACCCCCTTCGACGAACAGCGTTTCCTCGATCTCTTCGACGGCGTAGCCGAGGTCCTGGAGCGAGGCTTCGAGCACGAGGGCAGCGGCCTCCTGCATTTGCTTTTGTTCAGCATCTGCGGCGCGAACTTCGTTATGTCGCTGCACCTGCAGGCGCAATTCGGTGACGAGCGCATCGGCGCGCGGCTCACCGGGGGCGTCGATGACCTGCTGCGCCAAGGCTTCCAGCGCGGCAGGCAGGGGTTCGCCAGCGTCGAGTTCCAGCCGCTCCAGCGCTTGCGCGACGCGGACGCGACGCGCGGTCGCGGCGTCGGCAGCCTGGGTGGCGCGGGCCCGTTCCAGGAAGATGGCGAGCTGCGCCTGCAGCAAGCTGCCCTGTTCACCGAGGGCCTGCATGCGCTCAGTGAGCGGGACGGCGTCGGCTGTTGCGGCATCGCCCAGCAGGTGCGCCATACGCCGCATTACCTCTTGCGACGCGGCGTCACGCTGCTGTTTATCGTTGCCGGCTTGTTGCGCCGCGCGCATGCGCTGGCGTTCTTCGCTGCGCTGGCGGCGCTTCATCGCAGCCTGTTTGTCGGCTGCGGCCAGGCCGGCCGCGACCTCGGCGGCGCCCTGCGCGATCGACCGGGCGGAAATGAGCACCGCAGCTTCGAGTCCGAAACTTGCCGCCATCGGGCCGCTCATGTTGTCTCCCCCAGGATTTATTCGTTTGCATTTTACGCGACGTACAATCGGACCAGACCTTTCATGATGCTGCTGCCATGACCCTGACCGAACTGCGCTACATCGTCGCACTGGCTCGCGAGAAACACTTCGGCCGCGCGGCGGAAAAATGCTTCGTCGCCCAGCCGACCCTGTCCGTCGCGGTGAAGAAGCTCGAGGACGAACTGGGCGTGATCCTCTTCGAGCGCGGCCAGAACGAGATCACGGTGACGCCCGCCGGCGAGCCGATCGTGCGCCAGGCGGAAAAGGTGCTCGCCGAAGCCACCCGTATCCGGGAACTCGCCGACACGGCGGGCGACCCGCTGGCCGGGCCGCTGCGCATCGGCGCGATCTACACGATCGGCCCCTACCTGCTGCCGAAGCTGGTCCCGCTGCTGCGCGATCGCGCGCCGAAGATGCCGCTCATCATCCAGGAAAACTTCACGGCCAAGCTGATCGACGCGCTCAAGAGCGGCGAACTCGACGTCGCGATCCTGGCACTGCCGATCGAGGAACCGGGGTTGGTCGCGCAGGCCGTGTACGACGAGGCCTTTCGCGTGCTGGTACCGACGCAGCATCCGTGGACGAAGCAGAAGACCATCGATGCCGACAAGCTGCTCGACGAGCCGCTCCTGATGCTCGGGCGCGGCAACTGCTTCCGTGACCAGGTGCTCGACCTGTGCACGCGCGCCGGCGCCGGCGGCCCGCAGGTGCTCGAAGGCTCGTCGCTTGAAACCATCCGCCACATGGTGGCTTCCGGCGTCGGCATCACCGTCATGCCGGCGTCGGCGGTCGATGATCTGCCGAAGAACGACGCGCTGCTGCGCGTGCGCCCCTTCGCCGAACCCACGCCGGTACGGCGGGTCGGCATGGTCTGGCGCGCGAGCTTCCCCCGCTACCAGGCCATCGACCTGCTGCGCAAGGCGCTGCTCGATTGCAAGCTGCCGGGCACGAAGCTGAGTAAATAGCATGAAGCTATGGCTGTCATTGAAACAATCCGCTGGAACAATCGGGGGCTGCGGCGCAAAATTCATCCATCGCAACTCGTTATCCTCGAAAGGAGAACCGCAATGAAAGCCAAGACAGCCAAGGTAGCCAAGACCAGCAAGCCCGCCGGGATCGACATCGGCATCTCCGCCACCGACCGCGCCAAGATCGCGCAGGGTCTCTCCAAGCTGCTCGCCGACAGCTACACGCTCTACCTGATGACGCACAACTTCCACTGGAACGTCACCGG
>CAZTWA010000038.1:0-16405 GCA_964617225.1 uncultured Methyloversatilis sp.
CGTCACGAATTGTGGCCACAGCACTTTAGTGACTGCCTTGACCGGCTTCCTTGATAATAGTCAAGTAAGTTGCTGGGCTATCCGGTTATGGTCGCCGGATAACGAGGAGACATCATGATGGAACAGGAATGCAGTGATACATCAACCGACGAGGTTGAACTGTCGGATGAGGACATCCTCGACGCCATGCAGCATATCCCAGGCTATCTCGACATCAGCACCGAAGATTTCCGCATCATTTACCACCTGGCCTGGCAGCATGCGATGGAGCGGTTGCAGGCCAGAAAGGGGAAGGGATGAGGCTCGAGGATGGCTGGCGCAAGTACTTGCGCAAGTGGCGCGGCACGACGGCGGGCGGTCCGCCGCGCGTCAGCAACGCGGAGATCTTTTGGTCGTGGATCGGCGCCTTCCTCGGGATCGGCGCGGTGGCGGGTATCGGCCAGTTGTTTTTTGCCGGGCTCGACCTGACGCTGATGATCGGTTCCTTCGGCGCTTCGGCTGTACTGCTCTATGGTGCGCCGCGCAGCCCGCTCGCACAGCCGCGCAACCTTATCGGCGGGCACATGCTTTCGGCACTGGTCGGCGTGGTCTGCTGGACGCTGCTCCACGACACGCCCTGGCTTGCGCAGGCGCTTGCCGTCGCCACGGCCATCGCGCTGATGCACCTCACGCGCACGCTGCATCCGCCCGGTGGCGCGACGGCGCTGATTGCCACACTCGGCTCGGCCGAGATCCAGCGGCTGGGTTTCTGGTTCGTGCTCATGCCGGCCACGCTCGGCCCGCTGATCCTGCTCGTCGTCGCGTTGTTGGTGAATAACCTGCCGACCTCGCGGCGCTATCCCGAGATCTGGTTCTAGCCCGACATGGATCGGCTATAAAGAATGAGGAGAAGCGGGTAAAGGGGAGGTCTGATGTTCCATCTCGAGCGTGTTGCGAAGCTGTCGGCCCTGCTTGCGATGTGTGTGGTCAGTGGCTGCGCAACGATGGACCAGGCCGCTCCCGATGTGGCTTATCAGTGGAATCTTGGGCAAGTGGCCGTCGTGGCCACCGAGCAGGAACCCGAGTTCAAGTTCGAAGGTTTTGTTCGCGGCAAGGGTGAAGGTGCGGCCATTGGTGCGGGCGGTACGCTTGCAGCCTGTCTGGCAGGATTCAGTGGCGGAAGTTGTACTGGATGGGCATGCGGCGGGGCAATGATCATTGTGATCGGTGTTTGCGGCATTGCCACGCTGGTCGGGGGCGTAGCGGGCGCAGTTGCCGCCCCCAGCGCAGACCAGGTGACGGCGAGCGAAGCCAGTTTTTCCCGGGCCGTCGAGATACGCACCGTCCAGCAATCCATGCGCCAGGCCGTCGAGGCCGCAGCTCAGGCCGCGGGTGTACGCCTTGCCAGTCTTCCCGAGGAAGTAACACGCGATGCAGCTGCCGCGCGCGACTATCGGCTGCTGCAGCCACTGGGCGTCGATACCGTGCTCGAAACCACGCTGACGAAAGCCGGCACCTCGGGCGCTGGCATCAATTCCCCTTCGTTAGCCTATATGGAGGTGCATGTTCGCCTGGTCGATACCGCCACGAATACTGAAAAGCATTCCGCCGACTATCGCTATCTGGGTCGCCGTCTTGACCTCGAAGGTTGGTCGGCTCAGCAGGCCAAACCGCTTATCGATGAACTCGACAAGGGCTATCGCAGTCTCGGTGGCCATATCTACGACTACATTTTTGAACTGTATGCTTACCCCGATCGGGATTGGCATTCGGCGGGTGGCGCGATGTCGGTGTCGTTCGGACTGTCGCCCATTTATCCCCCGACGCGCGGCGCGCTGACCGGTGACCGGTTCATCGGGGCGTGGTTCGAATGGGTTGCGATCGACGAATTGCGTCCGCGTCTCCGCTGGGAAGCGTTTCCGCGCGCCAGCGATCGCGCCGTGGCACCGGACGACATGGCACATGTCGAGAACGTACGTTACGAACTGCTGATCGCCAGCGAGGAAAACATGGCACCGAGGGAAATTGTTTATCGCCGTGAGGGATTGCTGCAGCCCGAGCATCAGATCGAAATGTCGTTGAGGCCCGATGCACGCTATTTCTGGACGGTGCGTGCCCGCTTTGATCTGGATGGCCGTTCACGGGTCACCGAATGGGGTGCAACACATTTCATCAGCCGCGAACGGTTGACGGCCCCCTCACCGTTTTCCTACCGATTCAGAACCCGGGCACGCGATTGAAAGTCAGTGCTGGCGAGAGGGCATGCACTTGTCGCTAGAATTCCGCTTCATCCGCTACACCCTTGTGATCCCAGGCCGCCGATGACCACCTGTTCCACATTACTGCCCTAACGCTTGGCATTGCTTTGACCTCGGTCCCGGTCATGTGTCAGGCCGACGAATCAACCTACGTTGCCCTCGATGCCAAAGGCAAGCCGACCCAACCGGAGGAGGGCGCGCGTCCCCATGCTTGCGTGCTCGACAAGTCCACCGGCCTCGTCTGGCAGGTACGGGCCGATGACAATGGGCCACACGACAAGGATTGGACGTACTCCTGATACGAGACCGCACGCTCGAGAATCAGAACCTGCCGGTCGGCTATACCGACAGCGGACGCTGTGGTACGAAGGGGCGCTGCGACAGCGCGAGTTACGTCGCCGACACGAACAAGCGCGGCCTGTGCGGCTTCCGCGACTGGCGCCTGCCGACGGCCGAGGAACTCGAGATCCTGCTGCGGCCCGACGCGCCGGGTGTGAAGATCGATGCGCGCTATTTCCCCAACACCCCGGTGGCCTACTTGTGGACCAGCAACTACGTGCCCAGCGAAGTCGACGGGGCGATGCTGGTCAGCTTCGAGTTGTCCCTGACGCTGGAAGGCAACAGCGCCAGCGGCGCCTACGTGCGCCTGGTGCGCGGCCCCGGCAAGCGCTGATCCCGGGTTTGCTTCAGGCCCAGCCGAGTTCGGCGCGCACGATGGCCGCGCCGGCGGCGAGCGCCTGCAGCTTGCCGCGCGCGACGGGGCGAGGCAGCGGCACCATGCCGCAGTTGGTGCAGCCGATCAGCCGGTGCGGCTTCACCCACTGCAGCGCCTTGCGCAGCGTGGCCGCCACTTCCTCGGGCGTTTCGATGCGGTTCGTCGCGACGTCGATCGCACCGACCATCACCTCCTTGCCGTCGAGCAGGCCGATCAGTTCCATCGGCACGTGCGAGTTCTGGCATTCGAGGCTCACCTGGTCGATGGTGCTCCTGGCAAGCAGCGGGAAGGTCTGCTCGTATTGCCGCCATTCGGCGCCGAGGCCTTCCTTCCACTTGATGTTGGCCTCGATGCCGTAGCCGTAGCAGATGTGCGTGGCCGTCTTGCAGGGCAGGTTCGCGGCAGCGCGCTCGAGCGTCTTGATGCCCCAGTCGCGCACCTCGTCGAAAAACACGTTGAACGCGGGCTCGTCGAACTGCACGATGTCGACGCCGGCGGCGGCCAGTTCATGGGCTTCCTGGTTGAGGATCTCGGCGAAGGCCCAGGCCAGCTTTTCGCGGCTGCCGCCGTAGTAGCAGTCGACCAGCGTGTCGATCATCGTCATCGGGCCGGGCAGCGTGAACTTGATCGGCTGGTTCGTCAGCAGGCGCAAGCGCCGTGCGTCCTCGACGAACACCGAACGCTTGCGCGCTACCGCGCTCACCACGGTCGGCACCTCGGCGTCGTAGCGGTCGCGAATGCGCATGACCTTGCGATTGACAAAATCGACGCCGTCGAGATGCTCGATAAAGGTGGTGACGAAATGCTGGCGCGTCTGCTCGCCGTCGCCGATCACCGTGATGCCGGCACACAACTGGTCGTCGACGGCCAGGCGCATCGCATCGAACTTCGCCTGTTCGAGCGTTTCGCCGGTGAGTTGCCAGGGGGCCCAAAGCTTTTCCGGCTGGGCCAGCCAGGCCGGCTTGGGCAGGCTGCCTGCGATGGCGGTGGCGATGGGTTGCGTCATGGCATTTCCTCTTCGATGGTGCGCACCCGGGACTGTCGGGATGCGGTTCGGGGGGATTATCCTCCTCAAGCTTTGCTGCCGCACGTCGCAGACGCGCAACAATCCCGCCGCTCTGTTACAAATTAATATTTGCTATTGTCGAAGAAACAGTACATAGTGCGCGCCAGCGATTTTCAAGTAGTGCCGTTGTTGTCTGGCTTTGTACCCACGATCCGGTTCCCGGGTCCGCAGTCCTCCCCCTTCATCACCCCGCTGTCTTGAGTGTCGCCCCAGTGCAGGGGGTCGTCCCCTTTTATCGTTTTTTTAGGATATTCAAGACATGGCAACAGGTACAGTCAAGTGGTTCAACGATTCCAAGGGTTTCGGTTTCATTACGCCGGAAGCCGGCGGCGATGATCTCTTCGCCCATTTTTCCGCAATTCAGTCGAGCGGCTTCAAGACGCTGCGTGAAGGCCAGCGCGTCAACTTCGACGTGACCAGCGGCCCCAAGGGCCAGCAAGCGTCGAACATTCGTCCGATCGACTGATCGGCGTTACGCGGGCGCGGCTTCCAGTCCTGCCCGCCGGCAACCTCACTCAGGTTGCCGATGGGGCCCGGGTCTTCCCGGGCCTTTTTATTCCCTGTTCCGGAGGGTCTGCATGGCCAAGGAAGAACTCATTGAAATGAATGGCGTGGTGATGGAAGTGCTGCCCGATTCACGCTATCGCGTCACCCTCGACAACGGCCACGATCTGATCGCCTACAGCGCGGGCAAGATGCGCAAGCACCACATCCGCATCCTCGCGGGCGACAAGGTTTCGCTGGAACTCTCGCCCTACGACCTCAGCAAGGGCCGCATCACGTTTCGCCATCTCGAAACCCGTGGCGCCCCGGCCGCGCCCCCGCGCCGCCGATACTGAACCGCCTGTTACCCGTTCCGGTGCCAGGCTATGCCGTCAAGGTTCAAAGCATCGGAATCGCGGAAGGCGACAATCTCGAAATACGTTCGCTGCTCGATCGGCAGCAATATGCCGACCCGGAAGGTGCCGCCGCATTGGCGGGCATTACCTCCGCAACGTGGCCCTTGTTCGGCCAGGTCTGGCCCTCGGCGCGGCTGCTGGCCAACCTGATGCAAGCCTGGGATCTCGGCACCTGCCGGATCCTTGAAATCGGTTGTGGCCTGGCGCTGGCCAGCCTGGTCGTGCATCGCCGCCACGGCAACATTACCGCCAGCGACAACCACCCGCTGGCCGAGTCCTTCCTCCACGACAACCTGCAACGGAACCATCTGCCGCCAATGAAATTCGTCACCGGCGACTGGTCGTACCCCGATCCGGCGCTGGGGCATTTCGACCTCATCATCGGCAGCGACGTGCTCTACGAACGCGACCACCCGTGCCAGCTGGTGCAACTCATCGAGCGACATGCGGCGTGCGCCGCCGAAGTACTGATCATCGACCCGAACCGGGGCAACCGGCGCGGCTTCACGCAAGGTTTGCAGTTGCTGGGCTTCGCGTTGAAAGAAACGAACCTGAGCACCACACTGCCTGACGGCACGGCCTTTCGCGGCCGAGTCCTGCATTACCGCCGGCAGCATGCCCTGCGGGACAGAGCGGCGGGCCACTGACGCGCTCGATCTTCAAGAGAGATACCACTGAGCCTCCGTCTTCCCGATGTGCGGCGAAAGTCAGCGCTGGCGGGACGGCAGGTGGCGCCTCATTGCGGACGTACAGGCTTGGTTTCTCCAAAGACGGATGTTGCGTATGCCGGGCACTGGGCTGTGCCGAGCGACTCACAAGCAACACCGATGGTAGCCAGCCCTACATCTAGAAATTGTGGGCCTGAGAAACCCCGGCCAGGCTGACGAGCATCAGTGAGCTCCAAGGCTTGACAGAACGTGCCGGAGCACTAAAAAGATATTATGTTTGGATTGGAGAGGTTCCCACCTTAATGATTGGCATTGCCCATGCGGGCCGCTGCTACTTGGCCACCGTACTGGTCTGCAGCCTCTTAGTCGCTTGCGCGAGCGAGCCAGTTTCTCTCGAAACGCGCCCACGCGTTGTATCTTCGCTATCGAAGGTTGCTACTCCCGTCGCCTACCTGCACTCGAAGAGCTTCCGCCAGGATCTCAGGACCATCGAACCATACGGCAACCGTTACTACATGCCGCTAAAGATAGGGGAGGCGAGCGATCGAGCGCTGCAGGCTGCATATGCTCAGGTATTCGCAGAAGCCCGTGAGGTGAGTTCATTGGACGAAGCAAGGACACTCGCCATGGAGAGACCGCTAGCCGTGGTCCTCGCGCCCTCAATTGAGCGGTTTGACTACCTCAATGCCTCTGGCCGCCAGTGGGGACCCTATTACTCCGAAATCGTCTACGGCTTCGTTCTCTATAACTCAGCCGGGGCCCGTATCGCCGAGTGGCGGGTAACAGGCTTCGGGGAGTTCGATATGAACCGGGAAGCAAAGGAGCGCCGCACAGACTTTCCACGCGGGGAAACGGCCATATTGAGCGAGGCGCCCCGTCGCGCAGTCGAGAATGGGACCGTTGGCTTCGTCGCCGGTTTCGAGCGTCTGCCCGAGTTGATGCGGCTCGTGCGCAATTTACCGATGGCCGGCGCAAATGCGCCGTCCACAGTACAGGGTACGCACACAGTCGCCTCGGGGATGGAGGCGGAGTATCCGGGCGTGCTGGCCCTGCAAGTCGAACTCGCGGTCACCCCCACGCCGCCCAGAGATCTTCTCAAGGATTCCCCTGAGACGTCCAATTTGCTTCCTATTCGTCTCAGGCTTCGCAATGTAGGCACTCACCGATTGGCGATCACTCCATCCGACGCACAATGGCTGCCTCACGGCACCACGCCCGAACCGATCTCGCCGCTGCCCGGACACGTCGCTTCGGCACTCCTCACGGGACGTCCGTTCGGGATGACCATCGGTGTGATGTCGCCGGGCGTCGGGATGCTACCGGCACTGTTTGCTGCAATGTTCAGTGCTGCGGAAAACGAACGGCAGAAGCAGGAACTTGCAGCTTGGACTGCCGCCATCGAGAACGGCCTGCTCGGTGCCAGCATTGCCGCCGCCGGCGAGGAGCGTGGCGGAATTCTCTACTTCCCGCGCCCGCCCAAGGCTGAGGGCGGCATGATTGTGATCCCTATCGTTGACCTCGATGACGCTGTGCGCTACACAGTGCAGGTTCCATTGCCCGCTAAGTAACCCCAAGCATTCAGTGTTCTGACAGGGTACGTCTGTTCTCCCATTACCTGTACTCTATTGGTTAATTGCAGCCTTCAGAGGACAAGTATTCAAGGCTGTTTGAAGCGAAGAGGGACGACTTGCGCCAGAAATCTGGCGGTCCCAGCCCATTGAAGGCGACTGTGGGTGTCGAAGCAACCTATCGTGTTTCTTCATCCGCGTTATTCGGTGTGGCCATGAATGCATCCGGGTCCGCCATGGTGCCCCGGCATTCCTCCGCGCCGCAGGCGCACGCCCAGTTCGAATACGCCTCCGTCCTTGATTTCACATCAAGCCGGTAGTCCCACACCAGTTCCTCGCCCTTCTTTACTGTCCGCAGCGCATACAGCCACGCCCTCGGCCTTCCCCGTCCCTCATCCTCCCGCAGTTCGCAGTTGGGGTCGCATCCATGATTGGCCATGGCGGCCCATCCCGTGCCATCGATGCCTGAACCATCCGACAGGCGCAGGAATTTGGTCATCCCCGCTTCCTCCATGTCCGGCATTTCCCCCGCTGTGTACTTTTTTCCCTTGTATTCGATCAGCTGCTCTCCGGCTTCCAGATCCCGGGCGGCGAACAAGCCCCAGCCATGAAGCCGGCTTTTCCTCGCAACAACCTTTGACACCATTTCAACCTCTTGAGACGTACTACCGAACCCGAAGCATATCGTGATAGCGCATTGTCGGAAATGCAGAATCGAGCTGAAAGGCTTTGGCAATCAATCACATCGCACTGTCACAATCCGCTTGGTGATCCGCGCTAGACTGCTTTCTCGCTCCCCCCGCAAACCCTCCGGAGCATCGCCATGGCCAAGGAAATCGAACGCAAGTTTGCCGTCACAGACCTGAGCATCCTCGCAGGTCGGCTGGGTGCAACGATCAGGCAGGGCTACATCGCCAACGAACCCATGACCGTGCGCGTACGCATCATCGAAGCCGAGGCCTTCATGACGCTCAAGAGCAAGACCGCGACCATCGAGCGCGACGAATACGAGTTTCCGATTCCCATGCACCAGGCGCGCGAACTGCTGGAGAGGCACTGCGGACAGCGCATCATCGAGAAGACACGCTATCGCATCCCCCATGCGGGCCACACCATCGAGGTGGATGTCTTCGGTGGCAGGCTGGCCGGACTGGTCATCGCCGAAATCGAACTCGACGCACTCGGCCAAGCCGTCGAACTGCCCGACTGGCTCGGCATGGAACTCACCTACGACGGCCGCTTCTCGAACAGCGCGCTGTCCCTGGTCGATCAGGCGCCCAAGCTCCCGGGAAGCGTGACACCGCGGGAACTGGAGCGTGTGGTCTGCTAGAACCACCTGGTGTTTAGCAATACCCCCTACGTTTTGCAAGCAAGACTTGACGCACACAACAGGCGGGTTTCTTTTTCTCGGGCGATAAAACCAGCTACCTCGCCGAGAGGCATTCCACTGGCACATTCACTTTCAGGCAGGGTTTGGCGCTTGGAGCTTGTGACTACAGTGACGTCAGTTTCTTGATGACGTCGCCCCAGCCGTGGCTGAAGATGACCAGCAGCGGCACGAGTGTGACGAAGCCATGCAGTACGGCACGGATGCGCGGATTAGTGCCGGTAATTTCCATGTAGCGGTCGATGACCATGCGCCCCTTGAAGGCGATCAGGCCCGCGACGACGAGGGTGAGCGGCCAGCTCGCCTGGCCGGTCTCGGCGAGCCACGCGCCGGCGAGCGTGAGGCTGACGAGCAGCAGCCAGATGCGTTCGGCGTGACCCATGTTTACCTCAGCACGTAGAAGAAGGGAAAGATGACGAGCCACAGCACGTCCGTGGCGTGCCAGTACATGGCAGCGGCTTCGAGGCCGCTGTAGTCGCGCGCCGAGTAGATCCCCAGCGCGGTGCGGACCGCAACCCACGCCAAGCCAAGCAGCCCCCAGCTCACATGGACGAGGTGGTTGAGCGTGAGGTAGTAATAAACCGTGTAAAAGATGCCGGCTTCGCCGTCGATGCCATGGGCCACGTTCCAGCGGATCTCGAGGAATTTGACGAGCGGGTAGCCGAGGCCGAGCAGGATGGCGGCGACAACCCAGCGCAACGTAATGTGGCGCTGATCATCCCGAATGGCAGCGACGGCCTTGACCATGCAGTAGCCGCTGGTGAGCAGCAACAGCGTGATGGCGACGCCTGCCGTCGTGACCAGTTTGTCCGGCCCGCTGGCGAAGGCTTCGGGATGGTGCGCCTTGGCGATGAAATAGACACCGAAGAGCAGCAGGAATTCGACCAGCACGCAGAAGATGCCAACCCAGATGCCCTTGTTGCCGGGAACCGTCTCGGCCGCCAAAGTCAGCGCTGGGGGGACGGCATGAGCCGTGTGCTCAGGAAGCACGAAGGGCCGCCATGGGCAGCAGCGATTTCGGGGTGGGCTTATTCATCCTGTAGCCACGTGATGTGGGCAAGGATGTCCTTGATGTCCTTTTCCGAGAGGCGGTTGAGCACCCCGAAATTCTTGTCCTGCGCCTTCGGCTTGGCTTTCGGCTTGCTTTCCTCTTCCTCTTCGTCGTCGTCCACCTTGTCATGCGGGCGTTCGCCCTTGAGGTAAGCGTCGATCTGCTTTTGCAGATAGTTTGTGTATTGCCCCACCAGCATCGGGAAGCGCGTCTTGCCCCGGCCATCCGCGCCGTGGCAGTAGCCACACTCTTCCTTGTAAAGCTTTCGGCCATTGTCGAGATCGCCTTCGAGCTTCGGGATGATCATGACGTTCTGCATCGCTTCCAGGCGTGTCAGCGCGTCGTCGGTCGGCTTGAAGTCCGGGATCTGTGTCGACAGGCTGATGCCTGACAGATAGGCCGATACGGTCTTGATGTCCGCATCGGGCAGTTCGCGCTCCTGGGTATAGGGGAACATCGGGAGGTTGAGGCGCTCACGCGAGCGGAACTTTCTGAGCGTGTATTCGATATACGCCACGCGTTGTCCGGCGATGCGTGGATACTCGCCGCGCTTGCCGCCCTGGCCGAGATCGCCGTGACAGGCGGCGCAGGGACCGTAGATGTCCTTGCCGCTGTCCGGTGGGCCGCCGTGATCGGCCGCCCGGACAGCAGGGTGAGTCAGTAACAGGGCGAAGAAGAGGGCGATAGGAAGGCGCACGGCGGAACGGTGTGTTGTTACGGGAGAGCGATTGTTTCATTCGTCCTCCCCCGCCTTCCTTGATTTTCGTCAGTTATCAGTGGAACCCGGGGATGGATTGGGAGCGCTGACAATATACCGCAACCCATGAATGAGGGGCAGTCATGACAAAAATTGCAGTCATTATTGTTTTGATAGGTCCTGTAACAGGTTGGCAAACCTACTGAACGGCGACTGCAGGGCGACCAGCGGGAAGAACATCAACAACAACGGAAGAATCATTACAAGTATCGGTATAATAATAAAAAATATCGATGTTGCTTCCACTGTTTGGATGGCTTGGTATTGCAGGTCTGGCAAGTTCATGGCTGTACTCCCTATCGATGTTTAAATTATCTGCCTTAGCAACGACAGTAAAATCGCAATAACTGGGCCAGTCCTGATGTTTTATAACTTCATGATAAATAATATAAAAAATTTATTATCTGCGGCAGCCTCAAGTAGGTTGCATAATATGGCGGCAGTGATCGTGAGAAAATGCCAATAGTGGCATTTTAGTGGGGGTCGAATGAATCTAAACAAGATTAGCTCGTTTTTGGATTCCTTCGATGCGCCCAGCATCGTCATGGATGCCGACTACCGCATCCTCTCCGCCAATCAGGCCTACCTGCGCGACTTCAGCAACGACGAACCGGTGGTCGGCCGTCTCTGCTACGAGGTGTCGCACCGCTTCAGCGTGCCCTGCGACCAGGCCGGCGAATCCTGTCCCTTGCAGGAAAGCCGCGCCAGCGGGCAGAAGGAGCGGGTTCTCCACCTGCACTACACCGCGCGCGGGGAAGAGCATGTCGATGTCGAGACCACGCCAATCCGCGACGACCGCGGCGAAAGGACCCTCTACGTCGAGACCATGCGCGTGGTGCGCCAGGCCAGCAGCCGGCCCGCGGCGCAGGGTCTGGTCGGGCGCTCCCCGGCCTTTACGCGCATGCTGGCGCGGGTGATGCGCGTGGCGCCCTCGATGGCGGCGGTGATGCTGCTCGGCGAAACCGGCACCGGCAAGGAACTGGTGGCGCGGGCGATTCACGAAGGCAGTCCGCGCGCGGCCCGGCCGTTCGTCGCGGTCGACTGTTCGGGACTGACGGAGACCTTGTTCGAGAGCGAACTGTTCGGTTATGAAAAGGGCGCCTTCACCGGCGCGACGCACCGCAAGCAGGGCCTGATCGAGGCGGCTAGCGGCGGCACGCTGTTCCTCGACGAGATCGGCGATCTGCCGCTGACGCTGCAGGTCAAACTGCTGCGCCTGCTCGAAACCGGCACCTACCGGCGCGTCGGCGGCGTCGAGGCGCTGCCCGCCGATTTCCGCCTCATTTCGGCAACACACCGTGATCTGGAAGCGATGGTGAAGAACGAAACCTTCCGCCGCGACTTGTATTTCCGCATCAACACCTTTCCGATCCACACGCCCTCACTCCGCGAACGTGCCGGCGATCTTCCCTTGTTAGTTGAGTCACTGCTTTCGCGTGTCGCACCGGAGCGGCGATTGCACTTGTCGTCAGAGGCGTTGTCCCTGCTCAACGAGATGCCCTTCGACGGGAACATCCGCGAATTGCGCAATCTGCTGGAACGCGCCAGTCTCCTTGCCGACGGAGAGGAGATCGAACCACGGCACATTCTCGACATGCAGGGCGAAACCGATAGCATGTCGGCGTCGCCAGCGGCAGAACCCGCCGGTAACTGGTTAACGCTGAAGGAAAACGAACGCCGCTACCTGTCGTGGGCAGTCGCAACGCACAAGGGGGACCGTCCGTCGCTTGCGCGCCGCCTCGGGGTCAGCGAACGCACGCTGTTCAGAAAGTTGGGTAGCCTGTAGTTAACACCCCGGGCTTTGCCAGTTCTAGACCGATCTCAGCGCCGCATGTCGGGCGTCGGGTCGCTCAGGATCCGGTAGGGTGACGAAAAGGGCGCGAGGCGCTCGAGGAAGTCGAGCAGTTCGAGCAGCGGTGAGTTGCGGAAAAAGGTCGCCATCGGCGTGTCCATCCAGATGCGGTCGGCGTAGAGCCAGGCATCGTGCGGCCGATCGCCGACACCGTCGCCGTCGCGGTCGAAGCCCTCGTACTCGTCCCAGCGGTTGCCCTGCCAGACGTTGGCTTCGCCCGCGCCCTTGCCGCTGATCGCGACGGTGGTGAGGTTGTTCTCGAAGCGGTTGCGCTCGAAGCGGTGACCGCCGGCTTCGCCGTAGAAGAACAGGCCGATGATATTGTGGGCGAAGCGGTTGTCACGCACATCGAGCACGCCAACCGGTTCGGGCGGCGCGTCCACCTTGAGCCCGACCGCGCAGTGCAGCACCGTGTTGCCGACCACGATGCCGGTGTCGCTCTCCTTGAATACGATGCCGGCGCCGCCGCCGGTCAGCGCGTGCGCGATGTGGTTCTCGCGCAGCACGACGTCCCGTGAATACAGCACGACGATGCCCGTGCCCATGTCCGAGAGATGGTTGCGCTCGATGCGCATGCGCGGCGAGAACACGACCTGCATGCCGTAGCGGCCGTCGGTGAAGCGGTTGCCGGCGATCAGGTTGTCGGCCGAGTTGATGAAGGTGAGGTCGCGCGCGCGGTGAAAGCGGTTGTCCTCGATGCGGTTGCCGGTGCCGTTCCACATCCGGATCGCATCGCCGCGCAGGCCGAGTTCCAGCGGCTTGCCGGTGACCTGGTTGTTGCTCACGGTCGTGTTACTCGCCTGGCGCAGGTGGATGCCGAACAGTACGTCCTCGAAGCGGTTGTCCTCGACACGGTGGCCGAAACCTTCGACCAGCACGCCGGCATCCACGCCATCGTGCGATTCGCCACTGCCCGCGATGGCCAGGCCGCGCAGCGTGACGTTCGCGCCGGCGATGCTGACCACGGTGCCCTTGCCGTTGCCGCGAATTGCCGCCTTGCCGCCTCCGTCGAGAATGAGGGGTTTGGCGATGATTGCCGGGCCGTCATAGCGGCCTGCCGCAAGGCGCAGGGTGCTGCCGGCGGGTGCAGCATCGATGAGCGGCTGCAGCGGCGTGGCCGCGCTTGCGGCGCCCGCCGCGAGCAAGCACGCCAAACCGACCCGGAACAACCAGCGCATCGCGTTCAGGGGGGCATGGCGGCAGGAATCAGGCGAGGAAGGCCAGCGCCACCGCCAGCAGGAGACCATGCAGCGAGGCGGCGAGGATCGTCAGCTTGATGCCCGGTACGAGCAGTCGCGGTTGCGCGGCATGCTGCGCGAGGTTGTGCGCCGCCTTGAAGCTGGCGATCGCGGGCAGCAGCGCAATCAGGGCGACCGGCGGCAGGTGGCCGAGCAGGGTCATCGCCAGCACCCAGCCGTAGCAGAGCAGGGCGATGAGCGCATAGCCCCACCGCGCGCGCTGCACGCCGAGGCGCACGACGACCGTGCGCTTGCCGGCTTGCGCATCGGCCCGCACATCGGGAAACTGGTTGATGTAGAGCACGTTGGCGACCAGCAGTGCGAACCCCAGTCCGGCAGCTACCGGCGCGAACGAGAAATCGTGGCGCTGGACGTAATCGCTGCCGACGACGATGAGCAGCCAGGCCGCCGTGATGCCGAATTCACCGAGGCCGCGGCCCTGCAGCTTGAACGGCGGGGCGGAGTAGGCCCAGCCGGTGATCAGCCCGGCGAGGCCGATGCCGATCAGTCCCGGCCCGCTCACGGCGGTGAGCCACAGGCCGGCGGGAATGACGATCGCCAGCAGCGCATAACCGAACACGCCCGCCTCCTGCAGCGACAGCACGCCGTTCTGGATCACGCGGCTGCCGCCGGTGAAGGGGAAAACACGCTCGTCGTTGGCGGCGTCGCAGCCGCTCTTGGCGTCGTAGTAGTCATTGACCACGTTGGCGCCGCCATGCGCGAGGAGGGCGAACAGCAGCGTCACGGTGGCCTTGAGGGGGTCGAGGGCGATGCCGCTCATCGCCGCGGTAGCGAGGCCGAGCAGGCAGCCGACGAAGGTGACCGACAGGAAGGCCGGCCGTACCGCCACGAAATAGCGCATCAGGGGATGCGGCAGGCTGTCGAGTGTCGGTTCAAGGGGTTGGTTCATGCAGGACTCCGGTCGATGGGCTTCGTGCCGACATGCAGGCAGGCGATGCCGAAGGAGAGGTTTTCCCAGCGTACGTCGGTGAAGCCGGCCGCCTTGATAAGGGCGGCGTATTCGCGCTGGTCGGGAAAGCGGCGGATCGATTCGACGAGGTACTGGTAGGCAATGGGTGCTTGCGCGACGGCGGCGCCGAGGCGCGGAATGACCTGCCAGGAGAAGAAATCGTAGAAGGGCGCGAGCCACGCGTGAGGCCGTGAAAACTCAAGGCAGATGAAGCGGCCGCCCGGCGCGAGTACGCGCTGGATCTCGGCGAGCGCAGTGGAGAGTTGCGTGACGTTGCGGATGCCGAAGGCGATGGTGAGCAGGTCGATACTGTTGTCGGCGAAGGGCAGGGATTCCGCTTCGCCGGCCAGCCAGCGGATGCGCTTGTCGGTGGGGCGGCGACCGTTCAACATCATTTCCCGGCTGGGGTCGCAGACCGTGATACGGCGGCCGCAGCCGTCGAGCAGGCGCGCGACGTCACCGGTGCCGCCGGCGAGATCGACCACGATGCCATGGATGTCATGGCAACGCCGGACAAGCGTGCGCTTCCAGAGCCGGTGGATGCCGAAGCTCATCAGGTCGTTCATCAGGTCGTAGCGCGGCGCGATGGTATCGAACACCCGCCGGATGCGACTGCGCCGCTCGTCGCTGGCGACCTGCTGGCGACCGAAGCTTTCGTCGAGCGCGTGCCGGGCCGCCGTCATGCTTATTTCAGGAGGGCTGCAGCGGCGATGTCGAGATCGGTGCGACTGACCTTGCCGAGCTTACGCATGAGGATGCGGCCTTCGCGGTCGATTGCCAGCGTGAAGGGTAGGCCGGCCTTGGTGTTGCCGAGTGCCTTCATGAGTTCGATCCCCTGGCTCTGCGCGAACAGCAGCGGGTAGTCCATCTCGTAGGCCTTGATGAAGTCCTGCACGTTGGGGACGTTGTCCTCAAGGCCGATGCCAATCACCGTGAGCCCCTTGGCGCCGTGCTTTTGGGCGATGTCCCGCAGTTCGGGAATTTCCTCCCGGCAGGGCACGCACCAGCGTGCCCAGAAATTGACGATGAGCGGCTTGCCGCGATAGTCGGCGAGCGCGACGTTCTTGCCGCTCTGGTCGGGCAGGCTGACGGCAAAGAACAGCCCTGCGGACTGCGGCTCCTGGGCGTGGGCGAACAGGCTGCAGCAGACCAGCAGGAGACCGAGCAGGCGGCGGGTCACGGCAGGTCGCCCCGGCGGAAAATGAAATAACCGAACGCGGCCGCGAGGATACCGAGCGCGGAGGGATAAGCCAGCGCGAAGATCTTGTAGCCCAGCACGCCGAAGGTGTCGAGGATCACGAACGCGGACGGGCCGAGCACGATCAGTTGCGGATCGAACAGGGCGAGCGCGGCGGTGCGGAATACCTGCAGCGGGTTGGCGAGCGCGATGCCGACGGCGATCTCGGGCGCGACGCGGCCCTGGATCATGATGCCGAGCAGGATCAGGTCGAGGAACAGCAGCAGCACCAGCCAGGTCATGAAGGCGGCGCCCTGCGCCATGTCGGTGCTGCGCGCGATGGCCGAGATCAGCATGCCGAGGCCAAGGAAACACAGGGCCATTGCCGCGAGCAGGCCGGTGTAGTAGCCGAACATGCCCCAGGGAATCTCGATCTCCTTGATCATGGCGATCAGCACGGCGGCGAGCATGGCGAGGAAGACCGGCGCGAAGACGACGATATAGCGGCCGAGGATCTTCCCCCAGAACCAGGCGCCAAGCGACACCGGCAGCGACAGCAGGTATTCGAAGACGCCGGCCTCGCGGTCGCCGGCGACGGAACGCACCGTGGTGATCAGCACGAAGATCGGCAGAATCGCCATGGTGAGCTGGATGTAGGTGACCAGCAGGCGCGAGAGGCCGATAAAGCCGAGGACACGCGATTCGGTGAGGCCGAAGAGGAACAGCAGCGCAACGATGCCGCCGAACACGCCGGTGTAGATGAGAAACCAGCGCGCGCGCAGGCTTTCGACGATATCAAGGCGGGCGGTGAGCCAGAGTT
>CAZTWA010000039.1:0-8416 GCA_964617225.1 uncultured Methyloversatilis sp.
GTGTCCTCGTCCTTCTCCTCCTTCGCCATGTCGAACAGGTCACGCGCGTCCGTCAATGATGACTTCACGCCTTCCAGCGTAAGTACGACGGCTTCGAGGGATTTCTTTTCCTTGCCCAGGCCCTGGGCGCGCTCGGCATCGTTCCAGATGCCGGGGTCTTCCATCAGCTGATTGATTTCAGCAAGTTTCTCCGACTTCGTATCGAAGTCAAAGATACCTCCGGAGTTGATCGCCGCGGGCTTCGAGGTCGGCGATGTGGTTGTCGATGGCGTTGAGGCGTTCTGCTTCCATGGTGTTCGGACGTAATGATTCGATTGGGAATTATACCTGCTCGATGTCGCGCGGCCGCGGCAAAACCTGTACGCCGACGATGCAGGCAAAGATCAGCAGGCCGCCGGCCAACTGGATGGGCGCGAGACGTTCGCCGAGATAGAGCGCGCCGGCCAGCGCGGCAAAGAGGATTTCGGAACTGAGCAGGATCGCCGCCTCGGCAGGGCGGGTATGCCGCTGCGCGACGACCTGCAGTGTGAAACCGATGCCGACCGACAGCAGGCCGCCATAGAGAATGGCCGGCAGGGCCGCCCAAAGGCCTGCGGCCGTCGTGTGCTCATGCACCAGTCCGGCAATCGTGGCGAGCAGGCCGCAGACGACGAACTGGGTGAACGCGACGAGGATCGGTGTACCCTTGCGTGCCGCGACGCGACCGACCCACAACACATGCGCGGCCCAGAACAGGGTACTGGCGATGACCCAGAGGTCACCGTCGTTCAGGTCGGACAACGTACCGCCACTCAGCAGGAAGGTGCCGGCGAAGCAGCCGATGGCGGCCGGCCAGAGCGTGATGTGGGGTGCCTGGCGATCGGCAATCCAGCCGAACAACGGCACCAGCGGCACATACAGTGCGGTGAGGAAGCCGGCGTTGGATACCGAAGTGCCGGCGATGCCGATCTGCTGCAGAACGACGCCGAGGCAGAGCAGGACGCCCAGTCCGCAGGCGGCGAGCAGGTCGTTTCTGTTCAACGTGACGTTGCGTACCGCCAGACGGGCGTATTCGCGCAGCGCGAGCGGCAGGATGACCAGGGCGCCCAGCAGGAAGCGCACGCCGGTATAGATCAACGGTCCGACGTCGGCCATGCCGAGTTGTTGCGCGACGAAGGTCGTGCCCCAGATCAGCGCCGCAATCAGCAGCAGGCCATTGGCCAGGCTGCGGCTCATGGCTGGACGGGGAGCAGGAACGCGGCGCGGATTCCGGAAATGAGCATCTGCACAGCCATGGTGGTCAGCACCAGGCCCATGAGGCGCTCCATCGCCGCCAGGCCGGGACGGCCAAATAAACGCGCAAGACGTTCGGCGGCCAGCAGGATGAGGGTGTTCAACACGATGGCGACGATGATCGCGCCGACCAGCGAAAACAGTTGCGGGCCCTGGCGCGCGGTGAGCAGGACGGTGGCGAGCGCCGCCGGACCCGCGATCATCGGTACGGCGATCGGCACGATCAGCGGTTCGCCGTTGATGCCGGCGTCCTCCTCATGATGTCCATGCGCCGGGAATACCATGCGCATCGCGATCAGGAACAGGATCAGACCGCCGGAAATCTCCAGGGCAGGCGCGGAAAGCCGCAGAACGGCGAGCAGCCAGTCGCCGATGAACACGAAAATGATCAACAGCACGCCGGCGACCGCGTTTTCGCGCAGCACCACACGCTGCCGGCGCGCGGGCGCCAAAGGTCGCAACAGCGAGATCAGCAGCGGGATGTTGCCCAGCGGGTCCAACAGGATCAGCAGCAGGACGACCGTGGCCAGGAATTCGGTAGTCATACAGCCGGGGTCAGTAACCGTGCTTGACTTGCGACAGGAAGGCGCGGGCCCGTTCGTGTTCGGGGTTGGTGAAGAAATCCTGAGGCGCGGCATCTTCAAGGATCGCGCCGTGATCGAAGAAGATCACGCGGTCGGCGACTTCGCGCGCGAAGCCGATCTCGTGGGTCACGACGAGCATGGTGATGCCGGTATGGGCGAGCTCGCGCATGACGCTCAGCACTTCATTGACCATCTCGGGGTCGAGCGCCGAGGTCGGCTCATCGAACAGCAGCACCTTGGGATCCATCGCCAGCGCGCGGGCGATGGCGACGCGCTGCTGCTGGCCGCCGGAAAGCTGCACCGGGTACTTGTAAGCCTGGTCCTTGAGTCCGACGCGTTCCAGCAGCGCCATGGCTTTCGCTTCGGCGTCCTGCTTGCCCATCTTGCGAACGCGCATCGGTGCCAGGGTGAGATTGCGCAGGATGCTCAGGTGGGAAAACAGATTGAAGTTCTGGAACACCATGCCGACCTCGCGACGAATGGCGTCGAGGTGCTTGAGGTTATTGTCGAGTTCGATGCCGTCGACACGGATGCTGCCCGCGTCATGCGGTTCCAGCCGGTTCAGGGTACGCAAGAAGGTTGATTTGCCGGATCCGGAGGGACCGAGGATGGCCGTGACCTGGCCTTCATAGAACGTCGCGGTGACGCCCTTGAGCGCATGGAAAGCGCCGAAGTGCTTGTGCACCTCCCGCGTCTCGATGATCGGCCTCAGTGTTTTCTGTTTGGCCATCGACTTATCTCTTGCGCCCGACGTCGAGCTGGCTTTCGAGCGCCGCCGTCAGCGTGGTGAACGCCGTCGTGAGGATCAGGTAGATCGACGCCACAGTCAGGAATACCGGGATCGGCTGATAGCTTTCCGCCTGGATGCGGTAACCGATCATGGTCAGTTCGACGACGCTGATGGCATAGGCCAGCGACGAGTCCTTGACCAGCGAGGCCAGATTGTTTGCCAGCGCGGGCAGGGCAACGCGCATGCTTTGCGGCAGCACGATGTCCATGAAGGTTTGGAAAGGCGAGAGGCCGAGGGCGTGGGCCGCTTCGACCTGGCCATGGGGCACGGCGAGAATGCCGGCGCGTACGCATTCGGTGTTGTAGGCACCGACGTTGAGTGCCAATGCGATGGCCGCGCAGCCGAAATCCGAGATCTGAATTGACTCGGGCAGGAACTGCGGCACCACCAGCCAGACGAACAGGATCTGCAGCAGCAGCGGCGTGCCGCGGAACAACCAGACGTAGAAATCACAGAACCAGCGAATCGGGAGGAAACCGGAGAGCTTGCCGAGACCGGCAAGCACCCCGATGACGACACCGGCAGTCCCGGCAATCAGCGTCAGCAGGACCGTGACCCGTGCGCCGTCGGCGAACAACTCTGCCGCCGGACCGATCGGCGCGGGCGCATGGGAGAGCGGGATGGCCATACCCCACAAGAACAGCAGGAGTCCGACCATCGCGGCGAACATCGTCCATGCCGGATGCTCCTTGGCCCAGCGCATGTTGCTACGGATGCTAGCTGCTTACTTGCAGGAAGCGTCGGTCTTGAAGTACTTCTGGGACAGCGCCTGATACGTCCCGTTCTTCATGATCTCGGCCAATCCGCGGTTGAGCTGTTCTTTCAGCTCCGGGTTGCCCTTGCGCAGGATCATCGATACGCGCTCGACGAAAACATGCTCGCCCGCGACGATGCCGCCTTCGGGGTTCTTCTGCAGCGTTTCATGGATCAGCCAGCGGTCGGAGATCCACGCATCCGTCTTGCGCGCCTTGAGCGCGGCGTAGGCTTCCGGATCGGCCTTGTAAGTCTTGAGTGATTTGATGCCGGGGATCTTCTTGGCGTTGTCGAGATAGCTGGTGCCGATCTGCACACCGACGGTCTTGCCCTTGAGCGCGGCGACGGTCAGCGGGCCATCCTTGCGGGCGGCGATTTGCCCACCGGTGCAGTAGTGCGGATCGGTGAAGTCGACGGCCTTGGCGCGCTCTTCCGTGTAGCCGTGCGAAGCGATGGCGAAGTCGAAGCGGTCCTGGCCGAGCGAGGCGATCTGGGCGTCGAACGGCACGACCTTCCAGTCGATCTTGAGGCCGAGTTGCTTGACGATGGCTTCGGCGATATCCACTTCGAAACCGGTCAGCTTGCTGCCTTCGTAATAGTTGAATGGGGCAAAGGCACCTTCAGTGGCGACGACCATCGTGCCAGAACTCTTGATCACGCTCCAATCCCGTGCCTGGGCCGTGCCGAGGACGAGTGCCGGGACGAAGGTAGCGATACCTAACCATTTGACGAGCGTGCGCATAGTGTCTCCTTGGTAAAAGTGGCGAGATTCTACCTCGCACTTTTCGCACTGCATCAATGGATTTCCTCAGTGAATCTCTCGGGTTTCCAGGAAGACGAGATTGGGATGGCGCTCCTGCGCCATTTGCAGGTTGACGCGGTTCGGGGCCAGATAGACATAGTCGCCCGCGCCGTCGAGCGCGAGGTTCATGCCGGCCCGGTCCTCGAGGGCGCGGAGGTCGAGATCCGAGCCGCGCAGCCAGCGTGCGGTGGCGACGTTGACCGGCTCGAAGAAGCAGTCGACGCCGTATTCGAATTCCAGCCGGTGGGCGACCACATCGAACTGCAGCAGGCCGACCGCGCCGAGGATGAGGTCGTTCGAACCCAGCGGCTTGAAGAGTTGCGTCGCGCCTTCCTCGGCGAGTTGCTGCAGGCCTTTCTGCAACTGCTTCATCTTCATCGGGTTGCGAATTTGCGCCCGGCGGAAATGCTCCGGGGCGAAGCAGGGGATGCCCGTGAACTTGAGGTCCTCGCCCTCGGTGAAGGAGTCGCCGAGGACGACCGTGCCGTGGTTGGGGATGCCGAGGATGTCGCCCGGCCAGGCCTCGTCGGTGGTGCTGCGGTCCTGCGCCATGAAGGTGATTGCGTTGTTCACCGCCAGCGTCTTGCCGGTCGAGAGTTGCTTGAGCTTGATGCCCCGCGTGTAGTGGCCCGAGCAGACGCGCACGAAGGCGATGCGGTCGCGGTGCTTCGGGTCCATGTTGGCCTGGATCTTGAAGACGAAGCCGGAGAACTTCGGTTCCAGTGGCTCGACCTGTCGCGTGGCCGAGGGACGGTGCTGGGGCGCAGGCGAGAGGTCGACGATGGCGTCGAGCAGCGACTGCACGCCGAAGTTGTTGATCGCTGAACCGAAGAACACGGGCGTCTGCCGGCCGGCGAGATAGGCGTCCTTGTCGAAGGTGTGCGAGGCGCCTTTCACCAGTTCCACCTCGGCGCGCAGTTCCGCCGCCTGGTAGCCGATCAGTTCGTCCAGTTCCGGATTGTCGAGTCGTTCGATGGTGCGGGAGGTGCCTTTCTCCGCTTTCGGATCGAAGAAATAGACGCAGTCATCGTAGAGGTCATACACGCCGCGGAAGCTTTTGCCCATGCCGATCGGCCAGGTCATCGGCGCGCACTGGATCTGCAGCACATCCTCGATTTCGTCGAGCAGATCAATCGGCGCGCGGCCCTCGCGGTCGAGCTTGTTGATGAAGGTGATGATCGGCGTATCCCGCAGGCGGCAGACGTTGAGCAGCTTGATGGTCTGTGCCTCGACGCCGTTGACCGAGTCGATCACCATCGTCGCCGAATCGACGGCCGTCAGCGTCCGATAAGTATCCTCCGAGAAATCTTCGTGGCCCGGCGTGTCGAGCAGATTCACCATGTGGTCACGGTAGGGGAACTGCATCACCGACGAGGTAACCGAGATGCCGCGCTGCTTTTCCAGTTCCATCCAGTCCGACGTGGCGTGACGCGCGGCCTTGCGTGCGCGGACTTCGCCGGCGACCTGGATCGCGCCGCCGAACCACAGCAGCTTTTCGGTCAGCGTGGTCTTGCCCGCGTCGGGGTGGGAAATGATGGCGAAGGTGCGGCGGCGGGCGATTTCGTGGGCGAGCTTGGACACGGCGATACGGCGTACTGAAAGGGGAAAGGCGCGGATTATACGGGCCGCACCGGCTGGCTCAGAAGTTCTCCAGCCGGTCGGCGCGCTGGCGCAGCTTGTCGGCCCAACCGGCAGCGAGCCCCGGTATTGCGGCAAGCTCGCGCAAGTGGGCGGGCGCAGGGCGGTGCGCGCGCCATTGGCCGAGAAAATGGGCCAGTGTGATTTCCGGGTTGGGACGTTCAATGAGTTCGAACGGGCAATCCGGCTCGACTGCGCCTTCCTCGAGGACGCGGAAGTACCAGCCCATGATGCCCTCTGCCTCGATCAGGCGGGCCATGCCGTCGGTGGCGAAGCGGCTGTCGATTTTCCAGCAGGGCGAGCGTGGCTGCGCGAGCTGGATCCGGGCATCTCCGAGCCGGAACATGTCGCCGATGCAGACGTTCGTCTCGTCCCAGCCGGGTACGGAGAGGTTCTCGCCCAGCGTGCCGGGCAGCAGGTCGGGCTGTAACTGCGGGAATGCCGCCGCGAGCCGGGCGTAGTGGGCGACGGGATATTGGTGCAGCGCTTTTTCCGGGCCGCCATGGGCGCGCCGGTCGGCCTGCGCGTCGCCCACCAGTCCCTCGCGCCCCAGCCAGACGGGCATCACGATTTCACTCTTGAAGATGCCGGTCGGACGGTTTTCCGGCGGCAGCGGGCGCAGGCCGCCCATGAAGAGTCGAGTCATCGCGGTAGCGCGGTAGTTTGGAAAGTCAGCGCTGGTGGGACGGCACCCGGTTCCTATTTCTGCTTGGCGAGGAAGCGCTGGACGGCCTCGAGGTGCTCGGGCTCGTTGTGGCACATGCCCTGGAAGACCGCACAGAGGTCAAGGAAGTCCTTGAGCTCCATGCGTTGCGCCATCTTCATGAGTCGCTTGGTCAGGCGCAACGCCTTGGGCGGCTGGGCGGCGAAGCGGTCAGCTATTTGCCGGGCGCGGGGCAGCAGCTGGTCCGGAGCGACGACGTCCAGTACGACGCCCAGAGCAAGTGCTTCGGTAGCGTCGATGATGCGGCCGCTCAGCGTCAGCTCGAAGGCGCGCTGGTAGCCGATCTGGCGCTGCATGAACCAGGCACCGCCATCGCCGGGGATGATGCCGAGGTTGAGGAAGGTCTCGCCGAACTTCGCCTTCTCCGAGGCGATGCGCAGGTCGGCCATGTTCGCGAGGTCGAAGCCGGCGCCGATGGCGGGGCCGTTCACCGCCGCGATGATCGGCACCTCGACGTCCTGCAGCGCCAGCGGGATGCGCTGGATACCGGCGCGGTAGCGGGCCGCCACCTCGGCGACGTTGCCCGCGAAATCGCCCCCGCGCTCGGCCATGTCCTTGACGTTGCCGCCCGACGAGAAGGCCGCGCCCGCCCCCGTGATGATCAGCGCCGACACCTCCTCGCAGCGATTCACCCACTGGGCGACGGCGAGGATGTCCTCGATCAGCGCGGTGCCGGTCAGCGCGTTGCGGACGTCGTCGCGATCGAGGGTGAGGGTCGCGACGCGGTTCTCGAGTTGCAGGCGGGCGTCATTCAGAACGGGCAGGCTCATGGGGCGGATCTCCTAGTTCATGACCGAGCGGTTGCTGATGATACGGGCATCCGCCACGGCGTAGCCATGCGCATAGGCCAGCACCGGATTGAGGTCGAGCTCGGAAATCTGCGGATAGGCCGCCACGATGCTGGACACCTTGAGCAACAGGTCGACCAGCGCCGGCTTGTCGGCCGGCGGGATGCCGCGCACGCCCTGCAGGATCTTGCGCCCCTTGATCTGGTCGACCATCGACTCGGCATCGTGGCGCGAGAGCGGGATGGCGCGGAAGGCGACGTCCTCGAGGATCTCGACGAAAATGCCGCCGAGGCCGAACATCAGCACCGGGCCGAAAATCGGGTCGCGCACCACGCCGACGATGACCTCGGTGCCCTTGGCCGCCATCGGCGTGACCAGCACGCCGCGGATGTCGGCGTCCGGATCGTAGGCGCGACACGACGTCATGATCTGGTCGAAGGCCCGCCGCAATGCGTCGATACCCACGAGGTTCAACTTCACGCCGCCTGCATCGGACTTGTGCAGGATGTCCTTGGAAACGATCTTCATGGCCAGCGGCCGGTCGCCGAACGATGCGGCCACGGCGTCGAGCTCCTCGACCTTGTGCACCACGGACTCCGCAGCAACCTCGATGCCATGATTACGCAGCAGCGTCTTGGCCTCGAACTCGAAGAGATTGCGGCCCTCGGTCTGGGCGCGCGAGAACATCGCGACCATCTCCGGGCTCGGTTCGATGCCGGGATGTGGCGCCTGCTTGTCGAGGTTCTGCAGGTAGATGCCGCGTTCGCCGAGCGCCGCCAGAACGCGCACCGCCTGTTCGATCGAGGCATACACCGGCAGGCCGGCCTCATGCAGGCGGCGCAAGGGCGGCGGTTTCACCGGTGCGTAGAGGCTGTAGATGACGACGGGCTTTTCGGAACGGTTCGCCAGTTCGATCATCGATTCCGCCGCGCGCATTTCCTGGCCGAGGAGGTGTTCGGCAAAGCGCAGGCCGTAACCGCCGAACATGCCGACCAATAACACCGCGTCGACGTTGTCATCCGCTTCGACGATCGCCAGGCACTCCGCGAGCACGTGCGGGTTGGC
>CAZTWA010000039.1:8516-16315 GCA_964617225.1 uncultured Methyloversatilis sp.
CGCAGCAGGTCGACGGTCATGGCATAGCTGCCCGCGAGCGCGCCGGTGTGCGACTTGGCCGCCTGCTTGCCGAGCTCGGTCGAACCGGACTTGTAGATCACCACCGGTTTGGCGGCCGTGACTTCGCGTGCGACCTGCAGGAAGCGCTGACCGTCGCGAAAGCCCTCGACATAGAGCGTGGCGACACGGGTGTGTTCCTCTTCGCCGAGATACTGCAGGTAGTCGTAGAAGCCGATGTCGGTCTGGTTGCCGGGACCGACATAGGTCGAGAAGCCGACATGGCCATTGTTTTCAGCTTCCAGCACCAAAGCAAGCAGCATGTTGCCCGATTGCGAAATGAAGCCGATGTGTCCCGGCTTGACGTTGGCCAGCGCGAGCAGGTTGACCTGTTTGTGCAGGTTGAACATGCCCGACGTGTTCGGACCGATGATGCGCACATTTCCGGCGCGTGCGGCATCGAGCAGTTCCTGTTCGAGTTTCACGCCGTCGCCGCCGATCTCGCGAAAACCGCTCGCCAGGATGACGGCGCCCTTGATGCCCTTGCGCCCGCACGCCTGGATCAGGTCAGGCACGGTGCTCGCCGGCGTGCAGATCAGCGCGAGGTCGATCGGACCCGGAACAGCCTCGATCGAGGGGAAGGTTTTCACGCCGAGCACCATGTCGACCTTGGGGTTGATCGGGTAGATCGCGCCCTGATAGCCATCCTTGATCAGGCCGACCATCGCCTTGTAACCACGCTTGGTCGGATCGGTCGAGGCACCGACGATGGCGATCGAGTCCGGGGCGAGAAAGTCGTGCAACGGGCTGGTGTGGACGGGGGTGGATTCGAGAGCGTTCATGTCATTCTCCCTTGAACACCGGCGCACGTTTTTCGGCAAAGGCATCGACGCCTTCCTGCCAGTCCTTCGTCGTGCCGACGAAGGTCATGCCTTCGAGTTCGGCCACGAGGCAGGCATCGAACGTGCGCTCGGCGGAGAGGTTGAGTTGTTCCTTGGCGAGGCGCATCGAGAAAGGTGCCTTGCCCGCTACCTTGAGTGCGAATTCGCGGGCGGCGGAAAGAAAGCCCGCGTCGGGAAATACGCGGTTGGCCAGGCCGATGCGCACGGCTTCGTCGCCCTTGATGCGTTCGCCGAGGAAGACCAGTTCGCGCGCCTTGGCGAGGCCGACGAGACGCGGCAGCAGCCAGGTGACGCCACCGCCGAGGAAGTTGCCGATGCTGACTTCCGGCAGGCCGATTTGCGCGCTTTCGGCCATCAGCAGGAAATCGGCGGCGATCGCCAATTCGGCGCCGGCGCCGAGCGCATAGCCATTGACGGCGGCAATGACGGGTTTTTCAAGGGTCAGCAGGCGCTTGCAGACGGTCTGCTCGCCTTGCAGGTACTGCCGCCGGTCGAAGGCGGTGCGGCCGGCCTTGTGTTCCTTGAGGTCGGCACCAACGCAAAAAGCCCGCCCTTCGCCGGTCAACAGGACGACGCGGACGTCCTTGTCCGCGGCAGCGACGCCGAGCGCATCGTTGAACTCGTCGTAAAGCTGCTGGGTGACGGCATTCAGCCGCTGCGGCCGGTTGAGGCGGATTTCCGCGATGCCGTCCTGCAGGTTGTAGAGAATCGTTTCATAGTTCATTTTCAATCCTTGCTTCCGAGGCGTGGGGTGCGGCTTTCGCCTGGCGTCGCCGCTGGGCAAAAATGACCAGCCCGAGGACTGCGAGCGCCGGCAGATACATCCACTCCTTGTCGGGGCGGTCACTCGGCACCTCGATGGCGCTGATCGTGAAGCCCTGTTCGATGCCAAGCTTCTCGGCCCGGCTGCCGAATTTCACGCTCATGACCTGCACGGCATCGCCCATCTTCATGACTTTGATGCCCGCACTGTCGAGGCGGCGCTGCGGCGTGTCCGCCTGCTTGCCAAGGGGCAGCAACACGCCCTTCTTCACGTCCTCGCCTTCCAGCGACATGCCTTCGATCCACATGCGCAGACGGGCTTCGTCCGGGAGGTGCTTGACGACCTCAAACACCTGGTTGCCCGGCAACTGCTTGTAGGGCGGGTAGATCATGTCCATCCAGAATCCCGGCCGGAACAGGCTGAAGCAGACGAGCAGCAGCAGGGCGGACTCCCACCAGCGGTTGCGCGTGAAGAACCAGCCCTGCGTCGCCGCGGCGAACAGCAGGTTGGCGACGATGGCACTGGTGATGACGATCAGCAGGTGCAGCCACGAATCGATGCCGATCATCAACAGTTGCGTGTTGAAGATGAACATGAAGGGCAGGATGGCAGTGCGGATCGAGTAGCCAAAAGCGGTAACGCCCGTCTTGATCGGGTCGCATTTGGCGATGCCGGCGGCGGCATAGGAGGCCAGGCCGACCGGGGGGGTGACGTCGGCCATCAGGCCGAAGTAGAAGACGAATAGATGCACGGCGATCAGCGGTACCAGCAGGCCGTTCTGCGCGCCGATCTCGACGACCACCGGCGCCATCAGCGTGGACACGACGATGTAGTTCGCCGTGGTGGGCAGGCCCATGCCGAGGATCAGGCAAATCACCGCGACCATCAGCAGCATCACGATCAGGTTGCCGCCCGACACGGCTTCGACGAACTCGGTCATGACGAGGCCAATGCCGGTCAGCGTGACCGTGCCGACGATGATGCCGGCGGCGGCCGTGGCGATGCCGATGCCGATCATGTTGCGCGCGCCGACGGTCAGGCCGTCGTAGAGGTCGCGCCAGCCCTGCTTGAACGCATGGGCCTGCCCGCCATGGCCACGGAAGAAGGCGAACAAGGGGCGCTGGGTGACCAGGATGAACATCAAGAAACAGGTCGCCCAGAAGGCCGACAGTGCAGGCGAGAGTTCCTCGACCATCAGGTTCCAGATCAGGGCAGCCACCGGCAGCAGGAAGTGCAGGCCGGATTTCAGGGTCGGTCCGGCATCGGGCAGTTCGGTGATCGGATCGTTCGGGTCGTCCATGTGCAATTCGGGGAAGCGCGCAGCGAAGCGGATCAAGCCGATATAGGCGAACAGCATGCCCGCCGCGATGAGCATGAACGCGTTGTCGCCCGCGACGTGCTTGATCCAGCCGAGGCCGTAATAGACTGCGCCAGCGAGCACGATGATGCCGCTCACGGTCATGGCGAAGGACATCAGCCGTGCTTGCCAGGGACGCAGGGTGCGGCGTGGCAGCCCGCGGATATCCGCCTTCATCGCCTCGAGGTGCACGATGTAGAACAGCGCGATGTAGGAAATGATTGCCGGCAGGAAGGCGTGCTTGATCACCTGCGTGTAGGGAATGCCGACGTATTCGACCATCAGGAAGGCGGCGGCGCCCATCACCGGCGGCATGATTTGGCCATCCACCGAGGCGGCCACCTCGACGGCGCCGGCCTTGTCGGGACGGTAGCCGACCCGCTTCATCAGGGGGATGGTGAAGGTGCCGGTCGTGACGACGTTGGCGATCGATGAGCCGGAGATCAGGCCGGTGGCCGCCGAGGCGACCACGGCCGCCTTGGCCGGCCCCCCGCGCATATGGCCGAGCAGGGAGATCGCGCTCTTGATGAAGTAGTTGCCGGCACCCGCGGTTTCGAGCAGCGCGCCGAACAGCACGAAGAGGAAGATGAAGCCGGACGATACGCCGAGCGCCACACCGAATACGCCCTCGGTAGTGAGCCACAGGTGCGACATGCCTTTCGACAGCGACGCGCCCTTGTGGGCGATCATGTCGGGCATGTAGGGGCCGAGGAAGATATAGCCGATGAAGACTATGGCGAGGATCACCATTGGCAGGCCGAGCGCGCGGCGCGCCGCTTCCAGCAGCAGGACGAGGCCCGTTACGGCGACGGCCAGGTCGAGCGTCGTCGGCTGGCCGGGGCGGGTCGAGAGTTCCTTGTAGAACAGGAGCAGGTACGCCATGCAGAAGGCGGCGACGAGTGCGAGGACCCAGTCGACGAGCGGAATCCGGTGGCGTGGCGAATGTTTGAATGCCGGGTAGGCGAGAAAACCGAGGAATACGGCGAGCGCCAGGTGCAGCGAACGTGCTTCCGTGTCATTGAAGACGCCGATGCCGACAGAAAACGGCAGGGGCGAGGCAAACCAAAGCTGGAACAGCGACCAGAACAAGGCCACGCCGACCAACAGGCTCGCCGCCCAACCCTTGGGCTTGCGCCCGCCGGTATCGGCTTCGGCGACGATTTGCTTGAGATCTTTGTCGCTCAGCTCGTGATGAGCGGATTTGCGTTTCCGGAACACGATGCTGTCTCCTCGCTGGGGATCGACGAGATCCTTCTCCCCGGCCCGGCCGGGAAGAAGGATGTCATGGGCTTACATCCAGCCCTTTTCCTTGTAGAACTTTACGGCGCCGTCATGCAACGGGGCAGACAGGCCATTCTTGATCATGTCCTTCGGATCAAGGTGGGCAAACGCCGGGTGCAGCTTCTTGAAGTCGTCGAAATTCTCGAACACCGACTTGACCAGCAGGTAGACCACATCGGCAGAAACCTTGCTCGAGGAGACGAAGCTCGCAACGACACCGAAGGTCTTGACCGGGTCGGCGTTGCCGGCATACAGCCCGCCGGGGATGGTGACCGTGGCGTAGTACGGGTACTGGGCAACCAGCTTGTCGATGGCCGATCCGGAGACATTGACCAGCTTGGCGCCGCAGGTCGTGGTCGGATCCTGGATGTTGGCGGACGGGTGGCCGACGACGTAGGCGAAGGCATCGATCTTGTTGTCGCACAACGCAGCGCCGTGTTCATCCGCCTTGAGTTCGGAAGCGAGGGAGAAGTCGGCGGTCTTCATGTTCACTGCCGGCAACAGCAGATCCATCGTGGCGCGCTGGCCGGATCCGGGGTTGCCGATGTTGAAGCGCTTGCCTTTCAGATCCTCGAACTTGGTGACGCCGGCTTCCTTGCGGGCAACCACGGTCATCGGCTCCGGATGGACCGAGAATACCGCGCGCAGGTCGCTGACCGCGCCGCCATCCTTGAATTGCACCAGACCCTTGGTGGCGTTGTACTGGACGTCGGACTGGGCGACGCCGAAGTCCAGTTCGCCTGCCTTGATGGTGTTGATGTTGTAAACCGATCCCCCGGTGCTCTCGACGGAGCAGCGGATGCCATGCTTGGCGCGATCCTTGTTCATCAGGCGGCAAATCGCGCCACCGGCGGCGTAGTAAACACCGGTCACGCCTCCGGTACCGATCGTGACGAACTTGGTCTCGGCGGCTTGGGCCGTCACGCTGAATGCGGATGCGCCCAGCGCCAGTACGGCAGAAAATGCGACAAGTTTCTTCATGTGGTGTGTCTCCTTCTGTTGTGAACGACTGCTGCGAAAAAAACGGATCAGGGATACAGGCCGCGACGATCCCGGGCTGCCAGGACGCGTGTACAAGCAATGATGAATGCCGCCGTGCGCATTGACACCTTGTGTTCCTCAGCCACCTCGGCAACCGCCTTGTAAGCGGCCACCATGATGCTTTCGAGACGGGCATTGATTTCTGCCTCTGTCCAGAAAAAACTCGAGAAATCCTGCACCCATTCGAAATAACTTACCGTGACGCCGCCAGCGTTGGCAAGTACATCGGGTACGACGGTGATGTTGCGCTCGGCGAGGATGTCGTCGGCGACGGGCAGGGTCGGCCCGTTGGCCCCCTCGACGATGATGCGGGTTTGTACGCGCGCCGCGCGCGTCGCGTCGAGTTGCCCCTCGAGGGCAGCAGGCACCAGGAATTCACAAGGGGTATCCCAGAATGCCTCGTTGTCGATTTGTTCTGCCCCAGGGAAATCGATCAACCGCCCACCTGCGGTGGCGATATGGCTGATCGCGGCGTTCACGTCGATGCCCGCCGGATTGATGATACTGCCCGAGGCATCTTGTAGCGCCACGATGCGGGCACCGGCGGCAGCAAAGAGTTGGGCCGCCACGGAGCCGACATTGCCGAAACCCTGCACCACGACACGCGCACCCACCAGTTCTAGATTTTGTTGCAGCGCGGCCTCACGGCCGGCAATGAACACCCCGCGCCCGGTGGCCTCGCGGCGGCCCAAACTGCCGCCGAGACTGATCGGCTTGCCGGTCACGACACCCGTGACCGTACCGCCCTGGTTGATCGAATAGGTATCCATCATCCAGGCCATGGTTTGCTCGTCGGTACCGACGTCCGGTGCGGGAATGTCTCGTCCCGGGCCGAGGATGATGCCGATTTCGGAGGTATAGCGGCGTGTCGCGCGCTCAAGTTCTGCCCGCGACAACGCAGCGGGATCGAGTCTGATGCCGCCCTTTGCGCCACCATAAGGCAGGTTCAGTGCGGCACTCTTGATGGTCATCCATCCCGAGAGTGCCATCACCTCGTTGAGTGTGACATCGGGGTGAAAGCGCACGCCGCCCTTGCCCGGCCCGCGCGAGACGTTGTGCTGAACGCGATAGCCCTCGAAATGCACCAGTGAGCCGTCATCACGATGGATCGGCACATCGACGATCAGGCAGCGTTTCGGATGCTTGAGCGTCTCGAGCCAATAGCCGAGCTTGCCAAGGTAGGGTGCAACGCGATCGACCTGTTCGAGGAAACTTGCCCAAGGTTGTGGTCTGGCTGGATCCAAGTAGGAAAGCATTTTTATTCTTCTCCTTTTCCGCCGGGAGATGCACGGTAAGTTTTGTGACAAACAATGTCAATAATTAATGTTACCACGAAATATATTCATACAAACATAATAGGTCGAAGCGATGCGGCAGTGGGCGATACAGGGAACTACCGTTTTAAAAAGCCAATGCGCTCTAGCGCCTGCCAATCAAAGGGTCGGTAGATGACGCAGCGCGTCGTCAAGGCGCTATCGCCCGCCCGCCCGTTTCAGGTCGGCAAGGATCTCCCCGGCATGCCGCGCCGGCTCGACATCCCGGTAAATCTTCGCGATGCGGCCTTCGGGATCGATCAGGAAGGTATGGCGCTTGGCGAACTTCACGACGGCGAAATCGCTGAGCGCGCCGTAGCGGCGTGACACTTTTCCATCGGTATCCGCCAGCAACGTGAAGTTCAGCCCGAGACGGCTGGCGAAGGCGCGATGCGAGTCGATGTCATCGACGCTGACGCCGACCACAGCGGCCTTCAGCGCCGCCAGTTCGGGCAGGCTCGCGTTGAAGGCCTTGGCTTCGGCGGTACAGCCGGGCGTATCGTCGCGCGGATAGAAATACAGGATCAGCCAGCGGCCGCGCCATTCGCTGGTCTGCCGCATCTTGCCTTCGCCATCGGCGAGCATGAAATCCGGCGCCGTATCCCCGGCCTGCAAGAGCGTGTTGGCCCAGACCGGCCATGAAAAAAACAAAGCCATCAGCAGCCCGAAGCTGGTCGCCAATGGCCTGTTCATGCGCAAAGCTTCAGCGACCCCAGATGCTCGCGGCATCGTTGCCCGAGAGCAGCGCCTCCCACGCGGAGTCGAAGCCGACTTCCATGTGGGGCTCGGGGAGCGGGGTCATGTCGGCGGCCGTGCGGGGCAGGGCGCAGGCCTGGTGTAGCGAATCGCTCGACGTGTTGAGCGGATCGCCGAGCGTACACAGTTCGTTCAAGGAAACCATGGTGATCCTCCTTTGGCTGGGCAGGCGAGATCACGCTACATAAACCTACTGAGATTGTCAACTATTCGCCGGCGTCCAAAAGTCAGCGCTGGCGAGATGGCAGGTAGCGACCCCTGTGCGGTTCTACACGGCATCCGAGGTTCCGTGGCCGGTGATTGAGCGGAGCTGCCATTCGTGACGACCGATCACTGACAAGTCGTCGGCCTGAACGGTCATTGTGATTTGTCGACATCAAAGGCCGCAA
>CAZTWA010000040.1:0-16247 GCA_964617225.1 uncultured Methyloversatilis sp.
GAGACGGACTCTTCGTTGCTGATGCGGATGATGGTTTCGGCCAGCAGGCCGGAGATCGGGACGACGCGGATACGATCGCAGGCCAGCGCATCCTCGCGCAGCGGGATCGTGTCGGTGACCACCAGTTCGTCGAGGTCGGATTCGGCGATGCGCGCGACGGCGCTGCCCGACAGCACCGGGTGCGTGCAGTAGGCCATGACCTTCTTCGCGCCGTGTTCCTTGAGCGCGCGCGCGGCCTTGCACAGCGTACCGGCGGTATCGACGATGTCGTCCATGATCACGCAGCTGCGGCCATCGACATCGCCGATGATGTGCATCACCTCGGAGACGTTGGCGCGCGGGCGGCGCTTGTCGATGATCGCCAGGTCGGTCTCGAGGCGCTTCGCCGCGGCCCGGGCGCGCAGCACGCCGCCGACGTCGGGCGAGACGACCAGCAGGTCGTCGTGGCGCTGGCGCCAGATGTCGCCGAGCAGGATCGGCGTGGCGTAGATGTTGTCGACCGGGATGTCGAAGAAGCCCTGGATCTGGTCGGCGTGCAGATCGACGGTCAGCAGACGCTGGACCCCAACCGCCTGCAGCATGTTGGCGACCACTTTCGCAGCGATCGGCACGCGTGCCGAGCGCGGGCGGCGGTCCTGGCGGGCGTAGCCGAAGTACGGTACGGCGGCGGTGATGCGGCCGGCCGAGGCACGCTTCAGCGCGTCGGCGAGGATCGCCAGTTCCATCAGGTTGTCGTTGGCCGGCGCGCAGGTCGGCTGGAGGATGAAGACATCCTTGCCGCGCACGTTCTCGAGCAGCTCGACATTGCTTTCGCCGTCGGAAAAGCGGCCCACGGTACAGCGGCCCAGCGAGATGTTCAGCCGCTTGGCAACATCGGACGCCAACTTGGGGTTGGCGTTGCCGGTAAAGACCATCAGACTGTCGTAGGCCATGGCGTCCCTGAAAGCGAAACGGGCAGCCGTGTCAGACCGCCCGCGGTATTCTGGCTGGGGAGGAAGGATTCGAACCTTCGCATGCTGGAATCAAAATCCAGTGCCTTAACCAGCTTGGCGACTCCCCAAGTTCGGCTTCGAGTTGCTGCAGTGCCGAAAGGACGCGGATTTTGCGGGTTTTATCCTTTCGTGTCAATGCTTGGCGCCTTTTTCACCCGCCGGACGCGGGCATCAGGGCGGGCAAGGAAGCGATTTCCCATCCGGCCGCCGCCAGCGCCTGCCGCAGGTGGCGCGCCACGGCGACCGCGCCGGGCCCGTCGCCATGCACGCAAACGCTGCCGATGGCCGTCGGGATGCGCTTGCCGGACAGGGCGATCAGCGCCTTTTCGGCCAGCATGGCCTGCACGTGGGCGGCGCAATTCTCCGCGCCATGCACCATGGCCCCCGGCGTGCCGCGCGGGGCAAGCTGGCCGTCGTCCTGATAGGCGCGGTCGGCGAAGATCTCCTCGACCACCGGCAAGCCCGCCTCCCGCCCCGCCGCGAGCAGCGCCGAGGCCGCCGGTGCCAGCAGGATCAGGCCCGGATCGATCCCGCGCACCGCACGGCAGATGGCCGCGGCGATGCCTGCATCGGCGCAGGCCTGGTTGTTGAGCGCCCCGTGCGGCTTGACGTGGGTGACGCGCCCGCCTTCGAGCGCGGCCACGCCGGCCAGCGCCCCGACCTGGTAGGCGACGAGGTTCTCGATCTCGGTGTGGCTCAACTTCAGCGCGCGCCGGCCGAAGCCCTGCAGGTCGTGGTAGCCGGGATGCGCGCCGATGCTCACGCCCTTCGCGACACAGGCGCGCACCGTGCGCCGCATCACGTCCGGGTCGCCGGCATGGAAGCCGCAGGCGAGGTTGGCCGAGGACACGACGTCGAGCAGCGCGTCGTCCTCGCCCATGACCCAGGGGCCGAAGCTTTCGCCGAGATCGGCGTTGAGGTTGATACGTGGGTTAGTCGGCATGCACGACTCCATCGACAAGGTTGGATTGGTAGAGGGCATCCAGGTCGATGCCGCCCGCATCGAGCGGACGCACACTGGCGATGGCCTGCGCCAGCCAGGTTTCGCTGGCGCGCAGCGCGGTCAAGGCCTCATCGACCGAGACCGCGGCGAAGCGGAGCGTGTTCCCCGGCAACAGGCGGCCGAGCCGCGGCAGGTCGGCGGCAATCACGGTGGCGATCTTGGCGTAGCCGCCGACGCTCTGGCAGTCGGCGAGCAACACGATCGGCCGGCCATCGCCCGGCACCTGGATCGCACCGGGTGTGACGGCATCCGACACGATATCGGCGCCGGCGACATGCGCCAGCGCCGGACCGGCAAGGCGCAAGCCCATGCGGTCGGCTTCCTGCGTCACCGTCCAGGTAGCGGCGGTGAACGCGGCAAACGCGTCGTCGGTAAACGCTGCGCGCTGCGGGCCGGGAATGACGTGGATCGGCCCGTCGTTCGCGAAAGTCAGTCCTGGCGGGACGGCACATTCCGGCCCGGACAGATCGGCTTCGCCCACTAACAAGACCATGCCGTCGTGCAGCAGGGTGCCGAAGCCGGCACGCGCGTAGGTCGAGCGGCTGCCGAGCACCTGGGGTACGTCGAAGCCGCCGGCCACGGCGAGGTAGCCTGCGCCGCCCTGCACCACGCCGATCTTCAGGATGTCACCGGACGCGAGCGTCGCGCTGCGCCCGGCCGGCAGCGGCTCGCGCTCAGCGCTGCTGCGTTCGATGACACCATCGGCCTGGACGAGCGCGACACGTACGGGCGCATCGGCGCGCAGGCGCGGGCCGGTCAGGCGCATCTCGAGCGCCGCAGCGCCGGGCGGGTTGCGGACCAGGGCGTTGGCCAGCCGCAGGCTCACGTTGTCCAGCGCACCGGACACCGGCACCCCGAAGTGGCGATAGCCCGGCCGGCCGAGATCCTGGAGGCTCGCCGGCACCGGGCAGGCCAGCACTTCAAACACGGACGAACCTCACCGTGTCGCCGGGCGCCAACAGCGCGGGTCGCGCGGTATTCGTCGCATCGAACATCTGCACCGTCGTCCGGCCAAGCAGGTGCCAGCCACCGGGGCTCTGCCACGGATAGACCGCCGCCTGCGGGCCGGCGATGGCGACGCTGTTGGCCGGCACCGCCGTGCGCGGCGTGGCGCGGCGCGGCAGGCACAGCCAGTCAGGCAGGTCGCCCATGTAGGGAAAGCCGGGCAGGAAACCGATCAGGTAGACGCGCAGGTCGAGGCCGCAGAGTGTGGCGACGACTTCTTCGGCACTGCGGCCAGTGGCCTCGGCAACGGCATCCAGATCCGGACCGTCTGCGCCGCCGAAGCACACGGGAATCTCGAAGTGCCGTCCGGCCCGCACTGACTTTCGCTCCGCATCCGCCGCGGCGAGCAGGGATGCACTCAACGCAGCGCGGTCAGTGACCAGCGGATCAAAATGCACGGTCAGCGAACGATAGGTCGGCACGATGTCGTGTATGCCTTCGATGTTCGCGGCAGTCATCGCGTCGCGCGCGGCCATCACGCGCGCACTGGTCGCGGCGTCGATGCCCGCGCCCAGTTCCAGTGTCAGGGCGGTATCGCCCAGTTCCAGCAGGCGCGGGGTCATCCCACCCTCACCCCACCATATGTCCGGGCAGCCAGGTGGCGAGTTCCGGCACAACATAGAGCAGCCAAACCGCGAACAGCATCAGCAGGAAGGCCGGCAGTGTCTGCCAGGCGATCCAGGTGATCTGCTTGCCCGTCATGCCCTGCAGCACGAAGAGGTTGAAGCCGACCGGCGGGGTGATCTGCGCCATCTCGACGACGACGACGAGGAAGATGCCGAACCAGATCAGGTCGATGCCCGCGGCCTGGATGGTCGGCTGGATCACGGCGATGGTCAGCACCACCATCGAGATGCCGTCGAGGAAACAGCCGAGGACGATGTAGAAGATCATCAGGCCGAACAGCAGCCAGAACGGCGTCAGGCCGAGGCCGCCGATCCATTCGGCGAGATGGCGCGGCAGGCCGAGGTAGCCCATCGCCAGCGTGAGGAAGGACGACCCGGCGAGGATCAGCGCGATCATGCAGTAGAGCCGCGTCGCACCGAGCAGGCTGTCGTGGAAGGTCTTCCAGTTCAGCGAACCCTGCGTCGCCGCGAGGATCAGGCTGCCGACGACGCCGAGCGCGGCCGCTTCGGTGGCGGTGGCGATGCCCGTGTAGATCGAGCCGAGCACCATGCCGATCAGGCCGACGACGGGGAGCAGATGGCGCGAGGCCGCGATCTTGCGGACGAACGTCGTGCGCATCGTGACCGGCGGGATGGCCGCGGGATGCAGCAGCGCCCAGACGATGATCCAGCCCATGAACAGCATGCCGAGCAACGCCCCGGGCAGCACGCCGCCGATGAACAGTTTGGCGATCGACACCTCGGCCGCAACGCCGTAGACGATCATGATGATGGAGGGCGGGATCAGCAGGCCGAGCGTGCCGGACCCGGCCAGCGTGCCGATGGTGATCGCCTCGGGATAGCCGCGCTTCTTGAGTTCCGGCAGGGTGATCTTGCCGATCGTCGCACAGGTCGCGGCCGACGATCCGGACACCGCGGCGAAGATCGTGCAGCCGATCACGTTGGTATGCAGCAGGCGGCCGGGCAAGCGTTCGAGCCACGGCGCGAGGCCCTTGAACATGTCCTCGGAAAGCCGCGTGCGGAAGAGGATCTCACCCATCCAGAGGAACATCGGCAGGGCGGTCAGCGTCCAGGCGGAACTCGATCCCCAGATCGTCACGGCCATCGCATCGCCGGCGGGGCGCGCGGTGAACAGTTCCATGCCGAGCCAGCCCACGCCCAGCAGGGCGAGGCCGATCCACAGCCCGCTGCCGAGCAGCGCGAACAACATGACAATCAGCGCGAAGGTGATCAGGCCGTCCATAAATTCTGCTGCGCGGCGCGATGGCTGCGTTGCGCGGTGCTCGCTTCCTCGCCTATCGATCTGATATGTCTCGGTCGCTGCGCTCCGGGCGCCTTGCCCGCGGGCCGCTCGCAACGAATTTTTTTACCGGTGTTCATTATTCACTCCGCACCGGCTCGGCATCGGCCGCGCGATGGCGCGGGTCGTGCCGGTGCAGCACGCCGACGAGGCTGTCGGCCATGGCGATGACGAAGATGATGCTGCCCAGCGCCATCGCGAGTTGGGGAATCCACAACGGCGTCGCGTCGTTGCCTTGCGAGATGTCGTTGAACTGGAACGACTGCCACACCAGCCGCACGGAAAACCAGGCCAGCAATCCGGCCAGCAACAGGCCGGCGCCGTGCGACCAGACCTGCAGCACGCGATGCGTCGTCGGGCCGAAGCGGTCGAGGAACAGCGTCACGCGGATGTGCTCACCGCGCTTGAAGGTATGCGCGAGCGCGAGGAAGGCCGCCGCGGCCATGCAATAGCCGGCGTAGGCATCGGTGCCGCGCACATGGAAGTCGAACATCCGCCCGGCGATGGACAGCAGGATCATCACCAGCGTGCCGATCATGCACAGCGCCGCCGCCCAGGCGGCGGCGCCGTACAGCACGTCGAGAGTGCGTTTCAACGCGGTGGCGGACTATTTCTTGTAGGCGTCGATGATGGCCTGCCCGTCGGCACCGGCCGTCTTCACCCACTCGGCGATCATCGTGTCGCCCACCTTCTTCATGTCAGCCTTCAGCGCGGCGGACGGCGGCGTGACGGCCATGCCGTTCTTCGTCAGTTCACCGAGGTAGAACTTGGTCTTCTCCTCGCTGAGCTTCCAGCCACGCTCTTCGGCGGCCGCAGCGGATTTGAGCAGCGCATCCTGCGTCGCCTTGTCGAGCGCTTCGAAAGCCTTCTGCGAAACCATCACGGCATTCTTCGGCAGCCAGGCCTGCACGTCGTAGAAGTTCTTGACCTGTTCCCAGACCTTGCTGTCGTAGCCGGTTGCGCCGGAGGTCATGAAGGCGCCGACGGCGCCGGTGGCGAGCGCCTGCGAGAGTTCGGCGGCCTGGATGGTCACCGGCTGCGCACCCACCAACTCGGCGATGCGCGAGGTCTGCGGGCTGTAGGCGCGCCACTTCACGCCCTTGAGGTCGCTGGCGGCGTTGATCGGGTTTTTCGAGAAGATGCCCTGCGGCGGCCACGGGATCGAGTACAGCAGCTTGATGCCCTGCTTGGCCAGTTTGGCCTCGAGCACGGGTTTCTGCGCCAGCCAGAGCTTCTTCGATTCGGTGAAGGACGTGGCGAGGAAGGGCACGCCATCGGCGCCGAACACCGGGTCCTCGTTGGAATAGCCGGACAGCAGGATCTCGCCGATCTGGGCCTGGCCGCCCTGCACCGCGCGCTTGATCTCGTTGGCCTTGAACAGCGAGCCGCCCGGATGCACCGTGATCTTGAGCTTGCCGCCGGAGGCATTGGCGACGTCGGCAACGAACTGGGTGATGTTCTCGGTGTGGAAATTGGTGGCCGGGTAAGGCGTCGGCATGTCCCAGGCCGTCTGGGCGAGGGCCGTGGCCGAAACAAACCCGAGCGCGGCAAAGAGTGAGCGTACGGTGGTTTTCATCTGCGGATATCTCCTATCGTTGTTGTTGGGCGGCAAGCAGAAAACCTGTGCAACTTAGCGGCTTGGTCGCCAAACGTCAATTGTCGGCACCGCGGTGCCTCGTGTAAAAATCGCGCGATGCGCTCCAACCGGATCCTGACTGTTCCGAACATCATCACCTTCATCCGCCTCGGCCTGCTGCCGGTGCTGCTGTGGGCGCTGTATTACCGCCATTACGGCACCGCGTTCTGGCTGTTCGTCGCGGCGAGCCTCGGCGACGGCCTCGACGGCTATCTCGCGCGCAAGCTCAATCAGATGTCGCGGCTCGGCGCGCTGCTCGATCCGATCGCCGACAAGCTGACCATCCTCGGCCTCGCGCTGATCCTCGCGCAGCAGGCGCTGCTGCCGGTCTGGATCGTCGTCCTCATGATCCTGCGCGACCTGATCATCGTCGCCGGCGCCCTCGCCTATCGCCAGGTTGTCGGGCGGCTCGAGATGGCGCCGCTGCGACTGTCGAAGCTCAACACCCTGCTCGAATTCCTGCTGCTCGCCCTTGCGCTGATGCTGGCGAACGGGTGGATCGCGGCCGATCCCTGGCTGATGCCCTACCTCATCGTCGTCGCCTTCAGCGTCGTCGTCTCGGGCATCCAGTATGTCTGGGTCTGGAGCCGCAAGGCGATGGAGGTGCGCCGCCATGCGAATCGGCATTGACCTTGGCGGCACGAAAACCGAGATCATCGTGCTCGGCGCTGCAGGCGAGGAAATCCTGCGCGAGCGCGTCCCGACGCCGCGCGGTGACTATGCCGGCACGGTCGCGACCATCGCCGCATTGGTACGATCCGCCGAAGTAAAAGTCAGCGCTGGCAGGACGGCATCAATCGCCACCGTCGGCGTGGGCATCCCCGGCGCGGAGTCGCGCGTGACGGGGTTAATCAAGAATGCGAACTCGACCTGGCTGATCGGCCAACCGCTGCGCGCCGATCTCGAAGCCGCACTGGGCCGGCCGGTGCGCATCGCCAACGACGCCAACTGCTTTGCCCTCTCCGAAGCGACCGACGGCGCAGCGGCCGGCGCGGACGTCGTGTTTGGCGTGATCCTCGGCACGGGCGTCGGGGGTGGCATCGTCGTGCGCGGCGAAGTGCTCGTCGGCGCAAATGCGATTGCCGGCGAATGGGGCCACAATTCCCTGCCGGGCGACGAAGCGCATCGTCCCGCCTGCTACTGCGGACGCGCCGGCTGCATCGAAACCTATCTGTCCGGCCCGGCGCTGGCCGCCGACGGTGGTGCAGAGAATGAAGCGGCGCTGCAGCGCTACGCAGCGCGGCTGGCGCGGGCATTGGCGCAGGTCATCAACATCCTCGACCCCGACGTGATCGTGCTCGGCGGCGGCCTGTCCAACCTCGACCGGCTGTATGATCGCGTCCCCCGCCTTTGGCAGGCGCATGTATTCTCGGACGCGGTCACAACACGGCTAGTAAAGGCCCGCCACGGCGATTCGTCCGGCGTACGCGGTGCCGCCTGGCTGTGGCCCAGATAAAACAACAGGACAAACGATGCATCTCCCCCACCCCCAACCGGATTTCATCTTCGACGTCGATTTCGAGCATTTCGAAACCGCGGTGATCGAGGCATCCAGCGCGACGCCCGTCATCGTCGACTTCTGGGCCGACTGGTGCCCGCCCTGCCGCGCGCTGACGCCAGTGCTCGAGCGCGTCACCACCGCACGCGGCGGCAAGCTCAAACTGGCCAAGGTCGAAGTCGATGAAGGTGCGAACATGAAGCTGGCCGGCCGCTATGGCCTCAAGGGTTTCCCCACCGTGCTGCTGTTCATCGGCGGCGAAATCAAGGGGCGGTTCTCGGGCGCGCGCGCCGAACACTGGGTCAGGGATTTTCTAGCAGAGCACGGCGTCGAGTGAGCGCGACGTGACCCTCGAGCTGGCGATCAACCCCTGGAAGCGCATTTTTGCGCCTTTCGCGGTCGGCTATTTCCTCTCCTACCTGCTGCGCAACGCGAACGCCGTCATCTCGCCCGAGCTGACGCAGGACCTCGGCCTGACGGCCACCGATCTCGGGCTGCTGACCTCGGTCTATATGCTCGCCTTCGGCGCCTTCCAGTTGCCGCTCGGCATCCTGCTCGACCGTTTCGGGCCGCGCCGCGTCGAGGCTGCGTTGCTGCTGATCTGCGCAGCGGGCGCCGCACTGTTCGGCCTCGGCGACGGCATGCCGCAACTGACCCTCGCACGCGCCATGATCGGCCTCGGCGTCTCGGCCTGCCTGATGGCGAGCTTCAAGTCCTTCTCGCTGTGGTTTCCCATCGAGCGGCAGGCCTCGCTCAATGCCGCCATCATGGCGGCCGGCGGGCTCGGCGCGCTCGCGGCGAGCTCGCCCCTGGGCGCCCTGCTCCCGGTGCTCGGCTGGCGCGGCATCTTCTACGCGCTCGCGGCGATCACCCTGCTGGTATCCCTGCTGATCTTCACCACGCCGGAAAAACCCGGGAGCGCCCAGCGCGAAACGCTCGGGCAGCAACTCGCGGGGCTGGGCGCGATCTTCCGCAGCCGCGCCTTCTGGCGCTTCGCACCGCAGACGACGATGATCGTCGGCGGCTTCATGGCCCTGCAAGGCCTCTGGGCCGTGCCGTTCATGATGACCGTGAATGGCATGACGCGCCAGGCCGCCGCCTTCCACCTGCTGCTCATGGCCAGCGCCATGCTGGTCGGATTCCTGTTCATCGCCTTCTTCGTCCGCCGCCTCGCGCATGCCGGCATTCCGCCCGTGCGCCTGCTGACGGTCGGCATGGGCTGCGGCATGGCCGCCACGCTCTGCATCGTGCTGAACGTCGGTCCGAGCTGGCTGCTCTGGCCGATGCTCGGGCTGGTGTTCTCCGTCAGCAACCTGGCCTATGCACTGCTGTCCGGGGAGTTTCCCGTCGCCCTCGCCGGTCGCGTGAACACCGCGTTGAACTTCGGCGCCTTCGTCGGCGCTTTCGCGATCCAGTGGCTGTTCGGTGTCGCGGTCGATGGGTTTCAGAGTTTGGGCCAAACGCCCGACATGGCCTACCGTGCCAGCCTCGGCGTCCTGCTCCTGATGCAAACCGCCGGCTGGGGCTGGTTCGTGGTAAGCCGGCGCTAGTTCAGCGCTTGTTCAGCTGTTCGCGCGACAGTATTCCTTCATCGCCTCGGCTTCGCCGACCAGCCACTGCCGGAAGGTTTCCACCGCCGGCCGGCCTGATATCGCTTCCGGCGCGACGAGATAGTAGGCATAGGGCTGCTGGACCGTGACATTGAACGGCGACACCAGCCGTCCCGCAGCGATCTCCGCGGCAGCCAGCGATTTCGAGGCGAGCGCGATGCCGAGGCCGTCGATCGCCGCGACCAGCGCCAGCCCCGAATCACAGAAGTGCGGGCCGGCATCGGTGTCGACGCCGGTCACGCCGGCCAGTCGCGCCCACTCTTCCCAACTCGGCCGCGCGCGCTCATTGGTAATGGTATCGTCATGGATCAGCGTGTGGAAGCGGATGTCCGCAGGCTCGCGCAGGGGGTGTTCGCCTTCATGCAGTTTCGGGCTGCAGACCGCCACGTAGTCGGACGCGAAGAGCCGATCGACATGGAATCCGGGGTATTCGCCGCTGCCGAAGCAGATCGCCACCGGGGAATCGCCTTCGCGCAAATCGATGCTCTCGTAGGCCAGCGTTGCATCGGCATCGGCATTCTCGATGGCATTCAGCGAGCTGACGAGGTGCATGCTCAAGGCCGGATCGCGCGCGTAGAGCCGCTTCAGGCGCGGCACCAGCCAGCGCGTGGCGAACGAGGGCGGCGCCAGCACGATCAACCTTTCCTTTTCGACTTTCACGCGCGCACTGTTCACCGCTGCGGCGAAGCACTCCAGTCCTTCACGCACCTTCGGCAGCATCGTCTCGCCTTCGGCCGTGAGCTCCAGCGATCGCGTCAGGCGCCGGAACAGTTCGAGCCCGAGAAAGTCTTCCAGCATCTTGATCTGGTGACTGATCGCGGTCGGTGTCACCGAGAGCTCGCGTGCCGCATTCTTGAAACTGAGCTGGCGCGCAGCGGCCTCGAAGGCACGCAAGGCGTTCAAGGGGGGCAGGCGATAGGCCATGGATGAGATTTTCTGGGCTGTCGGATGAAAATTGATCGTTTGTTGCGTTGCATCATCGAGGATATGGTAGCACCGTAGTCTCAATTGAGGCTGTAAGTTTCGGATCAAGTTCAGGGGAAAGCCATGAAAGTCTTATTCTTCGCAATAAACCTGCTTATTGGCGTCGTTGGTTTGGTGCTTGGCGTCGCGAGTATCATGAGCGTTTTTGGTGCGTCGCACAATTACTACACCGTGGCGCTTTTCGGGCTCGGCTTGCTGGCCATGGCCGGCATCTGCCTGTGCTTCTGTGGCGACTGTGTGTGCGGCAAGCGGAAGCAGAACCGCCTGGCGATGTAAATCCGCCCCGCCCCGCGGGGCGGACTACTTCCCGATGCCGAGGTCGCTCGCGTACGACGCGCTCGGATAGTGGAAGGCTACCGGCCCATCCGGCCGTGCGTGGATGAACTGGGTGACCGCCGGATCTTTCGAATTACGCAGTTCGTCCGGCGTGCCGGACGCCACGACGACGCCGTCGTGGATGAAATAGGCCAGATCGACGACCTTCAGGGTTTCCGGCACATCGTAGGTCACGACGATCGACGTGGCGCCTAGGGCGTCATTGAGCTGGCGGATCAACTGGGCGATGACGTTGAGCGAGATGGGGTCAAGGCCCGCGAACGGCTCGTCGTACATCGTCAAAATCGGGTCGAGGGCAATTGCCCGTGCCAGCGCCACGCGCCGGGCCATGCCACCGGACAGTTCGGTGGGCATCAACTGGCTGGCACCGCGCAATCCCACCGCATGCAGTTTCATCAGCACGAGGTCGTGGATGACCTCCTCGGGCAGGTCGGTCAGCTCGCGCATCGGGAAGGCAATGTTGTCGTAGACGGTAATGTCGCTGAACAGGCCGCCGGCTTGGAACATCATGCCGATCTCGCGCCGCAGGCGGTAGAGGCCCGCCTCATCAAGCTCATGAACGATCCGGCCGTCGAAGTGCACTTTGCCCTTTTGTGGCCGCAACTGGCCGCCGATCAGCCGGAACACGGTGCTCTTGCCCGCGCCGCTGACACCGAGGATGCCGACCACCTTGCCGCGCGGCACGGCGAGCGAAATGCCCCGCAGCACCTTGTTGTCGCCGAAGGCGAAGTGCAGGTTCTCGATTTCGATGAGATTGTCGGTGGTCGATTTGTTCATGCCGGTTCCTGTTGCGTCCGCGTGGCAGTTTACCCTTCAGAACTCCAATGGATCGACATCGAGGTGCCAACGCAGGTCGCGCGGCGCCTTGAGGGCATAGAGGGCGTCCAGCCATGCCGTCAGGAAAGCCTGCAAGGCCGGCCGGCTGCGCGATTCGACCAGCAGTTGCGCCCGCTCGCGGTTCTTCAGCCGCGCCAGCCGCATCGGCACGGGATCGTAGAGCAGGACGTCGCTGAAAGTCGGGGCTGACGCGACGGCACCCTGAAGAAAATCCAGTGCCTGCTTCAGTTCAGGTGCCTCGGCGCGCAGCATGGCCTGAAAAGCGAAGGGCGGAAAGCCCGCCACCTCGCGCTCGGCCAGTTGCTCGTGTGCGAAGGCCGCGTAATCGTGCTCGACCAGCGCGCGGTAGAGCGGATGATCGGGATACTCGGTCTGGATCAGCACCTCACCCGGCAGGTCGTGCCGCCCGCTGCGCCCGCCAACCTGCATGATCTGGGCGAACAGGCGCTCGGGCGCACGGAAGTCGGCCGCGAACAGCGCGGCGTCGGCACCGACCACGCCCACCAGCGTGAGCTTGGGAAAATCATGGCCCTTGGCGAGCATCTGCGTGCCGACGAGGATATCGGCCTCGCCGGCATAAATCGCCGCGAGCAGCGCCTGCCACTTCCTGGGCGAGTCGGCTGAATCGCGGTCGATGCGCAGGATGCGCGCGGCCGGAAACACTTCGGCAAGCCGTTCCTCGAGGCGCTGGGTGCCGCGCCCGAAAGGCTGCAGGTCGAGATTGCCGCAATCGGGACAGGCGTGGGGGATCGCCACTTCCCATCCGCAGTGATGGCAGCGCAGCCGGCGATCGGCGAGATGCAGCACGAGGTTGGCCGCGCAGCGCCGGCAATGCGATATCCAGCCGCAGGCCGGACAGGCGAGGACGGGCGCATAGCCACGCCGGTTGAGGAAGAGCAGGCTCTGCTCGCCGCGTTGGAGGCGTGCGTCGAGGGCAGCGATCAGTTCGGCAGACAAGCCATCCTGCAATTTCTGCCTGCGCGTGTCGATGGTGACGACCGCGGGCAGCTCCGCGGCGGCCACGGCACGCTCCGGCAGTTCGAGCTTCGTGTAGCGCCCGCTGTCGGCATGATGGAAGGTTTCGAGCGAAGGCGTCGCCGAGCCGAGCACGACGGGAATGTCGCGCTGCTTGGCGCGAAAGATGGCGACATCGCGCGCCGAGTAGCGCAAACCTTCCTGCTGCTTGAACGAGGCATCGTGCTCCTCATCGACGACAATCAACTGGAGCCGGGGCATCGGCATGAACACCGAGAGCCGCGTGCCGAGCACGATGGCCGCACGACCCTCGAGCGCGGCGAGGAAGGCGCGCGCGCGCGCGGCATCCGCCACGCCGCTATGGGCCGAAACAATCTGCGCCTGCGGGAAGCGGGCGCTCACCCGCGCCTCGAGTTGCGGCGTCAGCGCGATTTCGGGCACCAGCATCAGCGCCTGCCCGCCGCGCGCGATCACATCAGCGATGGCGCGCAGATAGACCTCGGTCTTGCCGCTGCCGGTGACCCCATGCAGCAGGAAAGTTTGAAAGCCACTCGCGTTGACGATGGCAGCGATGGCGGCGGCCTGGTCGGCTGTCGCCTCATTGCTGCTGGGTGCCGTCTCGCCAGCGCTGACTTTCGGCTTCAGCGCGCGCGGTGTCTTTCCCTTGCGCAGCAAGGGCGGCAAGGCGAAGGCCATGACCTGGCCGAGCGGATGGTGGTAGTACTGCGCGCAGAAGCGGCACAAGGCAATCCAGTCGTCCGGCAGCGCCGGCAGGTCGGCGATGAGCTCGGCCGTCTTGAGCTTGTCGGGCGGCTGGTCGCTCTGCGCGACTTCGCCCAGCACCACACCGATCCTGTTCCCGGTGCCGAACGGCACCCGAACCAGCCGTCCCGTCGGATTGCCGGCGCTTTCCCCGTCCAGCCGGTAGTCGAACAACCGGGGCAGGGGCACATCGAGGGCAATCTGGAGAATGGACACTTAGGCGCGTTCCTTCGAGTGATTCTTCGATAACTTCCTTAATTACCTGCTGGAAAAGCCTTTTTTAATATCCGCACAACCTGTGGATAGTTTTGTGAGTAACAATTTTTTTTTGTGCAGCGCGATGTTTTGATTCCTACAAAAGTCATGAATCAGAAACATTAGCAAAAGATTATTAATCTTAAATTCATAGACTTATGAAATAACCGACCATAAGCGTCAACAAACCCCTCTACTTATCGTGGGGATCATCATTCTGTGAATAAGTCAACCATTCCTGCCCCGCCGGATGCCTCTCGGGGCGCGGGTTGGCGGGGGGCATCAGCGGGAAGCGAAGCGGGCAGCGGGTTCCCGCACCCCTCATTTGCGCTTGTAGGCGTGGACGGTGTCGACGAGCACCGTCACGCTTTCGGGCGGAGTGTGCTGGTTGATGCCATGGCCGAGGTTGAAGACATGGCCGGTATTGCCACCGCCCGCTGCGGCATAGCAGTCGAGGACGCGTGTCGCCTCTTTCGCCACCGCTTCGGGCGAGGCAAACAAGGTCAGCGGGTCCATGTTGCCCTGCAACGCGACCTTGCCGTCCACACGCCGGCGGGCAGCACCGATATCGGTCGTCCAGTCGAGGCCGACGGCGTCGCAGCCGGAGGCGGCGATCTTCTCGATCCACTGGCCGCCGCCCTTGGTGAAGACGATGCAGGGAATGCGCTCGCCGTCGTGGGATTTTTTCAGCCCATCGATGATGCGCTTCATGTAGGCCAGCGAGAATTCCTCGTAGGCGGCGTGCGACAGCGCCCCACCCCAGGTATCGAAAATCTGCACCGCTTGCGCGCCGCACTCGATCTGGGCGTTCAGATAGTTCGTCACCGCCTGGGCATTGACGTCGAGGATGCGATGCAGCAGGTCGGGACGGTCGTAGAGCATGGTCTTGACCGTGCGGAAATCGTCGGAGGAGCCCCCTTCGACCATGTAGCAGGCCAGTGTGAAGGGCGAGCCGGAAAAGCCGATCAGCGGCACGCTGTTGTTGAGCGCGCGGCGGATCTCGGCTACCGCGTCCATGACATAACGCAGATGGTCGTAGGGATCGGGCGCGGCGAGGTCACGGATCGCCCATTCCTCGCGCAACGGGCGCTCGAACTTCGGGCCTTCGCCGTCGGCGAAATAGAGGCCCAGCCCCATCGCGTCGGGCACGGTGAGGATGTCCGAGAACAGGATCGCGGCGTCGAGCTCGTAGCGGGCCAGCGGCTGCAGCGTCACCTCGCAGGCGAGGCTGGGCGACTTGCAGAGACTCAGGAAGCTGCCGGCGCGCTTGCGCGTCTCGCAATACTCCGGCAGGTAACGGCCCGCCTGCCGCATCAGCCACAGGGGCGTGTAGTCCGTAGGCTCGCGCAGCAGCGCGCGCAGGAAATTGTCGTTCTTGGGACGGGCCATGATCATGATTCCTATCGAATGATTGAATTATCGCATGCTACCCATGACGAAAAGTCGGACAATCCCGGCAAACGCAATCAAGGAGATCGTCATGGCACGACAAATCGGCATTCTCACTGCCGGCGGCGACAGCCCCGGCCTCAACGCGGCGATCCGCGGCGTCGGCAAGGCCGCAATGGGCCACTACAAGATGCACGTGGTCGGCTTCCGCGATGGCTTTCGCGGCCTCATGGAAAACCGCACGATGGCACTGGACGGCGGCCAACTCTCGGGCATCCTGACCACCGGCGGCACGATCCTCGGTACCAGCCGTGACAAGCCGCACAAGATGCCGGTGGGCGGCAAGATGCTCGACATGACCGACGCGATCGCCGGCAACTACCACGACAACCACCTCGACTGCCTGGTCTGCCTTGGCGGCGGCGGGACATTGAAGAACGCGTTGCTGCTCAAGCAGAAGGGCCTCAACGTCATCAACCTGCCGAAGACCATCGACAACGACGTCTGGGGCACCGACACCACTTTCGGCTTCGACACCGCGCTGGGCATCGCCACCGAGTGCATCGACCGCCTGCACAGCACGGCGCACAGCCACCACCGCATCATCGTCGTCGAGATCATGGGCCACCGCGCCGGCTGGCTGGCGCTCGGCGCGGGCATCGCCGGCGGCGCGGACGTGATCCTGATTCCCGAGATCCCCTACAACATCGAGAGCATCGCCGAAGCCATTCGCGACCGGGCACGCGGCGGCAAGCCCTTCTCCATCGTCGCCGTCGCCGAAGGCGCGATTTCGAAGCAGGATCTCGCGGCGATGGCCGAGGCCAAGCTGAAGAAGAAGGCCGCCAAGGAAAAGGCGAAAGCCAACCCGAAACTGGCGAAGAAGATGGACGACACGGAAGCCGATGCCGCCGAGCTGATCTACGCCGGCCGCACGTTGCGCCTCGCCCAGCAACTCGAAAAACTGACCGGCCTCGAGGCACGCCTGACCATCCTCGGCCACCTGCAGCGCGGCGGCACGCCCTCCGCGGCCGACCGCATC
>CAZTWA010000041.1:0-9111 GCA_964617225.1 uncultured Methyloversatilis sp.
ACTAATGGCCGCCCAAGCCCTTAGCTGGCAAACCCTGGCCCGGCCGGAAAACCTGAAGGCGCTGGCGGCGCCGATACTCATCATCCTCATCCTGTCGATGATGGTGCTGCCGCTGCCGCCCTTCATGCTCGACCTGTTCTTCACCTTCAACATCGCGTTGTCGGTGATGGTGATGCTGGTCGCGCTCTACACGCTCAAGCCGCTCGACTTCTCGGTGTTCCCGACCGTGCTGCTGGTCACGACACTGCTGCGCCTGTCGCTCAACGTCGCCTCCACACGGATCGTGCTGCTCGACGGCCATACCGGCCCGGATGCGGCCGGCAAGGTGATCGAGGCCTTCGGCCACTTCCTCGTCGGCGGCAACTACGCGGTCGGCATCATCGTCTTCGTCATCCTCACGGTCATCAACTTCGTCGTCATCACCAAGGGCGCGGGCCGCATTGCCGAGGTGTCGGCGCGTTTCACCCTCGACGCGATGCCCGGCAAGCAGATGGCGATCGACGCCGACCTCAATGCCGGCCTGGTCGGCGAGGACGAAGCCCGCCGCCGCCGCAAGGAGATCGCGCAGGAAGCCGACTTCTACGGGTCGATGGACGGTGCCTCGAAGTTCGTGCGCGGCGACGCCGTCGCCGGCATCCTGATCCTGCTCATCAACATCATCGGCGGCCTCATCGTCGGCATGCTCCAGCACAACATGGATGCCGGTCAGGCGGCGAAGGTCTACACCCTGCTGACCATCGGCGACGGCCTCGTCGCGCAAATTCCCGCGCTGGTCATTTCGGTGGCGGCCGGCCTCGTGGTGTCGCGCGTCAATGACGAGAAGGACATCACCACCTCGTTCATGGGCCAGATGTTCGGCAATCCCGTGGTCCTCGCGCTGGCGGCCGGCATCCTCGGCGTGCTCGGCGTCATTCCCGGCATGCCGCACTTCGTGTTCCTGCTGCTCGGTGCCGGCCTCGGGACGCTGGCCTGGTGGAAGATGAAGCAGCAACAGGAAAAACTCGCGGCCGAAATGGTCAAGCCCGCTGCGCCGGTCGCCGTGTCCGAAGAGGCTGCCGAAGCCAGTTGGGCGGACGTGGCCCCGGTTGACGTGCTGGGCCTCGAAGTGGGCTACCGGTTGATCCCGCTGGTCGATCGCGGACAGGACGGCGAACTGCTCAAGCGCATCCGCGGCCTGCGCAAGAAGTTTGCGCAGGAGGTCGGTTTCCTGTCGGCGCCGGTGCACATCCGCGACAACCTCGAACTCAAACCGAATGCCTACCGGATTACGCTCAAGGGCGTCGAGGTCGGTGCGGGCGAAGCGTATCCGGGCATGTACCTCGCCATCAATCCCGGCCGCGTCAGCGGACCGCTGGCCGGTACGCAGACGAAGGACCCGGCCTTCGGCCTGCCGGCGATCTGGATCGAGCAGGCGATGCGCGACCAGGCCCACATCATGGGCTACACGGTCGTCGATGCCGGCACGGTGATTGCGACGCATCTCAACCACCTGATCCTCACGCATGCTGCCGAATTGCTCGGACGCCAGGAAACGCAGGCGCTGCTCGACCATCTGGCCAAGGATGCGCCGAAGCTCATCGAGGATCTCGTACCCAAGGCGCTGCCGTTGTCGACGGTGCAGCGCGTGCTGCAGAACCTGCTCGAAGAAAGCGTCAATATCCGCGACATGCGCACCATCATCGAAGTGCTGGCGACCAACGCGACGCGCACGCAGGATGCCGGCGAACTCACATCGCTGGTGCGCGTGGCGCTGGGCCGCGCGATCGTCCAGCAGATTTTCGCGAGCAGCGACGATCTGCAGGTCATCGCCCTTGACCCCGGCCTCGAGCGCCTGCTGAGCCAGGCATTGCAGGGGGGCGGCGCGGATGGCGCAGGCATCGAACCAGGGCTGGCCGACACTCTGCTGCGCGAGACCGTCGAGGCGGCGAAGAAGCAGGAGAAACTCGGGTTGCTGCCGGTGCTGCTGGTATCGGGCAACCTGCGCTGGCTGCTGTCGCGCTTCCTGCGGCGCGCCTGGCCGAACTTGAAGGTGCTGTCCAACAGCGAAATCCCGGAAACGAAGACGATCAAGGTGACCTCGGTCATCGGCATCAAGAGTTGATAAGGAAAAAATTAATGGCCCCCACGCTCACTACGTTCGCTGCCCCCACAGGGGGCGCTGCCTCCTTCGGGACGGCCCTTCAGGAGTCATGACATGACAGTGAAACGCTTCTTCGGTGAAAGTGCCCGCGAGGCCCTGCGCAAGGTCAAGGCAGCCCTGGGCCCCGAGGCCATCGTGATCTCGAACAAGTCGGTGCCCGGCGGCGTCGAGATCATGGCGATGTCGGCCGACAGCCTTGAAGCGCTGCAGGGCGCAAGCAAGCCGACGCCTGCCATGCCGGCTGCGCCGTCTGTGCTGAAGCCTGTGGCTGCCCAGATGCCTGCACCGCAGCATGTAGCCCCCTTGCAGGCGGGAGGTGCCGTCCTGCCAGCGCCGACTTTCGACGAAGATGAATCGGAGGACTACGCCGTCACGCTATCAGCCAAGGCGCGTGCGCCGTTGCCGTTCCAGGCCTGGCAGCCGTGGCAGCCGCCGCGCGAAGAAGCGCCCGTTGCCGCCACCCCGGCGGCAGAGAAGCCGAAACTGCGTCCGCTGCCCCCGCGTCAACCCGCGGCCTACGGCGTGCCCGACCACGAGCATGTCGCGGCCTCGCTGGCGCGGGCGAGCGAAGACAACGGACGCGAGCCTGCTGCGCCGACTCAGGGCGTGCTGCAAGGCGAAGCGCAGGTCCAGCAGCTCATGGATGAAATGCGTTCGATCAAATCGCTGCTCGAGCGTCAGCTCGCCGGTTTCGCCTGGGGGGACATGACGCGCCATTCGCCAGTGCGCGCGCAATTGCTGGGCGAGATGATCGAGTCCGGGTTCTCGGGCCAGTTGGCGCGCCGGCTGGTCGAGGAGTTGCCCGACGACCTGCAGACGCCGGAAGGCCGCAAGTGGCTGGCGAGTGCATTCAATCGTCGCCTGCGTACCCTGACGGCCGAGAACGACCTCATCGACCGCGGCGGCGTGTTCGCGCTGGTGGGCCCCACCGGTGTCGGCAAGACGACGACGACGGCCAAGCTGGCGGCGCGCTGCGTCGTGCGCTACGGCGCCGAGAAGCTCGCGCTGCTGACGACGGACGGCTACCGGATCGGCGCGCACGAGCAACTGCGCATCTATGGCCGCATCCTCGGCGTGCCGGTGCATGTCGTGCGCGACAGCGAGGACCTGCGGCGGACCCTGTCCGAGCTGCGTGGCAAGCACATGGTGCTGATCGATACGGTCGGCATGAGCCAGCGCGACCGCATGGTGGCCGAGCAGGCCGCGATGCTGATGCGCGCTGGTGACGTCAAGCGCCTGTTGCTGCTCAACGCCACCAGCCGCGGCGATACGCTCGACGACGTGATCCGCAGCTATGCGGGCGAGGACATCGCTGGCTGCATCCTCTCGAAGGTCGACGAAACGGCGGCGCTCGCACCGGCGCTCGATGCGGTGGTGCGACACGGCCTGCTGCTGGCCTACGTCGCCAACGGCCAGCGGGTGCCGGAAGACCTGCACTTGCCCAATCGCACCTACCTGCTGCACCGTGCCTTCAAGCAGCCCGTGAGTGCGGCGCATCGCCTGCGCGAGGACGAGCTGGGCCTGGTGATGCCGAACGCGACGGCGTCACGGGGAGCGGCGCTTGTCTGAACACGCCGCCTCCGGCCAGCTTCTGGATCAGGCCGAGGGGCTGCGGCGGCTGTTCGCCACGCCGCCCGTGGCGCTCACGGTGGCTGCGCGGGAGACTGACGTGATCGATGCTTATGCGCGCATCAAGCGCGTCGCGCACGAACAATGCTGCAATCATTTCACGATCACCATCACGCATGCCCGGTCCAGCGAGGAGGCGCAAACCGTGTTCGACAACTTGCAACGCGTGGCGCGCGAGTATCTGGGCGTGCGCCTCGAATACATCGGCATGGCCGCCGGGGAAACTACTACGCGGCCGAGTGGCGCGCCAGTCCGCCAGTCCGGGGCGGTGCGCCAGGACTCGGTGCTATAGTTTGGACGCACACCCATGTCCCACACTGTGCTGCCCGGCATCTCGACCCCATGAGCATGACGACAAACATGTACACCGCCCAGGGCACGCTCGAAAAGGAGCGCCTCGTCAATCAATACGCTCCGCTGGTCAAGCGCATCGCCTATCACCTGATGGCGAAGCTGCCGGCCAGCGTGCAGGTCGATGACCTCGTCCAGAACGGCATGCTCGGGCTGCTCGATGCGCTCGGGCGCTTCGAGGAAGGCATGGGCGCCCAGTTCGAAACGTATGCCGTGCAGCGGGTGCGCGGTGCGATGCTCGACGGCTTGCGCGAGAACGACTGGATGCCGCGCGGCATCCGCAAGGAAATGCGGCGGGTCGAGGCGGTGCTGCAGAAACTCGAGCACGAGCATGGCCGTCCGCCGGCCGAGGGCGAACTGGCTGCGGCGCTCGACATGTCGCTGGCCGACTACCAGCACCTGCTGCAGGAAGCCCGCGGCCACCAGATCGTCTATATCGAGGACCTCGCCGGCGATAACGAAGATTATCTCGAACACCATGCAGCGGGCACGGCACCCGATCCGCTGGCGATCCTCGAGGAAAGCGACACCCGCACCGCCCTCGTGGCCGCCATCGCCAACCTGCCCGAGCGCGAGAAGCTCATGATGGCGCTTTACTATGAACAGGACCTGAACCTGCGCGAGATCGGCGAAGTCATGGGCGTGACCGAATCGCGCGTGTGCCAGCTGCACGCGCAGGCCGTTGCGCGATTGCGTGCCGCCATGCACGGCGAGCAGGGCGCCATCAAGCAAACGGCGAAACGGCGCGGCCGCAAGCCCAAGTCGGCCTCCACTACCCCCGCCTGACCACCATGGACAAGATCAGCTTTGCAGGACTCGCGCTCGGACTGGCAGCCATCATCGTCGGCCAGGTGCTCGAAGGCGGCCACATTTCCTCGCTGGTGCAGCCGACGGCCTTCCTCATCGTCATCGGCGGCACGCTGGGTGCGGTCATGCTGCAGTCGCCGATGCAGGTGTTCATGACCGGCCTCAAGATGGGCAAGTGGGTCTTCCTGCCGCCGGCCAGTGACCCGGTCAAGCTGATCGACCAGGTCACGACCTGGAGTCATGTGGCGCGCAAGGAAGGCCTGCTCGCGCTTGAGGCGCAGATCCCGCTGGTTCCCGATGCGTTCATGCGCAAGGGGCTGCAGCACCTGGTCGACGGCGTCGAACCCGAGCGGTTGCGCGAAGTGCTCGAGGTCGAGATTGGTGCCTACGAGGAGCAGATGAAACTTTCGGCCAAGATCTGGGAATCGGCCGGTGGCTACTCGCCAACCATCGGCATTCTCGGCGCGGTAATGGGGCTGATCCACGTGATGGAAAACCTCACCGATCCCTCCAAGCTCGGTGCCGGCATTGCCGTGGCCTTCGTCGCGACGATCTATGGCGTCGGCGCGGCCAACCTGATTTTCCTGCCGATCGCGAAGAAGTTGCTCGCCAACATCGCCCGCCTGGTCGCCCTGCGCGAGATGTTCGTCGATGGTCTTGTCGGCATTGCGAATGGTGACAATCCACGCATCATCGAGAGTCGAATGCAGGGCTACATCGTCTGACGATGGGGGTTGCCATGGGCCGACGACGCAAGGCAGAGGAACACGAAAATCACGAACGCTGGCTCGTTTCGTACGCCGATTTCATTACCCTGCTGTTCGCCTTCTTCGTCGTGATGTATGCCGTCTCGTCGGTGAATGAGGGCAAGTACCGCGTGCTGTCGGACTCGATCGCGTCGGCTTTCCGCAATATCCCGGGGAGTGCCTCGGGTGCCATGGTGCAGGTCAATCCGAATGCACCGATGCCGGTGACGATCCCCTTCAAGAAGCCGCAGGTCGCCAATATCAAGACCGACAGCGTGCGTGAAAAGAACCGGGAGCTGTTGCGCAACAAAGCCAAGGAAATCACCGAGGCGCTGGCACCGCTGGTGGCATCGGGCCAGGTGCGCATCACCGAGGGCGCCCTGGGGATCACCGTCGAAATCAACGCGAGCGTGCTGTTCGATTCCGGCGAGGCGCGGCTGCAGATTCCCGCCGTCCGGGCACTGACGGCGGTGGGGCAGATCCTCGCGACCACGGATTTTCCGATCACCGTCGAGGGGCATACCGACAATGCGCCGATCAGCACGTTGCTGTTCCCGTCGAACTGGGAGCTTTCGGGCGCGCGCGCGGCGAGCGTGGTGCGGTTGTTTATCGATACGGGCGTCGACCCGCGGCGATTGACCGCGACGGGCTACGCCGAGCAGCGCCCGGTCGCTGATAATGCCTCGGTCGAGGGTCGGCAGCGCAACCGCCGCGTGGCCATCACCATGGAATCGCGCACGCCGGATACCCCGGTGGAAGTGGCAATCCCCGAATAGACGGCCGTCGCCAGTTCAGGCTTTGCCGAGGATTCGGCTGCCTACTGACGATTGCTGTTGTCCGTCGGGTCCGTAGGTCGTCGCCCGGTCGGCGGCCGCCGTCAATGCGGCAAGCGCCTGCTGATTGTGCTGCATGTGCAGTCCGATCAGCTTTCCGTTGAGCAGGTTGAGGTCGCGCGCTTCGCCGGCCAGTGTCAGAAAAGTATCCCAGAGGGGCCGCTCGGCCGGCCGGGCGTGCTGGTCAAGCCATTCAGCCATGCCGATGCGGCCGGCCGGCAATCCGAGTGCGGCCAGCTGTTGTTCACGGCCTTGCGCCTGCTGGCCCAATTCGTTGGCCAGTGTATTCTTGGTTTCGACGAGGGCAAGCAGCGCTTCACCGCTTTCCGTTTTGAGGAGCGCCTGTTCCTGTTTGAGGAGTTCAACGAATGCCTGCAACTGGGCCACTTCCTTGTGCAACAGGTCACCCATGCCGGGCGATGGGGGTGTCGTGGAGGGTGTCACCACGTCGATATCCCGGCGATTCGGATCGGCGCTTGGGATTCAGGCAGACTTGCCGGCGCGTCCCAGCATTTCACGCACGCTGGCGACAAGGCCGTCGGCGATGCGCTCGGGGTTGATCTGGAAGCGACCTTCACTGATGGCCTGCTTGATTTCCGCGACTTTTTGAACGTCGATCGGGGTATCGCCCGCGCCCACTTCCTGCAACCGCGCAGAAAGGGAGGAGATATCGACGCGCTCACCGGAGGAGGTTCCCGCCGACTTCGGGGTTGACGCAGCCGCGGTTCCGCGGGGTGAACCGCTTCCGGTTGCATTGCCGACGGTGGGAATGGCGCTATTGATCTTCACGGTAATCATCCTTTGACAGCTTTCTTGGGTTTATTTACGGCAGTCCGGGCAGAAACCTGAGGCCAAAATCGCCAGTGCGCCTAATTTCCTAGTCCAATGATTATAAACATGAATCAGTAGCCGACTTCAACCGTGCCGTCGGCTTTGGCCACGCCGCTGACGACCTGGCCGCTGCCGAGCCGGATCTGTGTGACCTGACCTTCCTGGGCATTGTTGAGCGCACGTCCCTCGTTGGCGACGGCAAATCCCGGTCCGCGTGAAACGACCTTGACGGTCTGTCCCTGGCGCACGACGGTCTGCGGCTTGAGCATGTCGCTACGCAGCGGCCGGCCGGCGGGTATCGATGAGGCGGCGACCTTGCCGACGGCCAGCGTCGTGTCGGTCAGGATGCTCCCCGGTAATTCGGAAAGATCGCCCAGTTCGGTCGCGAGGTCTTCTGCAACGACGACCTGGCCCTGCGCGATCGGCCGTGCACTGAGGAGGTAGTCGGTCTTGACGCGCACATGGACAGGAACATAGACGCGCCAGCCCGCTTCGCCCAGGCAGCGCACGACGACGTTGGTGCGTCCCCAGGGGCGGGCCCCCGCGGGCCGGCTGATATCGAAGCTCTTGCAGGCACCAAGTTGGTTGTCCGGATCCAGACCCCCGATATCCCAGCTGACCTGCCCGGGCAGCCCCTTGGTCTGAATCTTCAGCCAGCTTTCGATGGCTTTCTTGACCGGTGCGGGATCCTGCTGGGCCTGGGCGGCCATGGGAAGGAGCAGGGCGGTGCATGCAGCAAAAAGTGGAAAAGTTCGCATAGGCGGATTGGAACATGTTTCACCGGGATGGTTCGGTGACGTACCGACGAATTACCGTTGCTATTCCCGAGGTGGCAAGAATTGCCGCCGAACTGCCGGCAAAGCCGCCCAATCTGCCGGGCAAGCCCATCCCAAGGCGAGTTTTCGACATGGCACGGTTGCTGCATTAGCACTGTGCCGAATAATCACCACGCCCCCAGAGACATGATCGACCGCCTTGAACAAGACCTGAGCACCATCCGCAACGCCCTGGGCGTGCGGGGGTATCGTCAGGAGTTGCTGGCATCGAACATTGCCAACGCCGACACGCCGCACTACAAGGCCCGTGACGTCGATTTCAAGTCGGCGCTGAATACGGCCCTGGGCGGTCGTGGCACACCCACGGTCGAATCCGTGACGCTTGCCCGCACGCAAGCCGGACATTTGGGCAGCAACGGCGATTCACCCTTCGGTGGTGCCGTGAAGTATCGGTCCGAGTATCAGGGGGCGGTCGATGGCAACACGGTCAACATGGATGTGGAGCGCGCCGCCTTCGCCGAGAACGCCCTGCAGGTGGAAGCGCTGCTGACCTTCCTCAACCATCGCTTCCGCAGCATGACGACCGCAATTCAGGGGCAGTAAGCCATGAGCGACTTCCGCATTTTCTCCATCGCCGGTTCCGCACTGACCGCGCAATCGGCGCGGCTCAACGCCGTCGCGAGCAACATCGCCAACGCAGACAGCGTCGTCGGGGCCGATGGCCAACCCTACAAGGCGAAACAGGTCGTATTCAGGGCCATGCCGGTCGAAGGCGGCGGCTTGGGCGTGCGTGTGACGCAAGTCGTCGACAGCGTCGCGCCGGCGCGCATGCAGTACGAACCGGCGAACCCTGCCGCCGACGAAAAGGGCTATGTCACGCTGCCGAACGTGAATGTGGTCGAGGAGATGGTGAACATGATCTCGGCCTCGCGCGCCTACCAGACCAACGCGGAAGTCATGACCACCGCGAAGGCGCTGATGGCAAAAACCCTGGCCAT
>CAZTWA010000041.1:9211-11378 GCA_964617225.1 uncultured Methyloversatilis sp.
ACGGTCAATGGCATCGAGAAGCTCAACGCGACCCTGCAGACCTTGCTCTCCGGGATGAACGACTCGCAGGCCATGGAAGCTGCGGCGCTGGTCAATCACGGCGTGCTGGTCCCCGGTGCGACCATGACGTTGGGCGAACAAGGCGGGATCGGTGGATTTGAGTTGGCCACGGGCACGGACGAAACGACGGTCACGATCAAGGACAGCAACGGTCTGGTCGTGCGGACCCTGAGCTTGGGTGCGCAGGGCGCCGGTATCCATCCCTTCGTCTGGGATGGCAAGGCAGACAGCGGGGCGCAAGCAGCGCTCGGCAACTACAGCTACAGCATTAGTGCCAAGACCGGCACGAACACCACGACCCCGAGTGCGCTGGCTTATGGCGTCGTTCAGGCAGTGACCCGCAACACGAGTGGCTTGACCCTCGACGTTGGCACGCTTGGTGCATTCGGTATGCGAGACGTCAAACAAATTCTCTGACAGGAGCGATGAAATGAGTTTTCAACAAGGCTTGAGTGGTCTGAGCGCATCATCCAAGGCGCTTGATTCCGTCGGCAACAACATCGCCAACTCGGGCACGGTCGGCTTCAAGTCGGCGACGACGGCCTTCGCCGATGTTTTCGCCGCGACGCTTGGGAGTGCCAGTCAGATTGGTATTGGTACCACGGTTGCCGGCATCAACCAGCAATTTACCCAAGGCAACATCACGGTGACCAATAACGCATTGGATCTGGCGATCAATGGTTCCGGCTTCTATCGGCTGAGCAATAACGGGGCGATTACCTGGACGCGGAATGGCCAGTTCAATGTCGACAAGGACGGCTACATCGTGAATGCCAACGGCTACCGCCTGACCGGTTACTTGGCGAATAGCAGCAATGTCATCGTACCGTCCTCACCCGCTGAAATATTCATCAATACCTCGGATCTCCAACCGCAGGCGACAGGTGCCAGCGCCGGTAGTACCGGACTCGAAATCGGCCTGAACCTGGATTCCCGCGAAGCCGTAATCGCTACCCCCTTCAATGTCGGCGACCCCACGACTTACAACAGCTCGACATCGGCGACAGTCTATGATTCGTTGGGCAATCCCCATTTGTTGTCCATGTATTTCAAGAAGACAGCGCCGAATACCTGGGATACATACACGACCCTTGATGGCGCAAACCAGGCGGGACCCACGGTGGTTGCTTTCGACAGTACCGGCACGCTGACAACGCCAGCCCTCGGGATCATTGCACAGACCTATACCCCAGCCCAGTTGGGTACCGGTGCCGCGGCCATGTCATTCCCGCTTAATCTCACGGGCTCGACCCAATACGGCAACATTTTTGGCGTCAACATGATCACCCAGGATGGCTATACATCGGGTCGCCTCTCCGGATTGAGCGTCGCGAGCGACGGCACCGTGCAGGGCCGTTATAGCAACGGCCAGACACGCGACCTCGCGCAAGTCGTGCTCGGCAACTTCAACAATCCGAATGGCCTAACCTCGTTGGGCAACAACCAGTGGGCGGAAACCGCCGACTCCGGCCAGCCGCTGATCGGCGTGCCGGGTTCAGGTTCGTTGGGCGTGATCCAGTCTGCGGCGATCGAAGAGTCAAACGTCGACCTGACGGCCGAATTGGTCAACATGATTACCTACCAGCGCGCCTACCAAGCCAATGCGCAGACCATCAAGACGCAGGACTCGATCCTGCAGACCTTGGTGAATCTGCGTTGATGAAAGTCAGCGCTGGCGAGACGGCACACTGAGCGACTAGAGCGACATGGACAAGCTGATCTACACGGTGATGACGGGGGCGACAGGAACGTTGTCGCGCCAGGCCGCTGTGTCGCACAATCTCGCCAACGTTACTACGCAAGGCTATCGCGCCGAAGAGCATCGCCTGCGTGCGGCGCAGGTACTGACGCACAACATGACACCGTCTGCCCTGCCGACGCGGGCCTTCGCGGTCGATGCCAGCACGCACACGGATTTCAGCGAAGGTGCGCTGAACTATACCGGCGGCAGCTATGACGTCGCGGTGCGCGGTAAAGGCTGGATCGCGCTGGCCTTGCCGGACGGCATCGAGGCCTACACGCGCGCCGGCAGTTTCGAGACCTCCGAGAACGGCGTGCTGCAGACCAAGAACGGCATTCCGGTCCAGGGCGATGGCGGCCCGATCTC
>CAZTWA010000041.1:11478-16172 GCA_964617225.1 uncultured Methyloversatilis sp.
GCGGCCACGCAAGTGCTGGCCCCCCGTTAAGAAAAGGATGAATGAATGATCCGCTCCCTCTGGATTGCCAAGACCGGCCTCGATGCCCAGCAGACGCAGCTCGACGTGATCTCGCACAACCTCGCGAACGTCAGTACCAACGGCTACAAGCGTCAGCGCGCGGTGTTCGAAGACCTGCTCTACCAGAACCTGCGGCAGCCCGGCGCGCAATCGACGCAGCAGACGCAGATCCCGTCCGGACTGACGCTCGGCGTCGGCGTGCGCACCGTGTCGACCGAACACATCCACACCCAGGGCACCCTGCAGCGCACCGATAATCCGCTCGACATGGCAATCAACGGCCAGGGTTTCTTCCAGGTCCAGATGCCGGATGGCACGCTGGCCTACGCGCGCGACGGCGCCTTCCAGCGCGACAGTACCGGCCAGATCGTGACTTCGAGTGGTTACCCGCTCTCGCCCGCGATCACGATTCCAGCGGACGCGATCAGCATCACCATCAGCCGCGACGGCATCGTGTCTGTCACGCAGGCTGGCCAGGCAGCGCCCACGCAGGTCGGCAACATCCAGCTGGCGACCTTCATCAACAACGGTGGACTGCAGAGCGTCGGCGAGAACCTGTATGTCGAAACCGCATCCTCGGGCACCCCGACACCGAATACCCCGGGCAGCAACGGTGCCGGCCTGCTCAACCAGGGGATGGTCGAGACCGCCAACGTGAATGTGGCGGAGGAACTCGTTTCGATGATCCAGACCCAGCGCGCCTACGAGATGAATTCGCGCGCCATCCAGACGTCCGATTCCATGCTCGGCCGTCTTACGCAACTCTAATGAGATTTTGAGGTTCATCATGAAATCCTTCACGCTGCCGCTGCTCCTGATCGGAATCCTGCTCGCGGGTTGCGTGACCACGACGCCTTCGACGGCGATCCATCAGCCGATGACCGTGCGTCCCGAAGCGCGTGCGGCGATGGCACCCGCCAACGGCAGCATCTACAATATCGCCACCGCGCGGCCGCTCTTCGAGGATCGGCGCGCGCGCCTCGTCGGCGACACCTTGACGATCAATATCTCGGAGAAAACCGCCGCAGCGAAGAAGTCCGATACCAAGGCCGATCGCAGCCACGAGACATCGCTCGGCATCCCGACGATCGCCGGCTTGCCGCTCAAAACCTTCCAGGGAGCAACGCTCGCGGCCAACAGCGAAACGGCTTTCGAGGGCTCGGGCGAGAACACCTCGTCGAATAACTTCACCGGCACGCTGACGGTCACGGTGATCGAGGTGTATCCCAACGGCAACCTGCTGGTTTCCGGCGAGAAACAAATCGGCTTGAAGGAAGGCGAGGAGTTCATCCGCTTCTCGGGCGTGGTCAATCCCATCACCATCACGGCGTCGAACACCGTCGCATCCACGCAGGTCGCGGATGCACGCATCGAATACAAGGCAAATGGCTTTCTTGATTCGGCCCAAGTCATGGGCTGGCTTGGGCGATTCTTCCTCACCTTCCTGCCCTTCTAGAGAAGCACTGTCATGAGCAACGTACACAAGTTCCTGATCGGCCTGATGTGGATGTTCGCCGCGCTGCTGGTGTCCGACGCCGCGCGCGCCGAGCGCATCAAGGAAATCGCCTCCATCTCCGGTATCCGCACCAACCAGCTGGTGGGTTACGGCGTCGTGGTCGGCCTGGATGGCACGGGCGACCAGACGACGCAGACCCCCTTCACCGTCCAGAGCATGATCAACATGCTGTCGCGGCTCGGTGTCACGCTGCCGCCGGGCCAGTCGTTGCAGTTGAAGAACGTCGCTGCCGTCATGATCACGGCTGATCTGCCGCCGTTTGCCGGTATCGGCCAGCCGCTCGATGTGACCGTCTCCTCCATCGGCAACGCGAAGTCGCTGCGCGGCGGCACGCTGGTGATGACGCCCCTCAAGGGTGCCGATGGCCAGGTCTATGCCATGGCGCAAGGCAATGTGGTGGTGGTTGGTGCCGGCGCCTCCGGCGCGGGTTCGAAAACCACCATCAACCATCTTTCCGCCGGCCGCATCGTCAATGGCGCGACCGTGGAACGCGAAGTGCCGATGCCGGTCGGGCAGGGCAATATCGCCAGCTTCGAATTGCGCCGCAGCGACTTCGGCACGGCACGCCGCGTGGTGGATGCGATCAACGCTGCCATGGGACCGGGTACGGCCAGCGCCGTCGATGGACGCGAGGTGCAGGTCCGGCTGCCGGTCAGCCCCGATGAGCGGGTGGCCTTCCTCGGCACCGTGGAGAATCTCAACGTCACGCCGATGCAGATGCCGGCCAAGGTGATCGTCAATGCGCGTACCGGTTCGATCGTGATGAACCAGGCGGTGACGATCGATGCCTGCGCCGTGGCGCATGGAAATCTTTCGGTATCCGTCACGGCCGACAACAAGGTGAGCCAGCCCGGTGCCTTCTCGGGCGGTCAGACGGTGGGGGTGACGAATGCGACGATCGACATCAAGCAGGATGACCGTGCGCTGGTGGCCTTGAAGGCCGGTGCGAACCTGGCCGACGTCGTCAAGGCGCTGAACGCCATCGGCGCCAACCCGCAGGACCTGATCGCCATCCTGCAGGCGATGAAGATGTCCGGCTCGCTGCGCGCCGAACTCGAAATCATCTAAGCGCGGAACAGCGGCATGAATTGCCGATATGTTCCGCCGGCAATCTCCGGCCGTTACCGGCAATCTACAGAGTCATGATCCCGGACACCGCCATTCCCTCCGTTTTCGACGCGCAGGCGCTCGCGAAGCTCAAGTCCGGCCTGCGCAAGGACGATCCGCAGGCGGTGAAGGCCACGGCGCGGCAGTTCGAGGCGGTCTTCCTGCAGATGATGCTCAAGTCGATGCGCGCGGCCACGCCGCAGAGCGGTCCGTTCGACAGCGACCAGACCCGCTTTTATCAGGAGTTGCTCGATGCGCAACTCGCCCAGGTCATGGCGGCCAAGGGCGGCACCGGATTGGCGGCGGTGATCGAAAGGCAGTTGGCGCGTGGTGATGCATCCGCGTCGATGACGGGCGAGGAAGGTTTCCCGCTGACGCCGCCAGCGCGGGGTCTGCCGTTCAACGTGCCGCGGCAGGGCATTCCCCTGCCGGATGCCGACAAGACGCAACCGGCCTTGCCGCTCGAGGGCAGCCCGGTGCGCCCCAGCCTGTCCCCTGTTCGTGAAGGGGCGGCCAGTGCCGTCCCGCCAGCGCTGACTTTCGTTTCCGGGGTCTGGCCGCATGCGGCCGCGGCGAGCCAGACGACTGGCGTACCGGCACAATTCCTCGTCGGCCATGCCGCGCTCGAAAGCGGCTGGGGCAAGTCCGAACCACGCTTCCCCGACGGTCGGCCGAGCCACAACCTGTTCGGCATCAAGGCCGGCAGCAACTGGTCAGGGGCCACGGTCGAGGCGACAACCACCGAATACGTGAATGGCGTGGCCGAAAAGCGCGTTGAACGCTTCCGGGCCTATGGTTCCTATGCCGAGGCCTTCCGCGACTACGCCCAATTGCTGGCGCAGTCGCCGCGCTACGCAGGCGTGCTCGGCAGCCGCGATGCCGCCAGCTTCGCCCAAGGACTCCAGCGGGCGGGCTATGCCACCGATCCCGCTTACGCCAGCAAGCTCGAGCGCGTCATCGGCAACCTCTCCCTGATGACCGCGGGTACCCCTGGCGCCTGATTCTTAGGCCTTCCTGCCTTCTCTGGCATGGCGGTTGCTGTATTCCTCTGGCAAACGCTCAATCAACGGCAGTTTTTGCCGTTAATGATTCATCTTCCGGAGCCAGAGAATGAGCATCTTTAACGTCGCCGTCAGTGGTTTGAACGCAGCGCAGGTGGGCATCCAGACCACCAGCCACAATATCTCGAATGCGTCGACCGCGGGCTACAACCGCCAGCAGATTATCCAGACGACGAACATCCCGATGTTTACCGGCGCCGGATTTATCGGTCAGGGCACGAGCGTCGAAACGGTTCGTCGCGTTTACAGCCAGCAACTGAGCGAACAAGTCCTGTCGGCCAGCACAGGCGCCGCCGAGATGGACAGCTATTTGAGCCAGATCAGCCAGATCGACAACCTGCTTGCCGATCCGGACGCCGGCCTCTCGCCTGCGCTGTCGAGTTTCTTCGCAGCCGTCCAGGAAATGGCCGCCTATCCCGCATCACTGCCGGCGCGCCAGGCCATGCTGTCGTCCAGTCAGGCACTGGTGTCACGTTTCCAGGCCATCGACGAACGCATGACGGAGATTCGCAGTGGCGTCAATGCACAGATCACCAGCGAAGTCACGGCGATCAATTCCTACGCGCAGCAAATCGCCGAGATCAACCAGCGCATCGTCCTTGCGCAGGCGGCGGGGCCGAACCAGCCAGCCAACGACCTCCTCGACCAGCGCGACCAGTTGATCGCCGACCTCAACACCAAGATCCGCGCCACTACCATCACCCAGAGCGACGGCACCTACAGCGTCTTCATTGGTAATGGCCAGCCGCTGGTCATTGGCACGTTGTCGTTCTCGATGCAAGCGATGGCCGCACCGGATGATCCGGAGCGGATGATCGTTGCCCTGCGGTCGCCGAACGGCAATCCTCCCATCCTCATGCCGGAATCCATGTTGACCGGCGGTTCGCTCGGCGGCCTGATCGCCTTCCGTAGCGACTCGCTCGACGCTGCGCAGAACGCGCTGGGACGCA
>CAZTWA010000042.1:0-16098 GCA_964617225.1 uncultured Methyloversatilis sp.
CCCAGACCGCCTGGCCCGGCTTGAGTTCGAGGGCACAGGCCGAGCGGCGTGTGACGCGGGCGAGCACCGGTGAATCGCCGACCTGCAGGCGCACCAGTAGCTGGGCGGGGTGTGGTTCATCGGCGAGCGCGACGACCTTGGCGGGCAGGGTGTTGAGGATGCTGGTCGCGAGGATCTGTTCGCGGGCGATGCTGACGTCGCGCGCGAGGATGCGCACGCGCACGGCGTGGCCGAGCGTATGGCCACCATCGCGCACCCAGACCGATCCGCCCGCGAAACCGATGCGCGCGAGCTGCCAGTTCTCGTCGCGTTCGACCACCGTGCCGTCGAGTACCACGCCGGCGTCTTCGCCGAGGCGCAATGACAGGATGGGCAAATCGAGGCGCGCGAGCGTGTCGGTCAGCGGCCCCTGCGCGACGGCGCGCCCGCCTTCCATCACCACGATGTGGTCGGCCAGCCGCGCGACTTCGTCGGGCGCGTGGCTGACATAGAGCACGGGAATCTCCAGTTCGTCGTGCAGGCGTTCGAGGTAGGGCAGGATTTCGTTCTTGCGCGCGAGGTCGAGCGCGGCGAGCGGCTCGTCCATCAGCAGCAGGCGCGGCGCGGTGAGCAGTGCGCGGGCGATGGCGACGCGCTGGCGCTCGCCGCCCGAGAGGCGATCGGGTTGGCGCTCGAGCAGGGCACCGATGCCCAGCAGGTTGATGATGTGGCGAAAGTCAGCGCTGGCGGGACGGCACTGTTCTGGAATGCGCTTCATGCCGAAGTCGAGGTTGCCCTGCACGCTCAGGTGCGGGAACAGGCTGGCTTCCTGGAACACGTAGCCGATCGGCCGGCGGTGCGTGGGGACGAAGGTGGCGTCGTCCTGCCAGACCGCGTCGTCGATCGTCAGCCGGCCCTGCGCGCGCTCGAGGCCGGCGATGCAGCGCAGCAGCGTCGTCTTGCCCGAGCCGGAATGTCCGAACAGCGCTGTGACGCCGTGCCCCGGCAGCGTGAGGTCGACGTCGAGCGCGAAGCCCGGATAGGCGTGGCGGAAGCGCGCGGCGATGCTCATGGCTTGCGCAGCACCGGCTTGAAGGTGTTGAGCACCAGCAGCACGACGAAGGAGAAGACGAGCATGCCGCCCGCCAGCCAGTGCGCCGGCGCGTATTCGAGCGCCTCGACGTGGTTGTAGATCGCCATCGACAGCACCTGCGTCTGGCCCGGGATGTTGCCGCCGATCATCAGCACCACGCCGAATTCGCCGACGGTGTGGGCGAAGCCGAGCACGCTGGCGGTGATGAAGCCGGGGCGTGCCAGTGGCACCACGACCGAGAAGAAGGTATCCCACGGGCTCGCGCGCAGCGTCGCCGCCGCTTCGAGCGGCCGCTCGCCGATCGCCTCGAAGGCTTGCAGCAGCGGCTGGACGACGAAGGGCATCGAGTAGATGATCGAGGCGACGACGAGGCCGGCGAAGGTGAAGGGCAGCAGGCCGAGGCCGAGCGATTGCGTGAATTGCCCGACCGGCCCGTCCGGCCCCATCAGCACCAGCAGGTAGAAGCCGAGCACCGCCGGCGGCAGCACCAGCGGCAGCGTGACGACCGCGCCGACGGGGCCCTTGGCCCAGTGGCGCGTGCGCGCCAGCCACCACGCGATCGGCGTGCCGATCAGCAGCAGCAACACGGTGGTCAGGCTGGCGAGCTTGAGCGTCAGCCAAATGGCGTCGAAATCGGCGGGCGTCACGGCGGGGGATTAGATCTCGTAGCCGAAGGCGCGGATGATGGACTTCGCCTTGTCCGAGCGCAGATAGTCCAGCCAGGCGACCGCCGCCGGACGCTCCCTGCCGACGTTCAACAGCAGAGCTTCCTGCCGCAGGGGGGTGTGCAGCGCGGCGGGAACGATCCAGCCCGAACCCGTGGCCATGCGGCCATCCTTGCCGACCACCTGCGACAGCGCAACGAAGCCGAGTTCGGCGTTGCCGCTGGCGACGAACTGGTGCGCCTGGCCGATGTTTTCGCCGAACACGAACTTCGCCTGCAGGCGGTCGTGCAGCTGCAGGGCGGCCAGCGTTTCGATCGCGGCGACGCCGTAGGGCGCCAGCTTGGGGCTGGCGATCGCCAGGTGGCGAAACGCATCCGTCTTCAGCACCTCGCCCTGCGCATCGACGAAGCCCGGCTTCGCCGACCAGAGCGCGAGCCGGCCGGTGGCATAGACGAAGCGGCCGCTGCCGAAGCCTTCGGCCTCGAGCCTGGCGGGTGTCGTGTCATCGGCTGCGAGCAGCACCTCGAAGGGCGCGCCGTTCCGTATCTGGGCGTAGAACTTGCCCGTGCCGCCGATCGCCAGTTGCGCCTGGTGGCCGGTATCGCGTGCGAATTCGGTGGCGATGAGACGCGCGGGCTGGGCGAAATTCGCCGCGACCGCGACGTACACCTCGTCGGCTTGAGCGGGTCCGGATGACGACAGGGCAAGAGAGGTCACGAAGAGAAGCCACAGTGCGCGCATGGAGCGCGTTAGTTTAGTGGAGTTCGTTACCGAAAGCCTTGATTACCCCCGGTACCCCTAGCAGTTCGAATGCGGCGCGAAAGTCAGCGCTGGCGGGACGGCACTTCAGGCCTGGAACAACAAAGGTAATATCGTCGCCTCCCATTCCTGCTTGTAGAGGTTGAAGGCACATGCTGCGCCCCGAACTCCTCGCCACTGCTGGGGATGTATCCGAAGCCGACTGGCAGCGACTCGCCACGGAAGGCGATCCCTTCGTCAGCCGCGCATTTCTCGGCGCGGCCGAACAGTGTGTCACCGCGCGCGGCCCGCTCGGCTGGCAGCCGATGCATCTGGCGCTGCGTGATGGGGAGAGGCGTCTCGCTGGATTGCTGCCGCTCTATCAGCGGCATCACTGGTATGGCGACTTCGCGGTGGACTACGCTTGGGGGCCGGCCTGGCAGCAGGCCGGGCTGGACTACTTTCCCAAGCTCGTCACTGGCGTGCCCTTCACGCCATCACCGGGGCCGCGCCTGCTGGCTGCGGAGGATAACCCCGCCGCGCGTGCCGCGCTGATCGCAGCCGCCATCGACCTCACCGCTGAATCGGGCGCCTCCAACTGGCAATGCCTGTTCGTGCGCGAGCCCGACCGCGCAGCGCTAGAAGCTGCCGGGCTGCTCATGCGGCGCGGCGTGCAGTTCCACTGGCTCAATCGCGGCTACCGCGACTTCGCCGATTTCCTGTCCACCTTCACGGCCGAGAAGCGCAAGAAGCTCAAGCGCGAACGCCGCGCGGTGAGCGACGCCGGCCTGCGCATCGAGGCGCGCCACGGCGACGAAATCGACGATGCGCTGTGGCCGGCCATCCACCGCCATTACCGCAGCACCTTCGAGCGGCTCGGCGGTCATGCCGCGTTCACCGAGGAGTTCTTTCGCAGCGTCGGCGTCGCGCTGGGCCGGCGCATGGTGGTGTTCTGCGCCTTCGCGGGCGAGCAGCCCGTGGCTTCGGCGATCTGTTACCGCGACGATGCGGCGCTCTATGGCCGCCACTGGGGCACCGACATCGACTGCCCCGGCCTGCATTTCGAGCTGTGCTACCACGCCGGCATCGAGTACGCGATTGATCGCGGCCTGCGGCGCTTCGAGCCCGGCGCACAGGGCGAACACAAGATCGCGCGCGGCTTCGAGCCGGTGTCGACCTGGTCCGCCTACTGGGTCGTCGATCCGCGCCTGCGCGACGCGGTGGCGCGCTACCTCGCGCGCGAGGATGGCGCCCTGCGCGACTATCAGGACGAAATGGCCGGCCACCTGCCGTACCGGGCGGCGGAGCCGGGGTCGGCTTAGCGGCTCCTAAGTGACTCCTTAGCGGCCCTTGTTGAGCAACGACTTCAGGTCGGCGAAGGGGTTGTGCGTCGCCACCTTGCCCTGCGGCGTGTCCATCGACTGCCCAGCTTGCGCCTCCAGCTGTTTCTGGTGCTCGTTGTCGTGGCAGTAGAGGCAGAGCAGCTCCCAGTTGCTGCCGTCAGGCGGATTGTTCTGGTGGTTGTGGTCGCGGTGATGCACCGTCAATTCGCGCAGATTGGCGTGGGTGAACTCGCGGGCGCAGCGCCCGCAGATCCACGGATAGATCTTGAGTGCCTGTTCGCGGTAGTCCTTCTCGCGCTGCGTCGCATTCGAGCGGGCAGCAGCGACAATCTGATCGAGACGGGAGGGGGCGGGGGATTTAGGGGAAGCCATGGCGCAATCTTGAACATGAAGCGTCAGATGTGCAAATCATAGCGTTCGAAGCGGCCTGGTTGACGATGAGTGATCGATGAGTCTTCGACCTGAGTCGCCGTCGGGACGCTTGACGCTGTACTTGGTCATCGTGGTGCGTTGCTGTCGGTGGCTACCCGCCGCACTGACAGCGAGACCAGAAAAGGGAACTCCTCATCGGCGGACTGGACGACGCGAAACTCGTGCCCGACAGAACGCGCAATCCATGTCGATAGCACCTCGAGGTCCACCGCCTCGCAGCGAAGGTCCGCGATGACGGTGCCGCGATCCGCGTATACCGGGAAGTCCGTGCATCCCGAAGGTTTGATGGGCTGATCATAAACGCGGCAGGTGCGGAGCGCTTCGTCATAGGCGGGGCAGACTTTGCGATGGGCATAGTAAAGCCCATTCCCCGCCCGGATTTCCACGGGGCCCTTACCCGATGAGAGCCGCCTGTCGAAGGTCGCGCGCGACGCTTCGATCTGCCAGAGCGCCTTGAGCCGCTTCCAATCCAATTCGAGGACCAGTGGATCGAGTCGACAACAAGGCTTCGTGCACACGGCGCAGTGAGGGATGACGACGGCTGCCTGATAGTCGGCGAGTGCTACTGCAAGCCCCTCTGCCAGCAGACGGCGGGATTCTCGTTTGCTCATCGGAGCGCAAGGCAGTGAAGCGCAGTGGATTGTGGAAGGCGGGACATATGCAGCAGATATTACGTTCAGGAAACGGAGTGTAATGGGTAATGGGCCGACATCGGATCCAGACGACATTGATCGAACCAGGGCGGTATCTGCCTTTCCATACCGCTGTTGTCGACAATGACCAAGAACGGTTTATCGGCCTATCATCAGCCATCCGGTTTCCGGAATGGAGATAAACATGGCCAAAGGTCAGTTACGCAGCAACAAGGAAGCCAAAAAGCCCAAGCAGGCCAAGAAGCCTGCGCCTCCGGCAGGCGGCTTTCAGACACCCACCAAGAGCGACAAGGCGACCAACGCCAAGTCCTGATTCACCTGTCCGTCATGCCGACAGGCATGGGGGACACTGTGAAGCATTGTTCTTGGTCTTGTTTGACTACGAACGCCACTACGCCATCTACGGCGCAGGCAGTAGTCATGCCCAGCATTCGGATGTATTGCACGGCAACCGACGCAGCATTGCCGGATGGTTTCGTGTCAGGGCACTTGCCACGAATGAAATGTGACTGCGATGGCATGCTTTCGCCCATGAACGGTCGCCCAAGAAGTCGCTTCATAGAAGATATTCACGGTCCGGCCGTTTGCATATTGAGTTTCGCGGTTAACATCAGGTGCGCAAGCGTGGCATCACTATCGGAGGTGCTTTCATGCGCAAGTTGAAGCTGAGCAAGGCGTTTACCCTGATGGAATCAGGACCGGTTGTCCTCGTGACGACCCATGATGGGAGGAAGAACAACATCATGACCCTCTCATGGACCATGGTGGTGGACTTCACCCCGGCATTCGCCATCACCACAGGCGCGTGGAATTACTCTTTCGCTGCGCTGCGAAAGAACAGGGAGTGCGTCATCGCCATTCCCGCCGTTGATATGCTGGACCAGGTGGTCGGAATAGGGACGTGCTCCGGTATCGATACAGACAAGTTTGCCAAATTCGGCCTGACGCCCGAGCGGGGCAAGATCGTCAAGGCGCCCCTGATCAAGGAGTGCCTGGCCAACATCGAGTGCAAGGTTGTCGACATCGTCAAGAAGCACAACATTATCGTATTGGAAGGCGTTGCCGCTTACGCGAACACTGCGCGCAAGGAGAAGCGCACGATTCACGCGGTCGGCGACGGCACGTTCATCGTCGATGGGCCCAAGCTGGACCGGAAAAAGATGATGGCTTCCAAACTCCCAACAGGTATTTAGCTAGTCTGCCGTCTCACAACGGGCAGAAACGGTCAGCCCTTGCGGCCCGCCAGTTCCCGATCCAGTTGCCTCGCAAACGTGTGCTGATCGCTGGCGGAAAACACAGCCGGCCCGCCGGTTTCCACGCCCGTCGAGCGCAGCGTATCCATGAAGTTGCGCAGCGTCAGCGCGGCGGCGATACTGCCTTTGTCGTAGGGTTCGCCGCGCGGCGTCAGCACCTTGGCGCCCTTGGCGATCACGTCGGCGGCCAGCGGGATGTCGCCGGTGATGACCAGATCGCCGGCCGCCACGCGCCGCGCGATCTCGTTGTCGGCTACGTCGAAGCCCTTCGGCACCTGCAGCGCGCGGATGTGCGGCGAGCGCGGTACGGCGAGCATCTGGTTGGCGATCAGCGTCACCATGACGCCGGTGCGCGTCGCTGCCCGGAACAGGATCTCCTTGATCGGTTTCGGGCAGGCATCGGCATCGACCCAGATTTGCATGGTCGGATTGTAGCGGCCCCACTGTTGGCGTGATGTCGACTTCCCTTTGTCGGGTAACCGTGTTTTGGCCGAGATTCTGGAACATGCGAAACCGCTGGCGGCGAGTCCGCTGAAGGAGAGCCAGCTCGCTGGGGCGTCGCTCGATTTCCACGGCATCGCCTTCGAGTTTCTCGAGGCCAAGGCGATCCTGCGGCTGCTCAAAAAGGCGGGCATCGCCGCTTTTCGTCAGACTTACCCGATTGAATTCGAAACAGATTGCCTGTAAAATTTGCATCCATAAGAGTACCAGCCAAAAAGCATCATTTAATTAAAGAGATTCATGTAGTTAAGCAGTCTGGGTGGGGAATCCCTCCGTCTCCGCCAGAATGAACTCACAGAACACACGAAGGCGGACTGCGGTTCGCCTTTTTGCTTGGAAAGCCCGACCATGTTCGATACCGTTCGCAACAACAAGAAAATCGTCCAGTTCGTTCTGGCGCTCATTATTTTGCCGTTCGCGTTGTGGGGCGTGGATTCCTACATCAGTGGTGGCAGTGGAGGCGCGAACGAAATCGCGAGCGTCGGCAAGACGCCCATCTCCCAGGATGAATTCTTGCGTGCGTTGAACGAACAGCAGGAACGGCTGCGTCCCCAACTCGGCAACAACACCGCGGTGCTCGAGAGCCCCGAATTCCGTCAGGGTGTGCTGCAGGAGCTCATCAACCAGCGGCTCCTGCTGTTGCACGCCAACAAGGCGCAAATGGGCATCAGCAATGCGACGCTGTCGGGCTTCATCGCGTCCCTGCCTGCGCTGCAAGTTGATGGCAAGTTTTCGCGCGAGCGCTATGAGGCGCTGGTGGCCGCGCAAAACATGAGCGTCGAGCAGTTCGAGTCCATGCTGCGCCGGGATCTGCTGACGCAACAGGCGACCCTGCCGATCGCCAATGCCACAGTAGCAGGCAATCTGTCTGCCGATCGCTGGCTGGCTGCCCAACTCGAGGAGCGTGATATCGCCGAGGTCGTATTGCGCGCCGAGCAATTCATGGGCGACAGCAAGCCGGACGAGGCGGCGATCAAGCGTTATTACGAGGAAAACCGCAAGCGTTTCGAGCAGCCTGAGCAGGTGCGCGTGGAGTATCTCGTCCTCAGCCAAGCCAAGCTAATCGATGCGACTAAGGTGAGCGAGGCCGACATCAAGGCCGCCTACGAAGCGAATGCCGCGCGTTACGTCAAGCCCGAGCAGCGCCGTGCGAGCCATATCCTGATTCGTGCCGACAAGAGCGCGCCCGCGGCCGAGGTCAAGGCTGCCGAGGAAAAGGCCAACCAGGTGCTGGCCCAATTGAAGGCAACGCCCGCGGACTTCGCCAAGCTGGCCAAGCAACATTCGCAGGATCCGGGTTCCGCGGCCAACGGTGGGGATCTGGGGTTCTTCGGTCGCGGCATGATGGTGAAGCCTTTCGAGGAAGCCACCTACGCCTTGCAGGAAAACCAGATCTCGGATGTTGTGCGTTCGGATTTCGGATTCCACATCATCAAGCTGACGGGCATTCGTCCTGAACAGGCCCAGAAACTGGACGAGGTGCGTGGCGAGATTCAGGCTGAGCTGAAGCGTCAGGCGGGCGCGAAGCTGTATGTCGAATCGGCAGAAGGTTTTTCGAACCTGGTGTATGAGCAGTCCGACAGTCTCAAGCCGGCCGCCGATAAGTATGGCCTGTCCGTGCAATCTTCCGATTGGCTGGTGAAGGACGGTCAGCTCACGGCGCCCTTCACGAATCCGAAGCTGATGCAGGCGGTGTTTTCCGACGATGCCGTGAAACACAAGCGCAATACCGAGGCCATCGAGGTCGCTCCGAATACGCTGGCTTCCGCGCGTGTCGTCGAGCATCAGCCCGCGGAAGTCATCCCGCTGGAGAAGGTGTCCGGCGTCATCGAGAAGGTGCTCGCCCGCGAAGCGGCTTTGGAGAAGGCTGCGGCAGCAGGGCAGGCGGAAGTCGAGAAGCTGAATCGCGGCGAGAAATCCGCCTTGGCCTGGAGCGCGGTCCGCGCGGTCAGCCGCTTGCATGCGCCCAACTTGAGCAAGGACGCCGGGCTGGCGATTTTCAGCGCGGCCCCCAAGCAACTACCCGCTTATGTCGGCACGAAGACGGCTGCCGGATATGCCGTGTATCGCATTGACAAGGTCAAGCCCTACGATCCAGCGACGCCGGGCGAGGCCGCGCCCCGCGCGCAAGCGCTGCGCCAGCAGTACAACGAGGTACTCGCACGCGAAGACCTGATCAACTGGCTGGCCGTCCTGCGCCAGCAGTACGGCGTGCAGATCAACCGCGCGGCTCTGGAAAAGAAATAAAAGTCAGCGCTGGCGGGACGGCATCGTCCCGCTGCTATCGCCACAACAACACGCGGATTCGCGTTGAATCAGGCGGGCAACGGTTCGGCGTTGAATCAGGCGGGCAACGGCTCCGCGTTGCCCATGGCGACATTGTGCGTGCCGCCATCCACATACAGCACTTCACCGGTAATGCCGCTGGCCAGGTCGGAAAGCAGGAAGGCCGCCGCATTGCCGACTTCGTCGATCGTGACGTTGCGGCGCAGCGGTGCGTGGTGGGCGTTGTAGGCGAGCAGCTTGCCGAAGTTGCCGATGCCTGAAGCGGCCAGCGTCTTGATCGGGCCGGCGGACAGCGCGTTGGCGCGAATGCCCTGCGGGCCGAGGCTGAAGGCGAGGTAGCGCGTCGCCGCTTCGAGGCTGGCCTTGGCCAGGCCCATCGTGTTGTAGTTGGGCATGGTGCGCTCGGCGCCGAGGTAGGACAGGCACAGCAGCGACGGGTTGTTGCCCTTCAGCAGCAGCGACCGGCCGGCCTTGGCCAGCGCGGGGAAGCTGTAGGAGGAGATTTCGTGCGCGATGCGGAAGGACTCGCGCGAGATGCCGTCGAGAAAGTCGCCTTCGATGGCCTCGTTCGGGGCGAAGGCAATGGAATGCACGATGCCTTCGAGGCCATCCCAGCGCTGGGCGATGGCGGCAAAAGCCGCATCGATCTGGGCGTCGTCGGCGACGTCGACCTGGTACACCATATCGCTGCCGAATTCGGCGGCAAATTTATCGATGCGCTCCTTGAAGCGCTCGTTCTGGTACGTAAACGCCAGTTGTGCGCCTTCGCGGTGGCAAGCCTTGGCAATGCCATAGGCGATTGACCGGTTGGACAAAAGGCCGGTGATGAGAATGCGTTTTCCGGCGAGAAAGCCCATGTTAACTCCTCAAAAATGCCTTCAGAAACGATCGCCGGATTATAGCCGCGATTCCTTTACACTTCGTCTATGCGCCGCTTCACTCTTATTGTGCTGACCGTGGTCCTGGCGGGCTGCGGCACAGCCTGGAACGATCCCTATCCCGCCACGGACCGGGGCCGCAATATCCTCTACACCGCGTTTACCGACCGGCCCAAGCACCTCGATCCCGTGCAGTCCTACAGTGAGGACGAGATCACCTTCACCGCGCAGATCTATGAACCGCCGCTGCAGTATCACTACCTGCGGCGTCCCTACGAACTGATCCCCGCGACAGCGACGCGTGTGCCGCAGCCCGCATACCTCGACGCGCAGGGCCGGTCACTGCCTGCCGATGCCGATCCGGTGCGTATCGCCTTTACCGACTATGTGATCGAGATCCAGCCGGGCATCCGCTACCAGCCGCATCCGGCCTTTGCCGAACAACCTGCGGACATTTCCGGCTTCCATGCGCTGGCCGATTTTCCGAATCGGGGTACGCGCGAACTCGTCGCGGCCGACTACGTGTATGGCATCAAGCGGCTGGCGCATCCGCGCCTGCATTCGCCGATTCTCGGGCTGATGGGCGAGTACATCATCGGACTGAACGATCTGGCCCAGTCGTTGCGAAAGTCAGCCCCGGCAGGACGGCAAGACGGTCCGGACGGCTGGCTTGATTTGCGCGATACCCCGCTGGCAGGCGTCGACGTCCTCGACCGCTATCGCTATCGCATCCGCATCAAAGGCAAGTATCCGCAGTTTCTCTATTGGCTGACGATGCCGTTCTTCGCGCCAATGCCCTGGGAGGCCGACCGGTTTCACTCTGCGCCGGGCATGGCGGAGAAAAACCTGACGCTCGACTGGTATCCGATCGGGACAGGGCCCTACATGCTGACGGAGAACAATCCGAACGCGCGCATGGTGCTGGCGCGCAATCCCAATTTCCGCGGGGAAAGCTACCCCTGCGATGGCGAGGCGGAGGATGCGCCGAACGGCCTGCTGGCCGATTGCAACAAGGCTCTGCCATTCATCGACAAGGTGATTTTCACCCGCGAGAAGGAACAGATTCCCTACTGGAACAAATTCCTTCAGGGCTACTACGATGCTTCGGGCATTTCGTCAGACTCCTTCGACCAGGCTGTCCAGGTGGGATCGGGCGGGGAAGTGACGCTGACGCCGGAAATGCGGGCACAAGGCATCCGGCTGACGACTTCGGTGGCGACTTCGACGTTCTACATGGGCTTCAACCTGCTTGACCCGCTGGTCGGGGGCAGCAGCGAGGCTGCGAAGAAGATCCGCCAGGCGATCGCCATCGCCATCGACCAGGAAGAGTTCATCTCGATCTTCCAGAACGGACGCGGCATTGCGGCGCAAAGCCCGCTCCCGCCGGGTATCTTCGGTTATCGCGAAGGGCAGGCGGGCATCAATACGGTCGTGTATGACTGGACCGATGGCGGCCCCCGCCGCAAGCCGATTGCAGTGGCGAAGCGCCTGTTGGCCGAGGCAGGTTGGCCGGAGGGGCGCAACGCAAAAACCGGCGAGCCGCTCGTGGTCAATCTCGACACCACAGCGACTGGCGTCGGGGCGAAGACGCGCATCGACTGGCTGAACAAGCAGTTCCAGAAAATCGACGTGCAGTTGGTCGTGCGCAGCACCGACTACAATCGGTTCCAGGAGAAGGTGCGCAAGGGCGCCGTGCAGTTGTTCTATTTCGGCTGGAATGCCGACTATCCGGACCCGGAGAATTTCCTGTTCCTGCTCTACGGGCCGCAGGGCAAGGTCAAGCAACATGGCGAGAATGCGTCCAACTATGCCAATGCCGAGTACGACCAACTCTTCGACCGCATGCGCGCGATGGAAAACGGACCCGAACGGCGGGCGATCATCGACCGCATGCTGGCGATCCTGCATGAGGACACGCCCTGGGTGCCCGGCTTCCATCCGAAGGACTACAGTCTGCGCCATGCCTGGCTGCTGAATCGCAAGCCGACCAAGGTGGGCAACAACACGCTCAAATACCAGCGTGTCGATGTCGCCATGCGCGAGCAGTTGCGTGCGGAATGGAACCGACCGGTGTTCTGGCCGCTGGCGCTGCTGGTGGGTGGATTGCTGGCGATCGCGCTGCCGGCCTTCCTCGGGCACCGGCGGAAAGAGTCGGCCACCGCCGGCACCGCGACGAACGCCTGCTGATCAGGCCGGCCGGGTGGCGCGCATCAGGTAATTGACACTGGTATCCGTGCCGAGCTTGTAGGTCTGGGTCAGCGGGTTGTAGCTCATGCCGATGATTTCTTCGATGTTCAGGCCCGCCTGGCGCGCGAAGCGGGCAAGTTCCGCGGGACGCAGGAACTTGGCGTAATCGTGCGTGCCTTTCGGCAGCAGATTGAGGATGTATTCCGCGCCGATCACCGCAAACAGGTAGGACTTCGGGTTGCGGTTGATCGTGGAGAAGAAGACCTGGCCGCCGGGCCTGACCAGGCGCATGCAGGCAGCCACCGTGGACGCTGGGTCCGGCACATGTTCGAGCATTTCGAGGCAGGTGACGACATCGAAGCTGGCCGGCATTTCTGCTGCCAGGGCTTCGGCCGCGACGAGGCGATAATCAACCTGCTGGCCACTTTCGTGCAGATGCAGCGTGGCGACCGCCAGCGGCTTTTCCGACATGTCGATGCCCATGACCTGCGCGCCGAGCGCGGCCATACCTTCCGAAAGCAAGCCGCCCCCGCAGCCGACATCGAGGACGCGCTTGCCTGACAGGGAGGTACATCGATCGATCCAGCCGAGCCGCAGCGGATTGATGTCATGCAACGGCTTGAATTCGGAATGCGGATCCCACCAGCGATGGGCGAGATCGCCGAATTTGGCGAGTTCCTGGGGGTCGAAGTTGGCGGTAGTGCTCATGAGTTGACTCCTGAAACGAAAAAGCCCTGCAGGGCAGGGCTTTCCGAGCAAGAATGAAAGTCCTGCTTAGTTTTGCGTGCCGATCACTTCGATCTCGACGCGACGATCGGGCTGCAGGCACTCGACCAGTTGCTTGGTCTTCTTCTCGCTCTTGCCACACTTGCCGGCGGTCACGGGTTGCTTCTCGCCCTTGCCTTCGGCATACACGCGGTTGGCTTCGACGCCCTTGCTCACCAGGTAATCCTTGACAGCAGCGGCGCGACGCTCGGAGAGCTTCTGGTTGTAGGCGTCCTTGCCCAGACGGTCGGCGTGACCCACGGCGATGATGACTTCAAGCTTGATCGCCTTCATGTCGCCGGACAGCTTGTCCAGCTTGGCCTTGCCTTCGGGGCGCAGCACGGCCTTGTCGAAGTCGAACAGGGCGTCGGCAGCCAGCGTTACCTTCTTGGCGGCGGGCTTCGGGGCAGCAGCAGCGGGCTTTGCAGCAGGTGCAGGGGCTGCAGCGGGGGCTTCCTTCTTGACCAGGTCAGGATCGCACTCGGCAATCGCCATGGCGGGGGTCCAGTAGCCGGTACGCCAGCAGAGGCCGAAACCGCTCTTGGCCACATCGCCGCGCTGGTCGATAACGTAACCGACGGTGCCGTTCATGTCGACGCCGGGGGTCAGGGCTTGGGCAGCGCCAGTAGCGGCAAGCATGGCGGCCAGCACAACATTCTTGGTGACGAGCTTGATCATGTGTTTTCTTCCCTAGGATGAGGAGTTGAAGATAAATAAAACCGTCTTGTTAACCTTAGTGGCTCAATTTTATATGCCAACTAATATTTCTTGACCAGAGCATTCTGCCATATCTTTGCCTTCTCCAGCAACGTCTCGGGTCTGAAATCAATGGGATTTTTGTCTTTTATACGCAACTTTCCCGCGATCCAAACATGGGTGATTTGCTCCCGTCCGAGCACATAAATCAGATGCGAAACCGGGTCGAAGCACGGCTGTGAAAGCCAGTCGTCGAGGCTGACCGCGACGAGGTCGGCGGCCTTGCCCGGCACGAGGGAGCCAATTTCCCGGTCCAGGCCCAGGGCGCGGGCGCCCTCCAGGGTGGCCATGCGCAAGGCCTGATGGGCCGGCAAAGTGGCGGCATCCCCGCTCGAAAGCTTGGCAAGCAGGGCTGCTTGGCGCATTTCCCGCATGAGATCGAGCCGGTTGTTGCTCGCGGCCCCGTCGCTGCCAAGGCCGACGCTGATGCCCTGCGCGAGCATGGCGGCAACCGGCGCCGTACCGCTGGCCAGTTTCATGTTCGAGGTCGGACAATGGGCGACGTGGCAACCTTGTGCGGCGAGCAGGGCGATCTCATCCGGGTCGAGATGGACGGCGTGGACGGCGATCAGCTTCGGGTCGAGCAAGCCGAGCCGTCGCAGCCTTTCCAGCGGTCGGACGCCATGTTCCTTCAGGCTGCTGGCGATTTCATCTTCGGTTTCATGCAGATGGATGTGGATGGGCAGATCGAGCTGGTCGGCGATCACGCCGACGCGTTCGAAGGTCCGGTCGGCGACGGTGTAAGGGGCATGCGGGGCGAGGCAGAACGAAATCAGGGATTCGTCGCGCAGGGCCTCCCGGGTTTCCAGTCCCTTGGCCAGATAGTCTTCGGCATCACTGCCATAGACGCTGGGAAACTCGAAGACGGTGATGCCCAGGGCCGCGCGCATGCCCGCCTCAAGGGCAGCCTCGCCGGCCGCGCGCGGAAAGAAATACATGTCGTTGAAGCAGGTGATCCCGCCACGCAGCATTTCCCAGCAGGCGAGCAGGGTGCCGTCGCGCACGAAGCCGGGCGAAATATGGCGACTTTCGGCGGGCCAGATATGCTCCTGCAACCACCGCATCAGCGGCATGTCGTCGGCGTAGCCGCGCAGCAGGGCCATTGCGGCATGGGTATGCAGGTTGATGAAGCCGGGCAGCAGAATATGGTTGTCTAGCCGGTGGTATTGTCGGGCGGCGTAGCGGACGTCGATCTCCGCGGTGGGGCGCAAATCGATGATCCGGCCGCCATCGATGACGATACTGTGGTCCGCGAGGATCGTGTCGGCGGGCTCGACGGGAACGATCCAGCCGGCATCGATGATCTGGTCGACATCCCGGCGCGAAGCATTGCTTGACGACGGGGTGGGGGCGGGCAGGGCAGGCATAAAAAACGAAGGAGAGACAATACCTTAGATTGCGTTGTGCAGCGCAGTTTACCGGGTTCGTCATGATAGAATCGCCCGTTTGAAAAAATGCCCTTGTCGAGGGCCAGATCACCGCCATGACCACTGCTTTCGCCAAGGAAACTCTGCCGGTCAGCCTCGAAGAGGAAATGCGCCACTCCTACCTCGATTACGCGATGAGCGTGATCGTCGGGCGGGCGCTGCCGGATGCCCGTGATGGCCTGAAACCCGTGCATCGCCGCGTGCTGTTCGCGATGCACGAGTTGAACAACGACTGGAATCGCGCCTACAAGAAATCGGCGCGTATCGTCGGTGACGTCATCGGTAAGTACCACCCGCACGGCGATACGGCGGTCTATGACACCATCGTGCGCATGGCGCAGGACTTTTCACTGCGCTACATGCTGGTCGATGGCCAGGGCAACTTCGGTTCCGTCGATGGCGACAACGCGGCGGCAATGCGTTACACCGAGGTGCGCATGGCGCGCATCGGCCACGAACTGCTGGCCGATATCGACAAGGAAACCTGCGATTTCGGCCCGAACTACGATGGCTCGGAACAGGAACCGCTGATTCTCCCGGCCCGCATCCCGAACCTGCTGATCAACGGCAGCGCGGGTATCGCCGTGGGCATGGCGACCAACATTCCGCCGCACAACCTCAACGAGGTCATCGATGGCTGCCAGGCGCTGCTCGACAACCCGGACATCGACATTGAGGAACTCATCAAGATCATCCCCGCGCCGGACTTCCCGACGGCAGGCTTGATCTACGGCATTTCCGGCGTGCGCGACGGTTATCTGACCGGTCGCGGTCGCGTCATCATGCGGGCACGCACCCATTTCGAAGACCTGAAAACTTCCGGCCGGCAGGCCATCGTCGTCGATGAACTGCCCTACCAGGTCAACAAGAAGACCCTGCAGGAAAAAATCGCCGAACTCGTCAACGACAAGAAGATCGAGGGCATCGCCCACATCCAGGACGAGTCGGACAAGTCCGGCATGCGCCTCGTCATCGAGCTCAAGAAGGGCGAAGTACCGGAGGTCGTGCTCAACAACCTCTACAAGCAGACGCAGTTGCAGGACACGTTCGGCATGAACATGGTGGCGCTGGTCGATGGCCGCCCGCAACTGCTGAACCTCAAGCAACTGCTCGAATGCTTCCTGTCGCACCGCCGCGAGGTG
>CAZTWA010000043.1:0-15928 GCA_964617225.1 uncultured Methyloversatilis sp.
GCGCTCGACCGTCCGCTGGTCGCGCTCTACGGTTCGTCGAGTCCCGGCTACACGCCACCCCTGTCGCGCCATGCGAAAATCCTCTCACTCGGCCTCGACTGCAGCCCCTGCTTCAAGCGCGAATGCCCGTTGGCCCCGCCGAACACATTACGTTGCCTCGAGGACATCACGCCCGAGCGCGTGCTGGATGCCCTGAAACGCTGATGCCCAAGAAACCCATCTTCACCTCGCCGCAGGAAGCCGAAGCCGCCTTTTACGAGGCGCTCGAGCACGGCGATCTCGAGGCGATGATGAACGTCTGGTCCGAGGACGAGGAGATCGTCTGCGTACATCCCGGCGGACCGCGCCTCAACGGCTATGCGCTGGTGCGTGAAGGCTGGCGCCACATCTTCGAGGGCGGCACGCGCCTCAAGGTGCAACTGCTCGCACTCTCGACCGTGCATGCCCCCTTTACCGCCATGCACAGCGTCATCGAACAAATCACCGTGATCGGCCAGAAACACCTGGCGGCCCCGGTCGTCGCGACCAATGTCTACATCCGCGGTGCCCTCGGCTGGCGCATGATCGTGCACCATTCCTCGCCCGTGCCACCCAGCAGCATCGGCGATGCGCCCAACGTGTTGCACTGAGGTGTTGCACCAACAGGAGAACCCATGAACGCCATCGCGCCCGAAATCTTCAAGGCTTATGACATCCGCGGCATCATCGATCAATCGCTGACGCCCGATACCGCCCGCCTCATCGGCCAAGCGCTCGGCAGCGAGGCACGCGCTGCCGGCCTGCCCGCCATCGCCATCGGTCGCGACGGGCGCCTGTCGGGTCCCGCACTGGCCGCTGCGCTGGCCGACGGCATCGTCAGCACTGGCGTCGACGCCGTCGATATCGGCTGCGTGCCGACGCCGGTCACCTACTTCGCCGCCACCCACCTCGGCACGCACAGCTGCGTCTCGGTCACCGGCAGCCACAATCCGCCGGACTACAACGGCTTCAAGATCGTGTTGGGCGGCGAGACGCTTCATGGCGAACGCATCCAGAGCCTGCGGCGCCGTATATTGGGAAATGAAAGCGGCGCCGACTTTGCAAAGGGCAAAGGTGTGTTCTGCCGCACCGACGTGCGCCCAGCCTATCTCGACCGCATCGTGGGCGATGTGAAGCTCGCCCGCCCGATGAAGATCGTCGTCGATTGCGGCAATGGCGTCGCCGGCGAACTGGCGCCCGAACTCTTTCGCCGCATGGGCTGCGAAGTCATCGAGCTGTTCTGTGCCATTGACGGCAATTTCCCCAACCACCATCCCGACCCCTCGAAACCGGAGAACCTGCGCGACGTGCAGCGCGTGCTGCGCGAGACAGACGCGGAGCTGGGCCTCGCCTTTGACGGCGACGGCGACCGCCTCGGCGTCGTCACCAAGGATGGCGAGATCATCTATCCCGACCGGCAACTGATGCTGTTCGCCGCCGACGTGCTAACGCGCAACCCCGGCGCGCAGATCATCTACGACGTGAAGTGCTCGCGCTGGGTCGCCGAATCGGTGCGCTTCCAGGGTGGCGTGCCGTTGATGTGGAACACCGGCCACGCGCTGATCAAGGCCAAACTCCGCGAGACCGGCGCGCCGCTGGCCGGTGAGATGAGCGGCCACATGTTCTTCAACGAGCGCTGGTACGGCTTCGACGATGGCCTCTACGCCGGCGCGCGACTGCTCGAGATCCTCTCGCGCTGGCCCGATGCCAACTGGCCGCTCAAGCACCTGCCCAACGCGATCTCGACGCCCGAACTCAACCTCAAGATGCGGGAGGGCGAGCCACACCAATTGGTCGCCAAACTGCAGAAAGCGGCTCAGTTGGGTGACATTTTCCCCGGCGCACGCGAACTCATCACCATCGACGGCGTGCGTGCCGAGTATGCCGACGGCTTCGGCCTCGCCCGTGCCTCGAACACCACACCGGTGATCGTGCTGCGCTTCGAAGCCGACAACGCCGCGGCGCTGGCGCGCATCCAGGCCGAGTTCAAGGCCGCGCTCGAAAGCGTCTGGCCCGGCCTGGAGGCGAATTTCACGCATGGCCATTGACGAGATCTTCATCGGCCGCCAGCCGATCCTCGATCGCAACCACCAGCTGGTCGCCTATGAACTGCTGTTCCGCAGCGGCAGCCTGAAGAACTCGGCGGACATCCAGGACAACCTTGGCGCGACGGCCAACGTCATCAACCACGCATTCGCCGAACTTGGCGTGGAACAAGCCCTCGGCCCCTACAAGGGCTTCATCAACTGCGATGAAAGCCTGCTCCTGTCGGACATGCTGGAGATCCTGCCGACCGACAAGATCGTGCTCGAAGTGCTCGAGACCGTCGAGCCGACGGCCCAGGTCGTCGCGCGCTGCACCGAACTCAAGGCCCGCGGCTTCACGCTCGCCCTCGACGACTTCACGAATTACGCCCCGAAGTGGGAGCCGCTGCTGGACCTCATGGAAATCGTCAAGGTCGACCTGCTGCCGCTCAGCGACAACCAGCTGGGGGACATCACCCGCGCGTTGCAGCAGCGCCCCCTCACCCTGCTGGCGGAGAAAGTCGACCGCCGCGAACAGGCGGACAACTGCCACCAGCTCGGCTACAACCTGTTCCAGGGCTACTACTTCGCGCGGCCGGTGATCATCGCCGGCCGCAAGCTCAGCCATTCGCAACTGTCACTGATGCGCCTGCTGGGGCTGGTGCTCGAGGATGCCGAAACGCGCGAGATCGAGGGCGTGCTGAAGCATGAGCCGGGACTCGCCGTGAACCTGATGCGCCTGACCAATTCGGTCGCAACCGGCGTGCGCGCCCGCATCACCAGCCTCCGCCACGCCATCACCGTGCTCGGCCGCAAGCAGCTGCAGCGCTGGCTGCAACTGCTGCTGTACACCAACCCCAGTGGCAGCGGCGAAGTCGCCGGCCCGCTCTTGCAACTCGCCGCCACGCGCGGCCGCTTCCTCGAATTGCTGGCGGCCAAGGCGCAGGCGGGTAGCCGCGAACTCGAGGATCAGGCGTTCATGACCGGCATCATGTCGTTGATGCCCACGCTGATGGGCATGCCGCTGGAAGAGATCCTCAAGAGCATTCACATCGCCGGCAGCGTGCAGGACGCGCTCGAAGGTCGTGACACGCCGCTCGGCATCATGTTGCGCCTGACCGAGGCGCTGGAGGTCGGGGACGGCGCGACCTGCCACGACCTCACCGCCCGGTTATCCGGCGCCGACCATCAGACGGTGAATGCCTGCCACACGCAGGCGCTGGCCTGGGCCAGCAGCATCGGGCGCGAGAACGCATGACCATGGGTGCCGTCCTGTCCGCGCTGACTTTCGGCAAACAAAAAAGCCGCCGACCGGTGATTCCGATGCAGCGGCTTCCTGTATTCTTTGGTGCCCAGGAGAGGACTCGAACCTCCACGGTGTTACCCGCTAGTACCTGAAACTAGTGCGTCTACCAATTCCGCCACCTGGGCAGGCGTGCGAAGGCGCGCATTCTATAGAAAAAACCATCGATGTCAAACAAACACAAGCAACCACCGCAGCACCGCAAGCTTTCGAAAATCCGCCGTGACGACCCCGAGTTCGCACGCGAAAGCGAAAAGTACGAATTCCCCCTCCCCAGCCGCGAATACATCCTGCAGGTATTGGCCGAACAGGGCGTGCCGACCAGTGTCGATCGCCTCTGCCAGTTGCTCGATATCGCCGAGTTCGAGCGCGAACCCTTCCAGCGCCGCCTTGGCGCGATGGCGCGCGACGCCCAACTGCTGCAGAACCGGCGCAACGACTGGCTGATTCCCGACAAGGCCGACCTGCTCAAGGGCCGGGTGCAAGGCCATCCGGATGGCTTCGGCTTCCTCGTGCGCGAGGATGGCGGCGCCGACCTCTTCCTTCCCGAGAAGGAAATGAACAAGGTGCTGCATGGCGACCACGTCATCGCGCGCATCGTCGGCATCGACCGCAAGGGGCGCCCCGAGGGCAAGATCGTCGAGGTCACCGAGCGGGCCAACACCCGCATCGTCGGCCGCGTGTTCGAGGAGCACGGCGTGTTCTTCGTGGTCGCCGAGAACAAACGCATCAGCCAGGACATCCTGATCGCCCCGCCCGAGAAAGGCGACCGGAAGGCGCTGCGGCCGAAGGCCGGCCAGGTGGTCATGATCGAGATCGTCGAGCAACCGACCAAGCAGGCCCAGGCGATCGGCCGCGTCGTCGAGATCCTCGGCAACTATGCCGACCCCGGCATGGAAATCGAGATTGCCCTCAGGAAGCACGAACTGCCCTTCGAGTTCTCCAAGCCCGCGCTGGCCGAGACGAAGAAGCTACCGGATGTCGTGCGCAAGACGGACTGGAAGGACCGCGAGGACATCACGAAACTTCCTTTGGTGACCATCGACGGCGAGACGGCGAAGGACTTCGACGATGCCGTGTATTGCGAACAGAACGGCAAGGGCTTCCGCCTCATCGTCGCCATCGCCGATGTCTCGCACTATGTGCCAGACGGCGGCGCGCTCGACACGGACGCGCGCGAGCGCGGCAACTCGGTGTACTTCCCGCGCCGCGTGATCCCGATGCTCCCGGAAAAACTGTCGAACGGCCTGTGCTCGCTCAACCCACAGGTCGAGCGCCTCTGCATGGTCTGCGACATGAACATCTCGGGCACCGGCACGATCCGCCACTACCGCTTCTACCCGGCGGTGATGTGGTCGCATGCGCGCCTGACCTACACCGAGGTCGCGGCGGCACTCTTCGACAAGGACACCGCGGCGCTGGAAAAGATCGGCAACCTGCTGCCCTGGCTGGAAAACCTCGACGCGCTCTACCGCGTCCTGCAGAAGGCGCGCGAGAAGCGTGGCGCCATCGACTTCGAGACCGTCGAAACGCGCATGATCTTCGACGACCACGGCAAGATCGAGCGCATCGAACCCTACGAGCGCAACGATGCCCACCGCATCATCGAGGAATGCATGCTGGCCGCGAACGTCTGTGCCTCGGACTTCCTCAAGGAGCGCGAGCATCCGGCGCTCTACCGCGTCCACGAAGGCCCGACCCCCGAAAAGCTCGCCAAGCTGCGCGACTTCCTCGGCACCTTCGGCCTGCAACTCGGCGGCGGGGACGAACCCCACGCCAAGGACTACGCGAAGCTGATCGACAAGCTGGCCAACCGGCCGGACAAGCAATTGTTGCAGACCGTGATGCTGCGCTCGCTCAAGCAGGCGATCTACAGCCCGGACAACGTCGGTCACTTCGGCCTCGCCTACGAGAGCTACACGCACTTCACCTCGCCGATCCGCCGTTATCCCGACCTGCTTATCCACCGCGCGATAAAGTCAGCGCTGGCGGGACGGCGCTACGACACGCTGGATTGGGAAGCCGTGGGCCTTGCCTGCTCGGCTACCGAGCGTCGCGCCGACGACGCGACGCGCGACGTCGATGCCTGGCTCAAGTGCTGGTACATGCAGGACCGCGTCGGCGAGATCTTCACCGGCAGCATCTCGTCGGTCGTGCCTTTTGGCATCTTCGTCGCGCTCGACACGGTGTTTGTCGAAGGCCTGGTGCACGTCTCCGACCTCGGCCGCGATTACTTCCACTTCGACGAGAAGGCGCATGCAATGGTCGGCGAGCGCACCGGCGTGCGCTACCGCCTGTCCGACCGCGTGCGCGTGCAACTCGTGCGCGTGGACCTTGACCAGAACAAGATCGACTTCCGTCTCGCCGAGGGCGCGCAATGAATTTCGGCTATGCGATCGCGGGCGACGCCACGCGCGCGGCCCTGCGCGCCAGCCTGCGTGACCGCGCCGAGCAATTCCAGATCTGGCTGCTCGAAGGCCAGCTGAAATCGGTGGTTGCCGTGGTCGAGCGCATCCCCAAGGCACTCGCCGACCTCCTGCCCATCGTTTCCAATCCCGAGGCGAACCTCAACGTGCGCTTTGGCGCGAGCGCGGTGCTCGAACGCTATGCCGGCGCACCGGCCCTGCAGGCGCTGGTGCCGGCGCTCGGCATGCTGGCCGGGCATGGCGACGCGCGCGTGCGCGCCGATGCCTGCCATCTGCTCGGGCTCAGCGGCAGCCCGGAGGCCATCAAATATCTAGAGGCGCGGCACGACGACCCGGATGCCGAAGTCAGGGAAATCGTCGCCGAGAGCCTCGAAGAATTAAAAACCACGGAGGAGTAACCCATGTCAGAACTCGACACCCTCAAGCGCCGTTTCGCCAGCGCTGACTTTCTGAGCTTCAGCGAGAAGGCCCCCGGCTTCATCGCCATCGATGTCAAGACGGCATTCTCGACCGCCAGCATCGCGCTGCAGGGCGCGCATGTCATGACCTGGCAACCCAAGGGACAAAAACCGGTGATCTGGCTGTCGAAGGCCGCGAAGTTCGCGCCCGGCAAGTCGATCCGCGGCGGCGTGCCGCTGTGCTGGCCGTGGTTCGGCCCCCACGCGACCGAAGCCGCCTACCCCGGCCACGGCTTCGCACGCACCATCCCGTGGCTGCTGGTCGATGCATGGAAACTGCCGGACGGCCGCGTGCGCCTCGAATTCGAACCGGTCATGAACGATGCGGCCTGCGCGATGTGGCCGCACCCGTCGCTGGTGAAGAACATCGTCACCGTCGGCCAGGAGCTCGAGGTCGAACTGGCGACCACCAATACCGGCCAGGCCGCGTTCCCGCTCGGCCAGGCCCTGCACACCTATTTCGAGATCGGCGACATCAACAAAGTCGAGATCGCCGGACTGGCCGGCTGCACGTACATCGACAAGGTGGCGGGGAGCAAGCGCAAGAAGCAGAAGGGCGCCGTGACCTTCACAGGCGAAACCGACCGCGTGTATCTCGGCACCACGGGCTGCTGCGGCATTGTCGACCCGGTGCTGAAGCGGACGATCCTCATCACCAGCACCGGCAGCCGGTCGACCATCGTCTGGAATCCGTGGCAGGAAAAAGCCGCGAAGATGGGCGACTTCGGGAAAAAGGGCGAGGACCGCATGGTCTGCGTCGAAACCGCCAACGCGGTCGACGACGTCATCACCCTCGCGCCCGGCGAAACGCACCGCATGTCCGCGCAGTATCGCGTGATCAAGGCATGAGTGACGATTCACGGCTGATCCACGGCTTCCATGCCGTCACCGCCAAGCTCCGCCACGACCCCGAGGGCGTGCGCGAGATCTACCTCGCGGCGGGACGGCAGGACGCCCGCATGCGCGATCTCGTGCAACTCGCGGAAGGCCGTGGCGTACGCGTGGTCACGCTCGATATGGCACGCCTCGATGGCATGGCCAGCGGCGCAAAGCATCAGGGCGTGCTGGCCAAGGTGGCCGCGCAGCAGCGCTACGTCACCGTGGACGACGTGCTCGACGGCTTGAGCGAACCCGCGCTGCTGCTGGTGCTCGACGGCGTCACCGATCCGCACAACCTCGGCGCCTGCCTGCGCGTCGCCGACGCCGCGGGTGCCCATGCGGTGATCGCACCAAAGGATCGCGCCTGCGGCCTCAACGCCACCGCGATCAAGGTGGCCAGCGGCGCGGCGGACACGGTGCCCTACATCGTGGTTACCAATCTCTCGCGCACGCTACGCGATCTCAAGGAGCGCGGCATCTGGACCATCGGCGCCGCCGGCGAGGCTACGCAGGACCTTTACGCGATCGAGCAGAAGGGCGCGACTGCCTGGGTGCTGGGTGCGGAAGGGGAAGGCCTGCGCCGCCTGACGCGCGAGACCTGCGACGAACTGGCGAAGATCCCGATGTACGGCGCGGTCGAGAGCCTCAACGTCTCGGTGGCCTCAGGCATCTGCCTTTTCGAAGCACGCAGGCAGCGAACGAAGGGCCAGTAAAGCTCGCGAGCGGGATGGACCGCAAGGCGCACGGAGCGCAGCGGGTCACCCGCGCAGCAGCTTTACCAGAGCTTCCACCACGGCACTTCGCGTGTCAGGCCGCGCTTGAAATACTCGCTGTTGGGGAAGTTCTTGCGCATCACGCGTTCGGCGTCATCGCGCAGGTCGTTCATGCCGAGTACGTCGTAGCCCTTGACCATGATGAACAGCGCCTCCTCGGTGGCGGGCGCGTCCGGGTAGGTCTTCAGCGCGGACTGGGCGCGATTGACGGCGGCGATGTAGGCGCCACGCCGCATGTAGTAGCGCGCGACATGGACTTCGTGTGAGGCGAGCGCATTCACGAGGTAGGCCATGCGCAGCGCGGAATCCTTCGCGTACTTGCTTTCGGGAAAGCGTTCCACCAGCGCCTTGAAGGCCTCGAAGGCTTCCTGCGCCGCCTTCGGGTCGCGCTCGGTCAGGTCCTGCATGCTGACATAGCCGAGCAGGCCGAGATCCTCGTTGAAGTCCACCAGGCCCTTGAGGTAGTACATGTAATCGACGTTCGGGTGGTTCGGGTGCAGACGGATGAAGCGATCGCAGGCGGCAATGGCAAGCGCCTTGTCGCCCTGCTTGTAGTAGGCGTAGGCCGTTTCGATCTGGGCCTGCTGGGCGTAGCGGCCGTAGGGATAGCGCGCCTCGAGCTTTTCGAAATACTTGACGGCCTTGTCGTAGGCACCATCGCCCATCGCGGTCTTGGCCTCGGCATAGAGCTTGTTGGCCGACCAGCCGGCGGTTTCGTCCACCTGCTCGGGCAACAGGCCGCAACCGGCGGAGAGAACAGCGAGGAGCAGGACAAGCAGGGAAGCTAAACTACGCATAATGAGCCAATTCCTCGAGAGCCAAGTGAAGTCGGCCGATTATAACGAAGTCGTCCTTCCTGCCGACCATGCCGGCCTGCGGCTCGATGCCGCGCTGGCCCGGCTTTTTCCCGAGCACTCGCGCAGTCGCCTGCAAGGCTGGCTGAAGGAGGGCCTGATCCGGGTCGATGGCGCATCCGCCGATGCCAAGCGCAAGGTCCTCGGCGGGGAACGCATTTCCCTTGCCGTCCCGCCAGAACTGACTTTCGCCGATGCGGCCGAGGACATCCCCCTGCCCATCGTCCATGAAGACGCGGCGCTCATCGTCATCGACAAGCCGGCCGGCCTGGTCGTCCATCCGGGCAACGGCAATGCATCGGGCACGCTGATGAATGCGCTGCTGCACCACGCATCCGAATTGTCCGGCGTACCCCGCGCCGGCATCGTGCACCGCCTCGACAAGGAAACCTCCGGCCTCATGGTCGTCGCCAAGACGCTCGCGGCCCAGACCGACCTCGTGCGTCAGCTGCAGGCCCGCACGGTGAAGCGGCACTACCTGGCGCTGGTACATGGCACGGTCGACCGCAACGGCACGGTGGATGCACCGCTGGGCCGTCATCCAGCCCAACGCACCAAAATGGCGGTCGTCAAGCAGGGCGGCAAGGCCGCGCGCACGCACTTCACCCCGGTCGAACAATTCGCCGCACCCCACCCCTGTACCCTCGTCGCGTGCCAACTCGAAACGGGGCGCACGCACCAGATCCGCGTGCATATGGCGAACATCAAGCATCCCCTCGTCGGCGACCCGGTCTATGGAAAAGCCAAGTCCGGCGACCCGCGCCTCGATGCCTTTCCGCGCCAGGCGCTGCATGCGTTTCGGCTCGCGCTCATCCATCCCGTAACCGGCTTGGAAATGGCCTGGGAATCGCCGCTGCCGGCCGACTTCACCACGCTGCTGGAGCAACTGCGTGAGCGGTGATTACATCATCGTGCCCGACTGGCCAGCACCGCGCAATGTGCGTGCATGCGTGACGACACGCCAGGGCGGCGTCAGCACCGGTCCCTACGCCAGCTTCAACCTTGGCGACCATGTGGGCGATGCGCCGGCGGCGGTCGCCGAGAACCGGGGCCGCTTGCGCGCAGTACTCCCCGCCGAACCCGCCTGGCTGAAGCAGGTGCATGGCACGCGTTGCATCGATGCCGCACAAGCGCTGGTAGGCAACGAGGCTGATGCAGCATTTGCCCGCGCGTCCCATGTCGTCTGCGCCGTGCTCACGGCCGACTGCCTGCCCGTGCTGCTCTGTGATGAAAAAGGCACCGTGGTCGCGGCAGCGCATGCGGGCTGGCGCGGACTCGCCGCCGGCGTGATCGAAGCCACGGTCGCGGCGATGGGCCTGCCCGGAGAGCAACTCATGGCCTGGCTCGGCCCCGCCATCGGTCCGGAGAATTTTGAAGTCGGCGACGAAGTGCGCGCCATCTTCGTCGCCCATGACCCGCAGGCGGCCAGTGCCTTCGTTCCGCGCAGCAACGGCAAGTGGCTCTGCGACATCACCATGCTGGCCCGGCAGCGGCTTGCAGCGCTCGGCGTGTGCCGCTCAGTTGGCAATGCGGCCGGCGCTGACTTTTGCACAGTGCGCGACCGGGAGCGCTTCTTCTCCTACCGCCGCGATGGCGTAACCGGACGCATGGCGAGCCTCATATGGCTCGATTGACAGCGCCTATGGTGCAATGCAAAATCACTCCATGAACTCCACTCAAGACCCCCAAGATCAAAATTCCGCCTTGCTCGCCCTGCAGCAGCAATGGCGGGACAGCCATGTTGCGCTGTGGCAGGCCATGCTGCAGCAAGGCAAGGAAAAGATTGCCGCGCCCACTGTCCAGCCGGAGCCTGGCGACAAACGCTTCAGCCATCCGGCGTGGGCCGAGAGCCCCATCTACGATTACCTGCGCCAGTCTTATCTGCTGAACGCCCAGTACCTCAAGCGCATGGCCGATGCGATGCCGATTCCGCAGCAGTTGTCGCGCAACCGCGTTCAGTTCGCCACGCGCCAGTTCGTCGACGCGCTGGCACCCTCCAATTTCGCCGCGACCAATCCGGAGTTCATCCAGAAGGCGCTCGAAACCAACGGCGAGAGCATCAAACAGGGCTTGCAGAACCTGATCGCCGACATGGAGAAAGGGCGCATCTCGATGACGGACGAGGCCGCCTTCGAGGTCGGCCGCAATCTCGCCGTCACGCCGGGCGCCGTGGTGTTCGAGAACGAGCTGTTCCAGTTGCTGCAGTACGCACCGCTGACCGACACTGTCGCGAAACGTCCGCTGCTCGTCGTGCCGCCCTGCATCAACAAGTTCTACATCCTCGACCTGCAGCCCGAGAATTCCTTCATCCGCTATGCGGTGGCGCAGGGCCAGACGGTGTTCCTCGTCTCCTGGCGCAACCCGCAGGCCGAACTCGGCCACCTGACTTGGGACGACTACGTCGAGAAGGGGCCGCTCACCGCGATCAAGGTCGTGCAGGAAATCTGCGGCCTCGACCAGATCAACGCGCTGGGTTTCTGCGTCGGCGGCACGATCCTTTCCTCGGCGTTGGCCGTGGCCAAGGCGCGCGGCGAAGATCCGGTCGCTTCGCTGACCCTGCTGACCACCCTGCTCGACTTCACCGATACCGGCGAGATCGGCTGCTTCGTCGACGAGTCGTCGGTCGCGACACGCGAAGCCACCATCGGCAAGGGCGGCCTGCTGACGGCGCGTGAACTCTCGACAACCTTTTCGGCGCTGCGCGCCAACGACCTGATCTGGCAATACGTCGTCGGCAACTACCTCAAGGGCAACAAGCCGGCGCCGTTCGACCTGCTCTACTGGAATTCGGATTCGACCAACCTGCCCGGCCCCTTCGCCGCCTGGTACCTGCGCCACCTTTATCTCGAGAACAGCCTGCGCGTGCCGGGCAAGCTGCCGATGTGCGGCGTCAAGGCCGACTTGCGCAAGGTGGCCATGCCGCACTTCATCCTCGCCACACGCGAGGACCACATCGTGCCGTGGGAATCGTCCTATCTCGGCCGCCGGCATCTCGGTGGAAAATCCACTTTCGTGCTCGGTGCTTCCGGACACATTGCCGGCGTGATCAATCCCGCCGCCAAGAACAAGCGTAGCCACTGGATCAACGACAGCGCCAGCGATACGAGCGCCAAGCCCGATGAGTGGCTGGCTGGCGCAACCGAAGTGCCCGGCAGCTGGTGGCCGCGCTGGAGCGAATGGCTCAAGCAGTTCGCCGACGGCGATGTACCGGCACGCGGACGACTGGGCAGCAAGAAATATCAGCCGGGCGAACCTGCGCCCGGTCGGTATGTCAAGGAAAAGGCCTGAATCAGAAAAGGCCTCAAATCGTACTAATCGATATCAAACCAGAGGAAGGGAAACCAACATGACTCAACGCGTCGCTCTCGTCACCGGTGCCATGGGCGGTCTCGGCACCGCGATTTGCCAGGCATTCGCCAAGGATGGCCACAAGGTCGTCGCCGCCTATCATCCGCAGTTCGACAACAAGGATGAATGGCTGAAGGAAATGGAAGCCGCCGGCTTCAAGGATTTCGTCTGCGTCGCCGGCGACGTGGCCTCGCTCGAGGACTGCCAGAAGATGGTCGCCGCAGCCGAGGCCGCCGCCGGCCCGGTCGACATCCTGGTCAATAACGCCGGCATCACCCGTGACCGCATGTTCGCCAAAATGGAAAAGGACCAGTGGGATGCCGTCATCGCCACCAACCTGTCCAGCCTGTTCAACCTGACCAAACAGTGCTCCGCCAAGATGGCCGAGCGTGGCTGGGGCCGCATCATCAACATCTCGTCGGTGAACGGCGTCAAGGGTCAGGCCGGCCAGACCAACTACTCGGCCGCCAAGGCCGGCGTGATCGGCTTCACCAAGGCGCTGGCGCAGGAACTGGCCACCAAGGGCGTCACGGTCAACGCCGTCGCCCCCGGCTACGTCGCCACCAAGATGGTGATGGCGATCCGCGAAGACGTGTTGAAGAGCATCATCGACACGATCCCCATGAAACGTCTGGCCAAACCCGAGGAAATGGGCGCCCTGTGCTCCTATCTCGCCTCCGACCTGGCCGGCTACATGACGGGCGCTACGCTCAACATCAACGGCGGACTGTACTTGCAGTAAGGGTAATATAAGGTTGCGGCGCTGCAGCGACGGCGCCGCACAATAGCTGTAGAAGGGGAGGAAACACCATGGTCGAACAAAATCGTCTCATCAAAAAATATCCCAACCGCCGACTCTACGATACGCGCACCAGCACTTACATCACGCTGGTCGACGTCAAGGAGTTGGTCCTGAAACACGAGGAATTCCGCGTTGTTGATGCGAAGACGGGCGACGACCTGACCCGCAGCATCCTGTTGCAAATCATCCTCGAGGAAGAAGCCGGCGGCGCGCCGATGTTCACCTCCGACCTGCTGGCGCAGATGATCCGGTTCTACGGCAATGCCATGCAGGGCATGATGGGCCAGTACCTCGAGAACAACATTACCGCCTTTGCCGACATGCAGAAGAAGCTGCAGGACCAGGCCAAGCATCTCTACGGCGACAACGCCGCCATGAGCAAGGACATGTGGGCGCAGTTCCTCAACTTCCAGGGCCCGGCCATGCAGAGCATGATGGGCACCTACGTCGAGCAGAGCCAGAAGATGTTCCACCAGATGCAGGAAAGCATCCAGGAACAGACGAAGAAGATGTTCAGCGGCTTCCAACTCCCCGGCCAGGCAACGCCAGACAAAGCCGAGAAGAAAAAATAGTGCCCAGAAAAAAGCGCGTCCCGCGCGTCGGTTTCGTTTCGCTGGGCTGTCCCAAGGCCGCCAGCGACGCCGAGCAAATTCTCACGCGGCTACGCGCCGAAGGCTACGAGATCTCCGGCAGTTATGATGGCGCCGACCTCGTCGTCGTCAATACCTGCGGCTTCATCGATGCGGCGGTCGAAGAATCACTCGATGCCATCGGCGAGGCGCTCGACGAGAACGGCAAGGTGATCGTCACCGGCTGCCTGGGCGCCAAGGGCAACATCGTCCAGGAAACCCATCCCGCCGTGCTCGCCGTCACCGGCCCGCACGCGCTGCAGGAGGTCATGGATGCCGTGCATGCCCACCTGCCCCCGCAACATGACCCCTTCGTCGATCTGGTGCCGCCGCAGGGCATCCGCCTCACGCCCGACCATTACGCCTACCTGAAGATTTCCGAAGGCTGCAACCACCGCTGCAGCTTCTGCATCATCCCCAGCCTGCGCGGCGACCTCGTCAGCCGACCCATCGGCGAGGTGCTGCAGGAGGCCGAAACCCTGGCGGATGCCGGTGTGCGTGAACTCATCATCATCTCGCAGGACACCAGCGCCTACGGTGTCGACGTCAAATACCGCACCGGCTTCGTCGGCGGAAAACCCGTCAAGACGCGGCTCTACGAACTCTGCAAGGAACTGGGCGAACTGGGGATCTGGGTGCGCCTGCATTACGTCTATCCCTATCCGAGCGTCGATGACCTGTTGCCGCTGATGGCGGAAGGAAAAATCCTCCCCTACCTCGACGTGCCCTTCCAGCACGCCAGCCCGCGCATCCTCAAGCTGATGAAGCGCCCTGGCGATGTCGACAAGATCCTCGACCGCATCGCCGCGTGGCGCAAGGTCGTACCCGAGCTGACGATCCGCAGCACCTTCATCACCGGCTTTCCCGGCGAGACGGAAACCGAGTTCAACGAACTGCTCGACTTTCTCGACGTCGCGCAACTCGACCGCGTCGGCGCCTTTGCCTATTCCCCGGTCGAAGGTGCGGCCGCCAATGCCCTGCCCGGTGCGCTGCCCGAGGAAGTCCGCGAAGAACGCAAGATGCGCCTGCTGCGCCATCAGGAGGACATCTCGACGCAACGCCTCGAAGCGAAGATCGGCCAGACGTTGACGGTGCTGGTCGACGACATTGATGAGGAAGGCGCCATCGCCCGATCGGCAGGCGATGCGCCGGACATCGATGGCCTCGTCTATATCGCCGACGGCCATGATCTCGAGATCGGCGAGTTCGCCGAGGTCACGATCACCGACTGCGACGTGCATGACTTGTACGCCACCCTGACGCCCGAAGCATGAAGCCGAAAATCGGACTGGCGCTCGGCAGCGGTTCCGCGCGCGGCTGGGCGCATATCGGCGTGATCCGTGCGCTGCAGGAAGCCGGCATTCGGCCCGACGTCCTGAGCGGTTGCTCGATCGGCGCACTGGTAGGGGCAGCCTATGCCGATGGCGACCTCGACGACCTCCAGGACTGGGTCACCGGACTGGCTTGGCAGGACGTAGTCGGCCTGCTCGATGTCGGCTTTAACGGCGGGCTCATCAAGGGCGAAAAGCTGATCGGCTTCTTCGAGAAGCACTTCGTCGACAAGGATTTCTCCGCCCTGCCCCTGCCGTTCGGCTGCGTCGCGACCGACCTCGCCAACGGCCGCGAGATCTGGCTGCGCGAAGGCTCCGTCGCCGCGGCCGTGCGTGCCTCGATCGCCGTGCCCGGCCTGCTGTCCCCTGTCAGTCGCGATGGCCGCCTGCTCGTTGATGGGGGCCTCGTCAATCCGGTCCCCGTTTCGCTGTGCCGGGCGCTCGGCGCCGACGTCGTCATCGCGGTCGATCTTGGTTCGGACATCGTGGGCCGAGCGCTCAAGCACGCACCGGCCGAGGAAGAAGAGCGCGAAAAAACCTGGTCCGACCGCCTGATGGCGAGCCTCGGTCTCAAGCGGGACGACACGCTGCCTTCCCTCGCGACCGTGCTCTCCACCAGCATCAACATCATGCAGACGCGCATCGCGCGCAGCCGGCTCGCCGGGGAACCGGCCGATGCGCTGATTGCACCGCGCCTCGCCCACCTCGGCCTGATGGACTATCACCGCGCCAGCGATGCCATCGCCGAAGGCACGGCCGCCGTCAAGCGCATGCTGCCGGCCATCGAGTTCGCCCTGAATCCATGAAGACCTTGATCGACACGCTCCGCGCCCTGCTCGGCACGGCCCACGTACTGACGGAACCCTTCGACATTGCGCCCTATTGCACCGACTGGCGCGGCCGCTACAGCGGCCAACCGCTCTGCGTGGCACGGCCAGGCAGCACGGACGAGGTCGCCGCGGTGGTCGCTGCCTGTGCCGCCGCCAACATTGCCATCGTCCCGCAAGGCGGCAACACCGGTTTGTGCGGCGGCGCCACCCCATTGGGCACGGACCGGCACCCGCAAGGCGAAATCGTGATCAG
>CAZTWA010000044.1:0-15319 GCA_964617225.1 uncultured Methyloversatilis sp.
TCAGGCCAGCGACAGAAGCCGCGTTCAGCAGGGCAATGCGCTCGACCTTGGTCGGGTCCAGCACGCCCATGGCGACGAGGTCACCGTATTCACCAGTCGCGGCGTTGAAGCCGTAATTGCCCTTTCCTTCCAGCACCTTGTTGATGACGACGGAGGGCTCGTCACCGGCGTTGGCGACGATCTCGCGCAGGGGCTGCTCGAGGGCACGCAGGACGATCTTGATGCCGGCGTCCTGGTCGTGGTTGTCACCCTTGACGGCAACACCGGCGCGGGCACGCAGCAGCGCGACGCCGCCGCCGGGAACGATGCCTTCTTCAACGGCCGCACGGGTCGCGTGCAGCGCGTCTTCGACGCGGGCCTTCTTTTCCTTCATCTCGACTTCAGTGGCGGCACCGACCTTGATCAGCGCCACGCCGCCGGCCAGCTTGGCCACGCGCTCCTGGAGCTTTTCCTTGTCGTAGTCGCTGGTGGCTTCCTCGATCTGGGCACGGATCTGGGCGACGCGCGCCGTGATCGCGTCCTCGGAGCCGACGCCGTCGATGAGGGTGGTGTTTTCCTTGGCGATCTCGACGCGCTTGGCCTGGCCCAGGTCCTTCAGGGTAGCCTTTTCCAACGTGAGGCCGACTTCCTCGGCGATCACCGTGCCGCCGGTCAGGATGGCGATGTCTTCCAGCATGGCCTTGCGACGATCACCGAAGCCCGGGGCCTTGACGGCGACGGTCTTGAGGATGCCGCGCAGGTTGTTCACCACGAGGGTAGCCAGTGCTTCGCCATCGACGTCTTCGGCGATGATCAGCAGCGGACGGCCGGCCTTGGCGACTTGCTCGAGCACGGGCAGCAGATCACGGATGTTCGAGATCTTCTTGTCGTGCAGCAGGACGAAGGGGTTGTCGAGGATGGCGATCTGCTTGTCGGGATTGTTGATGAAGTAGGGCGACAGGTAGCCGCGGTCGAACTGCATGCCTTCGACGACTTCGAGTTCGTTCTGCAGGGACTTGCCATCTTCGACGGTGATCACGCCTTCCTTGCCCACCTTGTCCATCGCGTCGGCGATGATCTGGCCGACGTCGGCGTCGGAGTTGGCGGAGATGGAGCCGACCTGGGCGATTTCCTTGCTGGTGGTGCAGGGCTTGGAAATCTTCTTCAGCTCGTCGGTCACGGCGATAACCGCCTTGTCGATGCCGCGCTTCAGGTCCATCGGGTTCATGCCGGCGGCGACGAACTTCATGCCTTCGCGGACAATCGACTGGGCCAGCACGGTCGCGGTGGTGGTGCCGTCACCGGCGACATCGGAGGTCTTGGAAGCGACTTCCTTGACCATCTGGGCACCCATGTTCTCGAACTTGTCCTTGAGTTCGATTTCCTTGGCGACGGAAACGCCGTCCTTGGTCACGGTCGGGGCGCCGAACGAACGCTCGAGCACGACGTTGCGGCCCTTCGGGCCGAGGGTCACCTTGACCGCGTCGGCCAGGATGTTGACACCGCGCACCATGCGCTGACGGGCGGAATCGCCGAACAGAACTTCTTTAGCAGCCATTGTTTATCTCTCCAGTGAATTCAGTAAATTAGGCTTCAACCACGCCCATGATGTCTTCTTCGCGCATGACGAGCAGCTCCTCGCCCTCGACCTTGACGGCCTGGCCGGAGTACTTGCCGAAGAGAACGCGGTCGCCCGCCTTGACGGCCATCGGACGGACCTTGCCGTCATCCATGATCTTGCCGTTGCCGACGGCGATGATTTCGCCCTGATCCGGCTTCTCACCAGCGGAGTCGGGGATGACGATGCCGGAGGCAGTGGTGCGCTCGGCTTCTACACGCTTGACGATCACGCGATCATGCAAGGGACGGATTTTCATGAAGTTTTCTCCTTCTGGACTACGCCGCACCATGCGGCGTTGCATTGTTTGAGGAAGTTGCGACAAACGCTGTTAGCACTCATCGCCAACGAGTGCTAATAATAATGGCGGTCTGTAGGGTTTTCAAGAGCGCCGGCAGATTATTCGATTTGAGATAGGTCAAAAACCATTTAAGAGGTAATGACATTTGCGATATTTGAACTATAAAGTATTAGGGAACGGGAATATAAGCTTGGGTATGTTGTATTACTTATGGGAGAAATGTCATGAAAAATCTATCGACAAGTCAGAAAGTTATGGTTGTCGCCGGTGGGGCATTATTCATGGCGATCGCTGCACCACTCGAAACGGATCGTTTGCTCGGATATGGGTTCGATGTGATCTCTGTCGCTTCGGCTGCGGAAGAGGGTCATGCAGGCCAGCAGTCAGGAAAGGGGACCAAGGCAGGGGGCGGCAAGATGCAGGGCGGCGGCCAGGGTGGCCCACAGGCAGGGGGCTCCGGCTCCGGGAAGGGCAGCAAGGCGTTGGAAAGCTCGGTGCTCAAGCCGAAAGTCGCTGAGGATTCGGATCGGCCGCCGTGGGCTGGCGAAAAAGGGGGCAAGGCCGGCGGGGGGACCAAGCCCCCGGGAGCGGGTACCAAGAAGGGTGATCTCTATGGCGACCTGTTTGTGCTGATTCGCGATCCGATTACGGGTGTGGCCGGCACAGAATTGATTAACGGGGTCAGCTATCCGCTCGTTCAGGCATACGATGTGAATGGCGTCTTGCTGCCCGGCGTTTCGGTTCCACGCGATGCCGAAGGGAATCTGGTTCTGAAGCTGCCGGATGGCACGCCGATCACGACTAAGGAAGTCGAGTTCGGTCGCTTGAGCGTCGGGCGTGCGCCGACCAAAGTGATGGATCATTCGCTGACCGAAGCGCTGACCAAGTTGGCAGAAGCCACTGCGAGTTCGACGGACAACATCGTTCTCACGCTGGATGCCGGCGGGCGGCTGGTCATTGTGACCGACGGCGTCGCGAAGGCAATCGACTCGCCGCTTGAGAACTTGGCACTTTATGTGGCCATTGCGAACCTGACCGGAACCAACCGGACGATCACCGATGGGAGCACCAGTTGGACATTGCCGACAACCATCGTAGTCAATGGTGTGACGATTCCGCTGAACATCGACCTGCTGAAGGCAAGCCTGCTGGCCGCTGCGGCCGACAAGACGGGAACAATTACGCTCGATACGGTGATGTATACCAATCCGGTCCTTAAGGTAGCCGATGATTTGAGCACCTTCAGCTATGACCGTTACACCACGTACAAGGATGTCTATGTGACGGTATTGCTGCCCAATGCGGATGGTACGGTGTGGACTGCGACGAAGATTTCCGTCTATGACGCCGTGTTCAAGAGCACAAATTTGGTGACACCGGCCGGCGCGACCGACTTTGCGCAGGCTGCGGATGACGCCTTACAAGTAATCGAGTACATCCATGAATATGCGGTTCCTGTGATGCCGGCGCCGTAATGATCTTGTAAGGAAACATTATTAGATAAGAAGCGTCTTCTTATATAAAATCTGCAAGCAGGAAGTGGGCGGGCATCAGCCCGCCCACTTCCTGATCCAGCCTGGCGAGGTCTGGTTCGAGTACCCCAACAACAGGGAATGGCGCAGTTGCAAACCTAAATTGCAGTTGCGAGATAAAAAACGGGGTGGCATTAACTTTTTATGCATCGCAAGTGCAACCTGCACCTGGGGGATTGATACAAGTGACTTTTTCAAGATTGTGCCGCGCCATTGCAGCATTCGTGCTGCTTGCCAGCCTGGGCGGCCAAGCCGCAGCTGACACCAGAACAACCGACCAGCTGGAAGATTCTGCCCCAACGACGTTCGAGGAGAACGTCCGGAAAACCCTCAAATCAAAATCGTTTGACCTGTTGACCTGCGTCTCCTGTCACACGGATGTCAAAGGGGTACAGCACCGTAGCGAGAATCACCATCATGGGCGCTGCGAGAACTGCCATATCGGGGGGAATGCCCATCGCCAGAGCCTCATCAGGGGCGATGGCGGCAAGGGAAGCATTGCCAAGCCCGAAAACAAGGAATGCATTGCGTGCCACAAGAACGACCGCAAACTGATGGACTGGGCATTCAATGTGCACAACAAGGCCGGCGGGAACTGTCGCGATTGCCACGCCAACCATGTCTCCCAGGACGCCCGGAATGCAGGCCTGTCGGCCACCAAAACCGACAAGCACTCGGCTGCCTGCATCAAGTGCCACCAGGATACCGGCTCGCAATTCAGGATGCGCTCGCATCATCCGATCCCCGAGGGGGGCATGGGCTGCACCGGTTGCCATAACCCGCATGGCAGCGACCATGCGGCCCTCAAGAGCCGGTCCGATCAGTGCCTGTCCTGCCATCAATCGCACCGAGGGCCCAAAGTATTCGAACACGCCCCCGTCGTTGATGATTGCGTGAGCTGCCACAACCCCCATGGCTCGCCCAATCGCGGCCTGCTGAGCATTTCGCAGCCTGCAGTCTGCCTGCAATGCCATTCGATTGCAGCCGGCAAGCATGGCTATGGCACGGGTGTCGAACCGCCACTGACGGCGGGAACGCGGCCCATCACCGGCACGGTACTGCGCCAGTGCACGAATTGCCACGGCGCAATCCACGGCAGCCATCAAGATCCCCTCTTGCGCTACTGAAAGGATGCGGAGTCATGAACCCGTTCATCGTTAAAAGACTTTCCGCTCTGATCTGCCTCGCCTTCGCCGCCCAGTCGGCCCAGGGTGAATTGCCGGCCCCCCCCGCAGCAGGCTTGCCGGACGAGGTCCCGAGCGGCCTTCCGTTTGACAGTATCAAGGCACAGCCGCAAATCAAGGCCATCACCACCGGTTCCCCGCAACGCCGCATTACCAAACCAGCGGATGCTGCGCTGACGACGGATGAGCCGGGATTCGCCGTGGGCGATTTCTTCCTTTATCCCGAGCTGACGCTCAAGCAGACCTACGACAGCAACATCTTCGCTGCGAACAGGGACGCGGTGTCGGACGCCATCACGACGCCGTCCGCTACCCTCACGGGACGCTCCAACTGGACGCGGCACAAGCTGACGTTCGAGGCAGGCATCGACTCGGACAACTATTGGACCAACACGTCTCAGGATGTCTACAACTACTGGCTGGGCGTCGAGGGGCGCTATGACTTTTCCCCCGACACCAACGTCTTCGGCGGTTTGCGCCACAGCCGGAACAACGAGGAGCGCGGTTCCGTCAATCCGCTGTTCAGCATCGACCCGACGACGTACTTCTCGACCCAGGCTCATGTGGGCACTGCTTTCCGGAATGGCCCCGTGGTCGTGCGCGCCGGCGCGACCGTAGAGCGCCTGGACTACCTGGCGACCTCGGGTGCCCCTGTCCCCGCGACGAGCAGCAACGATGACCGCGACCAACTGCAGTATGCGGTTGGGGCACGAGTGGGTTACGAATTGTCGCCGACGCTGACGCCCTTCATCCAGGTCATGACCGATACGCGCGACTACGACAGGTCCCTGGACGGTTACGGTTTCCAGCGCAGCTCGAACGGATACCGGGCGAGCATCGGGGCTGCATGGAAGCCCAGCACGACGCTCGACACCGAAGCCTTTCTCGGCAAGCTGTATCAACGCTATGACGACGCCCGCTTCGGGAGCGTCAGCCGTCCTTACTTCGGCGCCAGCCTGACCTGGAAACCCCAGTCCACCACCCGGTTTCAAGCCTTGATCGACCGCTCGCTGGATGAAACGACGATTCCCGGCGCCTCGGGATTCGTTGATACCACCGTGCTTGTCGAGGGCGAACATGCCGTCAGCCGGGATCTCGTGGCGAATGCCCGATTCGCCCACTCATGGAGTGAGTACCAGGGAATCAACCGTGATGACAAAGTCGCGTTTGCCAGTACCGGTTTCAGGTATTACCTTGACCCCGCCGTCTTTCTCGGTGTCGACTTGCAGGTCACCAACCGCAACTCGAGCGACCCCGGGAGCGACTACTTCCGAAACCAGTTGATGTTTACCTTGGGCTACACGCCCGGCCGCAAGAATCCAGGCTTGGGCGGCAGCACCGGCGAACCGGGGTTGCTTTCCGGCGGGCAGGGGCAGAGCGAACTCCATGGTTCCATCACCCCGAAACTTGCCTTTTTCAACCACTCCGGCAATTCGGCGTACCTGAACCGCTATGACACCCTGGCGGAAAACCTTGGCGGCAATCGCCATGCAGGCTTCATCGGTGACATCGATTTCAATCTGCGCTGGCAGAACAAGGACGGTTCTACCCTCGCGCTGGAACGCGAAGGAACCGGTGAAGGCAGCCAGCGCATGCGCCTTGAACGCGTCGGCCAGTCGGCAAAACTTGCGGCACACTATTCGGTCTTGACAACTTCGACGGGGACCCTGAACTACTTCTTCAACCCGGACCGGGTAGCGGGCGGCACCGACCCGGCCTATGCCGACCCATTATTGAATCCAGTGGGCGAATCGACCCATGTCGGCTATTTCAACAACGACACGCCGGGTGTCAATGAATACAGCATCAAGCGAACCAGCTATGGGGGCAGCGTGCTGTTGCTGCCCAGCGCATTCAACGACATGGCCTCGGTCGAACTGGGATTCGACGGCTACAAGCGCAAGGGCATGCAGCCCACGAACTATGTTCTGGATAGCTTCAGCCTGACGGGCGCCAACAAGGAGCAGAACCAGTGGCGCGGCTACGCCAAGCCCGTCAACGAGCAATCGGGCCGCATGAGCTACAACTTCACCGTGACACCATACGACAGTTGGCTGCTCAACTATGAGTTCTCCGTTAACAAATTCGAGAACAAAACCACGCCACTGACGTTCAACACCCTGTCTCAACTAGCGGGACCTTCCCTGCTTTTTGATCCTGTGGTCGACATGAACACGCCGTTGAACTTCAATGCCGATTCCACGCTGTACTCCAACAGCCTGCGTTTGAGCAAGCAGTTCGGCGATGTCGCCGCCGTGAGCGGCGGAGCGAACCTGTCGCGCCTGGAGCAGAACAACTTCTCTGACATCCAAAACAGTCTGGGCTATACGACCGGACGGACGGACACGTCCAGCGGGTATTTGATCGGCAAGTTCAATGCCTCGCGGTCCGTCGGACTCGAGGCGTTCGTCCGGTACAACCGGCGCGAGAATAATTCCTCCTTCCCGGTCAGCGGATTTTACGATCCGGTGTCGATCAACTACGCCGATCCGCGCATGGTGATGCCACGGATCAACAAGCTGACGAAGCTGTCTTACGGTCTCGAGGCGAAGCTCTATCCGAAATTCCTGAAGAGCAGCTGGTCGATCGGCTGGTTGCATGAGGACAAGGAAAGCGATCTGACCTACGGCACCACGTCGTCCCTGGCCGCGCCGCTGACGCTCTACGGCACACGATATGCTTCCGATGAAGTTTATCTGAAGATGGTTTCACGTCCGGCGCCCGGTTGGGTCGTTCGGGTGACCCCGTCCTATCTGTGGGCAAAGCGGACGCAGTTGGTCACCGACCCCACCGAAATGTTCAAGCTGAAGACTTCGGTTGCTTATACAAAACCTGAATGGAATGAGTTGGCCATCACCGGTTACTACAACTACAAGCACAAGAAGAACGACTCGCTGAGCTACTCCGACTACAGCGATCTGCTGGGCTTCAATTCTTCTCAGAATCAGAAAGCGACCAACCAGATGCAGGCGGCGGGGGTGAACCTGAACCTCGTGCCCAGCGAAGGGCTGACCGTCAATCTGGGTTATGACTGGACTCAGAATGAATTGAACGCGAACTACTTCACGACCAACCGGATGCGCTTCGATTATCTTCATCTGCCCTCCAGTTTGGTGCCTACTCCACTTGATTTCCTCATTCTCGATCAGACGAACTACAACGTCGACAATCATGCATTCACTGCCGGCTTCGAGAAACAATGGGGGCGCTACCTGTTCGCGGGCAGTTACAGCCTGAACCTGACCAAGGGGCACAATGCCAACGGCTTGGCCGGGCAAACGCTGCCCCCGGCGGACGACAAGCTGGACAACCGGCTGCATACCTTGTCTTTCGGCTTGGACTATGCCGTTGAAAAGAACATGTCATTGCGGACCGTCTATATTCATGACCGCTACACCGACAACGTGAATGGTTCGCTCAGCGGGGACCGCGATATCCTGTGGGTTGGCCTCAATTTGCGCTACTAGCCAAACATTCCGACAACCGACTGCAGTCACTGCCAAAACTCCCGAATTGGGTAATCTGCAACAATTACGTAGATAATTGATTGCATCATGGGCGTTTTAGACTGGTTCAAACCGGCGCCGGCCATCGACGCGGCACTGCGCCAGCGCATCGATCAGGCGGTCGTTGCGATCGACCCGCTGATCCGGCAGGTCTCCGGGCACGAGCGCAAGCTCGCGCCGGTCGTGCAGCATGCCCTCGACTATTGCGCATCCATTGCCGCCCGCATCCCGGGCCCCTTCGCGATCAATCGCGCCGCGTTCGTTGCAGACCCGCTGGTCCATGCGCTCTTCAGCACCGCCGACGGCATCGACAAGATGCTCGCTACCAGCCAGTGCGTGCGCGAGCACCTGCAGGAACTGACGCTCGATAGCGGCCAGTGCTGCGCCCTGCTCGGCATGCGCCTCCACGAAAAGGCCGGCTTCGGCGCCCAGCTGGATGGCGAACTGGTGCGTACCGACGTGGCGCAGAAGACGCTCTACTTCACCGACCATACGCTGGCCGAACCGAGCCCCGACGCCGACGCGGCCCGACAGCGCCTGCGCGACATGCTGTTCGAAGGCCTGGTCAAGGGCATTGCCGCGCATGTCACCGACGTCCGTGCCGAGCATGCGGGCCTGACGCAGGAGCAAGCCATTGCGCAGGCCAAGGCGCGCGCCGGGCTCGAGGATTCGCCCGAAGCGCATACCCGGCGCCTCGCCGGCCTGCATGACCGGCTGACCGCGACCGCCGATGCCCTGCAACCGAAGAATCTGCTCGACACCCTTGTTGCCGCCCTCGCCGCGCCCGAACCCTTCCTGCGCCTCGATCCGATCGAGCTCTCGGTTGACCGCGCCGGCGTCATCCATTCGGAAGGGAAGGAAGCCGACACGCTGCAGTTCGCCGAACTCACCACCCGCGACCTGCGCCGCTGGGTGGTCATCCTCGCCCTGATCAATCGCGACGACGCCCGCCACGCGCTCGAGCGCTTCGACACAGCGCGCCACTACATCGTCATCTAATGAAACTCTTCTTCGTCCTGTTGCTGGCGGCATTCGGCCTGGTTGCCCAGGCCACGGAACCACACACTTTGCCCGCGCCGGTGGCACAAGCCCTCAAGGCCGCGGGTATTCCGGCGCAATCCGTCGCGATCGTGGTGCGGCCCATCGAGAACGAGAAGACCTTGCTGCGCCATCGCGGTGACGCGGCGATGAACCCGGCCTCGTTGATGAAGCTCGTCACCACGACCGCTGCACTGGAACTGCTCGGCCCGGCCACCACCTGGCGCACGGAAGTCCTCGCCGATGCGCTGCCCGACGGCAACGGTGTACTGGCCGGCGATCTGTACCTGCGCGGCAGCGGTGACCCGAAACTCACCTACGACCGGCTGTGGCTGCTGCTGCGCGAGTTGCGTGCGCGCGGCGTACGCGAGATTCGTGGTGACCTCGTTATCGACCGCACCGCCTTCGCGCCGACCGACCACGATCCGGCGGCCTTTGACGGCAAGCTGCTGCGGCCCTACAACGTCGGTCCCGATGCCCTGCTCTTCAACTTCGCCACGCTGCACCTGACGCTGGTGCCGGATGGCCCGTCCGTGCGCGTGCTGGCCGAACCGTTACCGGCCGGCTTCGACGTGGTCAACCGCCTGCAACTCAACGACAAGGCCGGCTGCGGCGAGTGGCGCGAGCGGCTCGACGCGCAGCTGACCCCCACCCGGCTGACGCTGTCCGGCGCCTTCCCGCGCGGTTGCGGCGAAAAGCGCTGGCACCTCGCCGGCCTGCCGAACGCGCTGCTGCTGCACGGCGTCTTTACCCGGCTGTGGCGCGAACTGGGTGGCGAGTTTTCCGGTGCGTGGCGCGAACGTGCCACGCCGGCCAGTGCCATTGCGCTGGCAACGAGCGAATCGCCGACCCTCGGCGAACTGGTGCGCGACATCAACAAGTTCTCGAACAACGTCATGGCACGGCAGGTCTTCCTGACCTTGGGTGCGGGTACGACCGCCGCCGCGGACCAGGCGATCCGCGCGTGGCTCGCGAGGAAGGGGCTCGACTTCCCGGAACTGGTGCTCGACAACGGCTCCGGCCTCTCACGCCGCGAGCGCATCTCCGCCGACCACCTCGCCCGGCTGCTCGCGGTCACGTGGGCCAGCCCGATCATGCCGGAGCTGATATCTTCGTTGCCGATCGTCGCCGTCGATGGCACGGCGAAGAAACGCTACAACGGCGTCAGCTACGCCGGCCAGGCCCACCTGAAAACCGGTTCGCTCGAGGGCGTGCGCGGCATCGCGGGCTATCTGCTCGACCAGCAGGGCCGGCGCCACATCGTCGTCTTCATGGTCAACCACCCGAATGCCGCGCAGGCGCAACCCGCCTTCGACGTCCTGCTGGATACCCTGTGGCAAGGCGCTTCCTGACCCTGCTGCTCGCCTTCGCCGGCATGGTGGCCGGCATCGAGGGATTGCGCCGCGCCATCGACTGGTGGAATGGCGTCCTGCCCACGCCGACCCTGCTCGACTTCACCCTGATCGGCTGCCTGCCGCTGGTGGGCTGGCTGTGGTGGCGCCACCTGTCGCCCTTCGGCAAGGGGCGCGGGCAGTGCCTCGACGCAAGCTGCCGTCGCGACGAAGACCACGCCTAGATGGACGCCCTGTTCGTCCTCGCACTGGCGGCCGTGTTGATCGTGCTGGTGTTCGACTACACCAACGGCTTCCACGATGCCGCCAACATCGTCGCCAGCGTGATCGCCTCGCGCGCGATGACGCCGGTCCAGGCCATCCTCGTCGTCGCGATCTTCGAATTCCTCGGTCCGCTGCTCGGCGGCACGGCGGTCGCCAACACCATCGGCAAGTTCGTCAACCTCGACGGCGTCGAAGCGACGTCGGCGCTGCTGATCCTCGTCTGCGGGCTGTTCGGCGCGATCGCCTGGAACCTGCTGACCTGGTGGCGCGGCATTCCCTCCTCGTCCTCGCACGCGCTGGTCGGCGGACTCGCCGGCGCGGTGGTCGTCTCGGTGGGAGCCGACCATGTCGCCTGGGGCTTCACCGAGCTGGCACAAGGTCACGTCACCGGCATCGTCAAGGTACTGGCGGCGCTGCTCCTCTCGCCGCTGATCGGCTTCTGGGCCGGCTTCCTGCTGCACCGTTTCGTGCTCGGCCTGCTGCGCAGCGCGCGACCGACGATCAACCGCAACCTGCGCAAGGCGCAATATTTCACCGCCGCCGGGCTGGCCTTCTCGCACGGCGCGAATGATGCCCAGAAGAGCATGGGCATCCTCACGCTGGTGTTGCTGCTCGGCGGCTTCATCGACCGCTTCGCGGTGCCCTTCTGGGTCATGCTCGCCTGCGCGGTCGCGATGACGCTGGGCATCCTCTCGGGCGGCTGGCGCATCGTCCGCACCCTCGGCTTCGCGATCTACAAGGTGCGACCGGTGCATGCACTCGACTCGCAACTCACGTCCGCCGGCGTCATCTTCGCCGCCTCGGCGCTGGGCGCGCCGGTGTCGACCACGCACGTCGTCGCCACCTCGATCATGGGCATCGGCGCATCGGAACGCCCGAAGGCCGTGCGCTGGGCCAAGGCGCGTGAAATCGCCACCACGTGGGTGATCACGATCCCCGGCGCGGCCACCGTGTCCATCCTCTGCACCCTCTTGCTGCAGCCCCTCCTCGCCCTCACCGGGAGCACGCCATGAACGAAGACAAGTCCCTGCTGGTGCGTATCTACGAGCGCTTCTTCCCGAAGTCCGCCGACTTTTTCGGCCTGCTGGCCGAGCAGAGTCGCCAGGTCGAGCACACCGTCGCCCTGCTGGTGGCCTACATGGAGACCGGCGACGACGCGATCGGCCAGCAAATCAAGGAAGACGAGCACGCGGCCGACACGGTCAAGGTACGCAACATCCACACGCTCAACGAAGCCTTCTCGACACCGATCGACCGCGAGGACATCTACCGCGCGATCACGACCCTCGACCAGGTGGTGAACGCCTGCAAGGACGCGGTCAGCGAAATGCATGCGCTCGACCTCAAGCCCGACCGCTTCACCCTCGAGATGGCGCGACTGCTCTACAACGGCGTGGTCGCCCTGGGTGGGGGCTACGCGAAGCTAAGCAGCCTGCCCGCCGCCTCGTCCATCGATGCCGATGTCGCACGCAAGGCCGAACGCAAGGTGGAAAAACTCTATCGCAAGGCGCTCGCCGACCTGTTCCAGGGCGATGACTACATCCACATGTTCAAGCGCCGCGAGATCTATCGCCACCTCACGCATGCGGCCGAACGCATGGCCGCCTGCGCGAACACGCTGCACGACATCGTGGTGAAGATGATCTAAGCCCGGCCGCGCGTCCCGCGGCCTCCTGAAAAGTCAGCGCGGGTGGGACGGCACCTTGCCACCCGACCTGGCGCCAGCCCAGACCCCTTGCCCGGCCCCCTAGCCCGGCGGCAGCTTGGCGGCAGCGCGGGCGCGCTGCTTCGCGGCGACGTAGTCCGCGTGGCCGACATGGAGCAGGTCGGCGATCTTGCGCATCAGGTGCAACTCATGCGCATCGAGATGACCGTCGGCCATCGCCACCTGCCAGAGGTTCTCGACGATGCGAACCTTCTGGGCGGCATCGCAGTTCCGGTTGATCAGCGCGGTGAACTGGTAATAGTCGCTGGCATCATGGGCCTCCTGTTCGGCCAGCGCGATCAGCGTCTTGTACTGCACGTCCGTGAGGCCAAACTCGCGACACAGGGCGACACCGATCGCCGCCCGCTCGCTGTCATGGAGGCGATCGTCCATGCGCATCATCTCGAGCAGCAAGGCGGCTGTCGCAATCTGCAGCGCATGCCCGCTGTCCGCCGCGTACGTGCGCGTGCCGGGTTCGATGAATTGGGTGAAGAACTGCTTGATGTTGGCGATCATGGCGCCTTGGGACTAAAGTAAGAAAAAATAAAGTGGGGGAACGGCACGGTCGCATCAAAAAGACCGGCCTGTCGTAGAGTTATTATCATATAAACATTTCCTTGATCTTTAGGACGGGATGTCCACTGTGCAGCTACCGCTTTGGCAAAAACTTGGGACGATTGTAAAGTCGGTCGTCCTGCTGGTCGTGAGCGCACTATTCCTCACCCCGGCCTGGGCCGAGTCGCGCGACGTGCGCGTCGGCGTCTATGCCAATGCCCCCAAGATCGTTCTCGGACAGGAAGGCCAAGCCTCAGGCATCCTCGGCGACCTGCTCGCGGAAATCGCGCGTGAAGAGAAATGGACACTCCAAGCCGTGCCTTGTTCCTGGAGCGAATGTCTGCAGGCACTGCAGGCCGGCCAAATCGACCTGTTGCCCGACCTGGCCTACTCGGAAAAACGGGCGGAGATTTTCGATTTCCATCAGGTGCCTGCCCTGCATGACTGGTCGGCCCTCTATCAGCGCCGCGGCATGCCGATCAACTCCATGCTCGACCTTGAGGGCAAGCGGTTGGTCCTGCTGCGCAACTCGATCCAGGAAGGCTATTTGCGCCAACTGCTCGCCGATTTCGGCATCCACACCGAAATCCTGCTGGTGGACAACTACGAGGACGGCTTCCGGAAAACCGCGGCCGGTGCAGCGGATGCCGCGGTGTCCAACCGGTTCTTCGGGGACTTCAACGCCACCCGCCTCGGCCTCGAACCCTCGCAGGTAATGTTCCTGCCGGCCAAGGTCTATTACGGTACCCGGCGCGGCCACAATGCCGACCTGCTCGCGGCCATCGATCGCCATCTCGACCCGTGGCAGAAGCAGCCCGACTCGCCCTATTTCACGCTGATGCACAAGTGGATGGGACAAGCGACGCAGAGTCGTCTGCCGCCCTGGCTGCTGTGGAGCCTGGGTGTCAGCCTGGTCGTCCTGCTGCTGGCCATGCTCGGCAACGCCTTCCTGCGGCGCCAGGTCGCCGCGAAGACGCGCAGCCTGAAAGAGGGCGAAGAAAAGAATCGCCTCATGGCCCTCGTGCTCGACCAGATTCAGGATCACGTCACCATGACCGATCTTGCCGGCAACGTCACTTACGTCAATCAGGCCCTACTGGCGGAACTGCAATTCGACCGGCAGGACCTGCTGGATCGGCACGTCACCGACTACGGGCACGATGCGCGCGCCGACGCCACCCAGGAGGAAATCGTCCGCAGCACCCTCGAACAAGGCCACTGGCAGGGCCGGGTGGTCAACCACCGCAAGGATGGCAGCTCCATTCTGCTCGATCTGCGGACCACGCTCGTCAGGGATGCCGATGCCCGGCCGGTCGCCATGGTAGGCATCGGCACGAACATCACCGAGCGCGTTCAGGTCGAGAACGAACTGGCGGAGCACCGCGACCACCTCGAAACACTGGTGGAGGAACGCACCGCCGAACTGAACCTCGCCAAGGATGCCGCGGAAAGCGCCAGCGTGGCCAAGAGCGCCTTCCTCGCAAACATGTCGCACGAAATCCGCACACCGATGAACGCGATCACCGGCATGACCCACCTGCTCCGCCGGCGCGGCAACATCACGCCCGAGCAAGCCGGTTACCTCGACAAACTGGAGGGCGCCAGCGATCACCTGATGGGCATCCTCAACGCCATCCTGGAGCTTTCCAAGATCGAGTCCGGCAAGTGCATCATCGAGGAGCAGGACTTCAACCCCGTCGAGCTGCTGGACGCCGTCGCGGCCCTGCTGCAGGCGCATGCCGCGGCCAAGCATGTGCAATTCGGCGTCGCGCCAGGCCCCCTGCCGCCGCATTTGCGGGGCGACGTCACCCGCCTCAAGCAGGCGCTGCTCAACTATGCCAGCAACGCCATCAAGTTCACCGACGCGGGACACGTTACCCTGCGCGCTGAAATGCTCGAGGAAGCCAGCGACAGCGTCCTGTTGCGCTTCGCCGTCGAAGATACCGGCATCGGCATCGAACCGACTGCGGCAGCACGCCTCTTCAGCGCGTTCGAGCAGGCTGACAACAGCATTACCCGCAAGTATGGCGGTACCGGCCTCGGGCTCGCCATCACGAAGAAACTGGCCCAGCTCATGGAAGGTGATGCCGGCGTCGACAGCATCCCGGGGAGCGGCAGCACCTTCTGGTTTACCGCCCGGCTGAAGAAGGGGGAACCCACCGCTGCGGCATCAACTGCAGAGGCCGTCGGTGATGTCGAAGACGCACTGCGTCGCGATCATGCCGGCCGCCGCATCCTGCTGGTCGAGGACGAACCGGTCAATCGCGAGATCGCGCGGGTGATGC
>CAZTWA010000045.1:0-14568 GCA_964617225.1 uncultured Methyloversatilis sp.
GTGCAGTAGCGGTTCTTGCCGTCGGCTTTCGCGGCATACATGGCGATGTCGGCGCGCTTGAGCAAGTCGGCAGCTTCTTCGCTGTGCTCCGGAAAACAGGCCACCCCCATCGAGGCGCCGACGCTGACAATGTGGCCGCGCAGTTCGAGCGGCCGGGCGATGTCGGCGATGATTTCGGCGGCGAGTTCATGGCAATGGTCGAGCGCCTTGAGATCCTCCATCAGGATCAGGAATTCGTCGCCGCCGAGCCGGGCCACGGTATCGGTGGCGCGTCGCACCCGGGCCCGGATGCGTTGCGCGATTTCGCGCAGCAGCTGGTCGCCGACGTCATGGCCGAGGGTGTCGTTGATTTCCTTGAAGCCGTCGAGGTCGATGAAGATCACCGCGAGATGGATGCCTTCGCGCCGCGAACGTTCCAGGGCATGCGCCAGCCGGTCGTGGAAGAGGGCGCGGTTCGGCAGGCCGGTCAGCGCGTCGTGGAAGGCGAGGTACTGGATGCGCTCGTTGGCCTGGTGCAGGTCGGTGATGTCGTGGAATACGGAGGCGTAGCAGGCAGGCAGGCCATCGCTGTCGTGGATGCGGTTGATCGTCTGTAACACCGGATAGGCGGTGCCGTTCTTGTGGCGGTTCCAGATCTCGCCTTCCCAGCGCCCCTCGTTGAGCAGGGATTGCCAGAGCGCCGCGTAGAACTCGGGCCCGTGGTGGTCGGAGCGCAGCAGGTTGGGTTTGCAGCCGATGGCCTCGTCGGCGCTGTAGCCGGTGATGCGCGTGAAGGCCGGGTTGACCGAGATGATCGTGCCGTTTGCATCGGTGACGAGGATGCCTTCGCCGGTGCTTTCCATGATGCTGCTGGCGAGGCGCAGGCGCGCTTCCGCTTCCTTGCGCTCGGTGATGTCGCGCCAGACGCAGTAGATGACCTGACGACCGCGATAGCGCAGATCGGAAAGCGTGACCTCGGCGATGAAGCGCTGACCGTCGGCACGCAGATGCACCCATTCGAAGCGATGCTGGCCGTGTTCCTGCGCGAGGCTCATCATGCGCTCGGCCTTGCTGAAGGAATCCTCGCCATCCGGTTGGTAGCTCGGCGACAACTGCGAGGGATGGGTATTCAGGAATTCGTCGCGGCTGGCGTAGCCGAGCGTGCGCAAGGCTGCGTCGTTGCACTCGACGAACCGGCGGTCCGCGATGATCCATGCCGGGTCGGGCGACGCGTCGAAGAGTGCGCGAAACCACTCCGCGTCATCCGGCGTGCATTCGCTATCGCGAGCGTCCGCGAATCCTGTCATGCCGAGCCATCCTCTGTTGGGTTGTTGTTTGATGCGTCTGTTTTATGCAAACATTAATACGCCTTTTACATGAAGCATGCAAGGGGCGCGAAAACGACGCTGCAGATCAGATGTTCCAGGGTGGGTCTTGGCCAAGGCGTTCCGCCAGGAAATTCATCAGCGCGCGCACCCGCTGCGGGACGAGTCGGTTACCGGGCAGCAGCACATGGATGCCGAGCGGGGCGATGGCATAGCCGGTAAGAATCTCCGTCACGGTGCCGGAACGCAGCGCGTCGGCACAGACGAAAGCGGGCGCGCAAGTGAGGCCGAAACCGGCGGTCGCCGCCTGCAGCAACACGTCGCCATTGCTCGCCAGCAGTCGGCCGCGGATCGGGAAGCCCTTGGGGCGCCCGTCGATGATGAACTCCCACAGGAGCGGGTTCGGCGTGCCGGTATAGCCGAGGCATTCGTGGTGGATCAGGTCGGCCGGATGTTCGGGCGTGCCATGGCGCGCGAGGTAGTCGGGCGCGGCGACGACGCACAGGCGGCTGGTGCCGATGCGGCGTGCCACGTCGCCGGGGTCGAGCCGGCTCGCGATGCGCACCGCGAGGTCGATCCCCTCTTCGAACAGGTTGCTGCGCTGCTCGCTGTAATCGACGTTCAGGCTCACCTCGGGATAGAGCACGGCGAATTCCAGCAGCAGTGGCGCCAGATGGCGCACGCCGAAGCTCAGCGGCACGCTCATGCGGATCGCCCCACGCAGCATCGGTTGCTCGCCGGCGATGTCGGATTCCGCGCTCTCGACGAGGTTCAGGATCACGCGGCATTTTTCGAGATAGGCCGCGCCGGCGGAGGTCAGCGACAGCCGCCGCGTGCTGCGCGCCAGCAGCTTCGCCTGCAGATGCGCTTCGAGCGCCGCGATCTGGCGCGTGACCACCGAACGGGCCACGCCCATCTCCTGCGCGATGGCGGAAAAGTTGCCGCGTTCGGCAACGCGCACGAACAGGCGCATGGCATCGAGTCGATCCATTGTTGCTTATCCAGGAACAAAGAAGTGCACATTGTCCCCTATATCGCTGCAATGTTTGTCACTAGAGTACGGCCATCGCTTCAGGAGACACACCATGCTCACCCCATCCGCCGCACTGCCCAGTTTATTTGTCCCGCACGGCGCGCCGACCTTCGCGCTGCGTCCCGGCGTCGCCGGCGCCACGCTCGCCCGTGCGGCGTCCCGCCTGCCCCAGCCGCGCGCGATCATCGTCGTCAGCCCGCACTGGGACACGCCAGCGCCAACGGTCGGCCTCGCCGAACGGCCCGAAACGCTCCATGACTTCTGGGGCTTCCCGGCGCAGTTGTTCCGCATCCAGTATCCCGCCACGGGCTGCCGCGAAGCCGCGCAGGAGGTGATCGGGCGGCTGGCCGAGGCGGGCTTTGCTGCCACCGGTGACGCGGCGCGCGGCCTCGATCACGGCGCCTGGATTCCGCTGCGGCTGATGTTTCCCGATGCCGACGTGCCGGTCATCCCGCTCTCGATCCAGTCGCATCTCGGGCCGGCGCATCACTACGCGCTCGGCCAGGCGCTCGCGCCACTGACCGAGCAAGGCTTCCTGCTGGTCGCCTCCGGCAACCTCACGCACAACCTCAGTGACTTCCGCCAGGCCTACATGCAGGGCGGGCAGGCGCCGGCCTACGTGCGCGAATTCGCCGACTGGTTCTGGCAGCGGCTCAAGGCGGGCGACGTGCCGGCGCTGCTCGATTACCGCCGCCGCGCACCGCATGCCGAGCGCGCGCATCCCGACGACGACCATCTGCTGCCGTTCTACGTCGCGCTTGGTGCCGGCGGCATCACCGGACGCGCCAAACGCCTGCACGCCGGCATCGACGATTTCGTACTGGCGATGGATGCCTTCGCCTTCCACCCCGCAACGCCCACCCCCAACCCCACCCAACTCACCTAAGGAAACTGACCATGTCCAAGATCGCAATCGTGTTCCATTCCGGCTACGGCCATACCCTGCGCGTCGCCGAAGCCGTGGCGCAAGGCGCGGGCGCCGCGCTCGTGCCCATCGATGCCGAAGGCAACCTGCCCGCCAACGGCTGGGAGACGCTCGACGCCGCCGACACCATCATCTTCGGCTCGCCCACCTACATGGGTAGCGTCAGCTGGCAGTTCAAGAAATTCGCCGACACTTCGAGCAAGGTCTGGTTTGCGCAGGGCTGGAAGGACAAGCTCTTCGCCGGTTTCACCAACAGCGCGACGATGAATGGCGACAAGCTCTCGACGCTGCACTACTTCTTCACGCTGGCGATGCAGCACAGCGGCCTGTGGGTCGGCACCGGGCTGATGCCGTCCAACACCAAGGCCGCGCAGCGCAATGACGTTAACTACGTCGGCTCGTTCAGCGGCGCAATGGCGCAGTCGCCCTCGGACAGCCGGCCGGACGAGATGTTCGCCGGCGACCTCGAAACCGCGCGGCTGTTCGGCGAGCGCGTCGCGGCGGTGACGCAACGGGTGACGGGCTGAATCCGTGCGCGGTTATGCCGCGTCGAGGGCCTGTTTCACATCCGCGAGCAGGTCTTCGAGGTCTTCCAGACCGGCTGAAATGCGGACCAGCCCTTCGCCGATCATGTGGGCCTCGCGTTCCTCCAGCGTGTAGAACGAATGCGTCATGCTGGCCGGATGCTGGGCGAGGCTTTCGGCATCGCCGAGACTGACGGCACGGGTGATCAGTTGCAGTGCGTTCATGAAGCGGCGGCCGGCCTCGATGCCGCCCTTCAGTTCGAACGCCAGCATGCCGCCGGGCAACTTCATCTGCCGACGGGCGAGTTCGTATTGCGGAAAATCCGGCAAACCCGGGTAGTGGACGACCGCGACCTTGTCGCTGGCCGCCAGATGTTCGGCGATGCCCTGCGCGTTCTCGGAATGCCGGTGCATGCGCAACGCGAGCGTCTTGAGGCCGCGCAGGATCAGAAAAGCATCCTGCGACGACAGCACGGCACCGGTCATATCCTTGATGCCGTAGAAACGCACCTGGTCGAGCGTTTCCTTCGGGCCGACGATCACGCCGGCGATCAGGTCGCCGTGGCCGCCGAGGTATTTCGTCGCCGAATGCACAACGAAATCCGCGCCGAGCTCGATCGGCCGCTGCAGGTAAGGCGTGCAGTAGGTATTGTCGACGACCACTTGCGCACCATGGCGATGCGCGATGGCGACGATCGCGGGAATGTCGATCAGCCGCATGTTCGGATTGGCGGGCGTTTCGAAGAACACCAGTTTCGTGCCGGTGCCGATTGCCGCTTCGAGGTTTGCCGGCACGGTGAGATCGACATGGGTGATCTTCACGCCGAACTTCGCCAGCCCATGATTGAAGAAGCCGAAGGTACAGCCATAGAGCGTCTTGTCGGCGATGACCTCGTCGCCGGGTTGCAGCAATGTCCACAGCAACGAAGTCGTCGCACCCTGTCCCGAAGCGGTGACCAGCGCGGCCTCGCCGCCTTCGAGATTGGCGATGCGTTCCTCGAGCAGCACGGTAGTCGGGTTGCCCACGCGCGAATAGACAAAGCCCGCCTGCTCGCCGGCGAAGCGCGCGGCGCCATCCTCCACGGTGGGGAAGGTGTAGGTCGAGCTCAGGTACACCGGCGGGTTGAGCGCGCCGAAGCCTGAATAGGGATCGTAGGCGTGGTGGATTGCACGGGTGGAGAAGCCTTTGTTGGCATCGTTGGTATGGGACATGGGGAAGATATCCGTATGTTGTTCGGGAATCGCTATGGAGGTAGACTTTCCCATAGCCTGGAATCGAATGTAAACCGAATTGTCTTCGACAGTAAAAGGACATCATGCCGCTCGACCGAACCGATTTCGAGATTCTCGCCTTGTTGCAGAAGGATGCCCGGTACTCGAACAAGCAGATTGCTGCCGCGGTGGGGCTCGCGCCCTCGAGCGTGCATGATCGGCTCAAGCGCCTGTGGAGCGACAAGGTAATCACCGGTGCCCATGCCGACGTCGACCCGAAGGTGATGGGCATCGGCCTCGAAGCCCTGTTTCTCATCGAACTCTCGAAACACGAGCGCGCCACCGTCGATCAGTTCATGGAAGCAATCGTCGATATTCCCGAGGTGCGCTCGGCCCACCTGATCACCGGACGCTACGACCTCGTCGTGCATGTCGTCGCGCGCGATACGCACCATCTCAAGGACCTCGCGCTCGACCGCTTCACGAATCGTCCCGGTGTGACGCGCATCGAAACCTCGATCATCTACGAAACGAAGACGCGGCACGAACTGCCGCAACTGGCCTGAGTCCTGAAGTGCCGTCTCGCCAGCGCTGACTTTCAGCCCGGCACGGTCAGCGGCTGACGCCGGTAATGACGACGATGCGGAGATGCGTCATGGAGTCTCCCGGTGTGAAGTCGATCTGTCACGTTAGGATAATGGATGTTGAAACCGAAACGCGACCCTGAAAAAACGAATGCCCTGCAAGGCAGGGCATTCGCGCAACCGGGAGGGAGGAGGACCGGTTGCTGGGGGATCGGCAATCAGCGCCCGAGGTAGCGGCGGCTGTCGGCGAGGAATCTTTCAATGTTGCTTTGTTGCATGACTTGGGCTCCGTTATTGTCGTTAATTGTTATTAATAGATTGTTGCGGCGTCCTGTAGTTCAAACTTGAAATGCAACTGAATGTTTCAACCAACGCAATGACCGACTCCGACCGTTTCCCCGTCCCATGAGGCCCTGGCTTGCCATCCCGATCGCGGAGTGCGGCGAACCGCTGGTCGCCTTGCCGGCCGCTGCCTTCGCCTTCACCGAACCGCATCCCTACATGGCGGTTGGCGCACCGTATGGCGCCGCGTCGCCGTGGATGCTGCGGCAGGGCGTGTTCGCCGCGCTGCTCGATGCGCAGGCCGCACTCGCGGCACGCCGGCCCGGCTGGCGACTCAAGCTGTTCGATGCCTACCGGCCGGTCGCGGTGCAGTCCTTCATGGTCTGGCAGGAATTCCTCAAACAGGCGCAGTTGGCTGATGTTTCACTCGCGAGTTACGCCGATCCGCAGACGCTGCGTGCCCGTGATCCAGAATTTCACGACCGGCTCGCGGCGACGGTCTATGAATTCTGGGCGCTGCCGAGCGACGACCCCGCCACGCCGCCCTCGCACAGCACCGGCGCGGCGATCGACCTCACGCTGCAGGACGACGCCGGGCGCGAGATCGACATGGGCTGCCCGATCGACGAGACCACCGAGCGCGCTTATCCCGACCATTACGCCGGGTCGGCGCATTTAGCGCACGCCCATCGGGTGCTGCTGAACGATGTGATGACTGCCGCCGGCTTCTGCCGCCATCCCAACGAGTGGTGGCACTTCTCGCTGGGCGACCAGATGTGGGCGTGGATGAACGCCACCACGGCGCGCTACGGGCGCGCCTGAACCGGCGCAATCAGTCGTCCGGCCGGCCCGCCAGTTCGGGGAACAGCACGTCGGTGAAGCCGAAGCGCGTGAAGTCGCGCATGCGCATCGGAAAGAGCTTGCCGATCAGATGGTCGCACTCGTGCTGCACCACGCGGGCGTGGAAACCCTTCGCCTCGCGGTCGATCAGCTGGCCCGTTTCGTCGTAGCCCGAATAGCGAATGTGCCGAAAGCGCGGCACTTCGCCACGCAGGCCCGGCACCGACAGGCAGCCCTCCCAGCCCGGTTCCTCTTCGTTGGAGAGGGGCGCGATGATCGGGTTGATCAGGATGGTGCGCGGCACCGGCTCAGCCTCCGGGTAGCGCGCACTCTTCTCGAATCCAAAGATCACCACCTGGAGTCCCACGCCGATCTGCGGCGCGGCCAGCCCCACGCCGCCCGCCGCCGCCATCGTTTCGAACATGTCTTGGATCAGTTCCTGCAGGGCAGGATCGGCGAAATCGGCGACCGGCTTGGCGACCTCGAGTAGTCGCGGATCGCCCATGCGGAGGATGGTTCGGATAGTCATTGATTTGACAGGAGACTCACTGGAGGTTTCTTCGTAACATTGGCGGATGATGAGTGTACGCTTCACTCTGCCAGATCACGAAGTGGAGATCACGGCGATCCGCGCGCAAGGCGCGGGGGGCCAAAACGTCAACAAGGTCGCGAATGCCGTTCATCTGCGTTTCGACATCCATGCCTCCTCCCTGCCCGAGGCAGTCAAGCAAAGACTGCTGGCGCACGGCGATCAGCGTATCAGCAAGGACGGCGTCGTCATCATCAAGGCCCAGGAATACCGGAGCCTCGAAGGCAATCGGCTGGAAGCCTTGCGGCGCCTCCATGCGCTGATCGACAGCGTTGCCGTCCTGCCAAGGAAACGCCGGCCCACCCAGCCTACCCGGACCTCGGTCAAGAAGCGGCTGGACAGCAAAACCCGGCGCGCCGCGATCAAGGTCGGGCGCGGCAAGGTTAGCGAGTAATCTACATCTGGATACTCCCGCGATCCCGTCAGGAATCGAACTCCCAACGAAACCCGCGTCATCGGGTGCCTGCTGGACATGGAAATCACCACGCCGGAACAGTAGCTGCCGTTCAGATCAGCAGTAAATCACCCTGACTTGACGCTTGCTAAATTTACAACGATAGCGATGCAACATCCCCGGAAGCAGGAAACAACGATCCGTGGGTCACACCCCGCGCACCAAATTCATTACCTGCCCCAAGTCCAGTGATTGCGCCTTCTGTTCGATCTGCGGTAGATACTGCTGCTGCAACTGCTTGGCCGGCCCAAGCAGGCTCCGAAATGTCTCCTGCAACAGCGCGGTATTCATGGTCCGACCACCGGCGTAATACCGCTTCGCCACCTGACCGAGCGCATAGGTGGTGGCGAACGAGAAGGCCATGCCGGTAGCAGCACGACCGATCTTCCCGAAGGTCTTTCCTGCCGCCTTGCCCAGCAAGCCGCCCAGCAGCTTTCGGCCGAACTGCTCTAGATACTGCGAGGTCAGCCCGACGCCGGCGGCGGCGATGAACTCCTTGATGTGCCCTTGATCCAGTTCGACCCCATGTGCCTTTCCGATGCCATACACCATGCGGATCTGGAGCGGAATAATCGCCATCGATGCCCAGGACTGGGGTAGCAGTTCGAGTGCTCCGTTCAGCAGGGCACTGTTGAGAATTGTCTTGTCCAGTTCAGCATCCAGGGGGCCGACTTGTTCCAACGGCTTCACAGGCAAATCGGCGGCGGCAACGATCGGATCGATGGCCTGCTCGATGGCACTGGATTGGTCGGCGTCGAGATTCAGAAAACGCTTGAGTTCGTCGAGGAAGGCGCGCTCGGCCGGACTCATGCGCCCGTCAGCCTCGCAGACGCAAACTGCCATTTCGTAGGCGAACTGGCGCTGCCCGATATCGGAAAGTGCACCTGCCGCCGTGTCCAGCGGCAGGTGTTTGAGCAAGACGTCTTGGTACAGGCGGGCCATATCGAGGCCAGGGGTGCCTTCGGATAGTGATTCCGTAATGCGCTTTACCTCTTCGCGTTCACGGTCGTCCTTGACGCCATCGGCAAAGGCGGCGTGCAGGCATAGGGCGAGAATGGCACGTTGTTCGTTGAGTGTCATGTGATTATCCTGGGGAAGTTCAGAAGCGGAGGCGGTCGCCAGCGAGGGCTAACTTACCTGACCCGATCAAGTGCCTGATCATCCATTGAACATGGATCATCTATCGGCTCCAGATGGGACGTGATATGGCAGTTGGGGATCGCTGTCCTCAGGTCGCGCTCAATTCGCTCAACCCAGTCATGGGCCTCCTGAACTGACCATTTTCCCGGCACCAACGCATGGAAGCTGATGAACGACCGTCGCCCCGCCTGCCGTGTCCGCAGGGCGTGATAGGCGATGCCATGATCGACGTAGCGATCGAAGACTTCGGTAATGAGACGCTTTTGCTCTGGCGGCAAAGCAGCGTCCATAAGCCCGGAAGCTGAGCGATGCATCAACTTCCATCCTGTCCAGACAATGTTCGCAGCGACAAGCAATGCAATCGTCGGATCCAGCCAGTTCCAGCCTGATATTGCCACCAGTCCCACCCCAAGGATGACACCAACGGAGGTCCAGACATCGGTCATCAGATGGTGTGCATCAGCTTCCAGCGTAATGGACTGATGCTCCCGGCCGGTTCTCAATAACAAGCGTGCAACAAGCAGGTTTATGACAGAGGCCGCCACTGAAACCATCAATCCAATACCGACAGCCTCGATCGGCTGGGGATTTAGGAATCGTTCGATGGCCGTATAACCAATGCTGACGGCTGCCAGGACGATCAGGAAACCCTCGAAGGCACTGGAGAAATACTCGGCCTTACCGTGTCCGTGCGGGTGATCCTCATCAGCAGGTTGTTCCGCCAACCAGAGCATCCACAGCGCCATGAGTGCGCCCGCGAGATTGACAAAGGACTCGATGGCATCCGAGAGTAAGCCCACCGATCCGGTTAACTGCCATGCCACCCCCTTGAGCAGGATGGTCGCAATTGCGGCGCCAATGGAAATCCACGCATAGCGTTGCAAGCTGGGTACGGCCGAATCAGTCATCATCATGTTTTCTGCCGTGTTTTCTTTTTCCCTCACGCTCCCTTCCTGGCATTCGGATATCGTGTTCGTCGGCATTCTTGTGGCACTCGACACAGTTATCGAAATCGCGGATTCCTTCCTCGATATGCTCGCGACGGATTTTCTGCTGTGAATGCTCATGGCAGCCATAGCAGGTATAGCGGCTGTAATCGTTGCGGACATGGCAGGTGACGCACTTAACGTTGTGGTCGCGATCCAGTTCGAAATACTTGGCGTGATCGAAGGTGGCAGGCGTCCATTTGTCTTGGCTGTGGCATTGACTGCAATTGCCTGTGATCTGCTGGTGCAGGCTGTCCTTCGGTGACTTATGGCACCCTTGGCATTCGTCGCGCGTCGCCTTTTCCAGCAGACGGTGGTTGAAATGCCCGGTCGGACGGAAGCGCTTCACCCCGGCATGGTCGCTATGGCATGCGATACAGTCCGATCTGACGAGTTTTTGGTGGAACGGTGTCGAAGTCAGGGGTTTCTGGACTGGCAGACCTATAGTGGTGAGCTTGCCGATCTCCTCCGGCTTGTGACAGCTGACGCAGCGGTCTGATTCGGCACCGGTGAATCCGGCGTGACAGGCAAAACAGTCCGATTCCAGTTTTGCATGGCCGGGAATCAGCTTGCCGGGGCCAACCATCAGGTGGGGATAGACGAAAGCCAGAATGGCCAACACAATCAGGTTGGCGGCAAGGATCCACTTCAGTGTGCGGCTCATACCCAGCCCCAGAACAAAAAGATGCTGATGATGTGGCCCAGTGCCAGGACGGCGAAGACGATGAAGATCGGGATATGGACTTTGCGCCACTTGGTCATGGCATCCAGGGTGACAGCATCCCAGAACACAGCGCGCTCGATATCCTCTTTGGACATCCCCCGCAGTTGATAGTGGTCACGCTGACCCAGGACATGCTCACGCGAACGACCGAGAAGTAGCTTGCCCACCATGCCGCTGATGACATTCACGCCCATTGCCACCGTGGCCAGCCAGGGCAGGATGGCGTTGAAATGAATGCCGGCATGCAGCAAGACCATCAGGGAACCCAGCCAGGTACCGACTTCGTGCATGCTGAGCCAGGATTTCATGTTGCCCGATGTGATCATCTTGCGCTTGCGCAACGAATAGATCAGTGAGCCGATGATGAGCAAGGTACCCGGAATGCCCAGGTAGCGCCCGATCCAGACCAGATTGAAGCGGTGCAGCAGATAGTCGCCCACCAGGGTTGCCACACCGAGCAGACCGACCAGCAGCGTAAAGGGAAGGATATGATTGCGCCAGAGGTTGTTGGTCATCTAGGCCTCCAGAGTCACGCTGGTCTTCGGGGTACAACTGCACAGCAGGCAGTTCCCCGGCTCGGGATCGAAATCTGGAGCATGGCCGTAAGCAACCTCTCCTGATTTGATTGTCGTTTGACAGCATCCGCAACTTCCCGCCCGGCAACTGGACTCGACCTTGACGCCATTGGCCTCGGCGAAATCCAGCAAACTCCCCATGCCCGGCTGCCAGGGCAGCTGTTTTCCGGATTTGGCAAAGGTCACGACGATGTCGCCTTGTATTGCCGCCACAGGTTTAGCGGCCATCGGGTTTGCAGAGCGCTTGATCGATGCCGGGCCGAAGGCCTCATAGTGGATGCGGTTCTCCGGTACGCCCCAGGTTTCGAGACCCAAAACGAGGCTTTCCATCATCGGTGTCGGACCACAGATGTAGAAGTGATAAGGCTTGAGGGGGAGTTCCGTCCTGAATAGCCCAACATCCACGCGCCCTTGGTGATGATAGTCGCGGCCAAGTTGATCACCCGGCAAGGGATCACTGAAACAAAGACGCAGATGGAAGTTCGGGTGAGTCGCCGCAAGCGCATCGAGATGGGACCGCTGGATCGGTTCGCTGCTGTTGCGCACGCCGTAGTAAAGCCAGACCTCCCGTCCCGGCTGTTCGGCTACGCACCAGTTGAGCATGGAAAGCACGGGGGTAATCCCGATACCACCGCCAATCAACACGACTGGTGCGTCACTGGAGTCGATATGGAAGTGACCGCCAGGCGCGCGGACTTGCAGTTGGCCACCAACCTGAATGTGGTCATGAAATAAATTCGACGAGCGGCCCGGTGCATAAGCGCTGCCGGTAGGTGCGGGGACGCGCTTGATGGAGACGCGGTAATACCCCGCGTGGGGTGCATCGGACAAGGAGTAGCAGCGAGTAATCTGCTCTGTCTTGCCGTCGGGTCCGGGTACCTCGAGGCGAAACGTCAGGAATTGACCTGGCTTGAACGTCGGAAGTGGCTGCTTGTCTTCTGGTACCAGGTAAAACGAGCAGATGGATTGGACACCGTCCTCGATTTCCTTGCGATCAACCCGAAAATTCCTGAAACCACTCCACGCCGCTACAGATGCCGGCTCGGATGCTGAAGGCAAAGTCTCACTAACGGGAACGGGCATTCCCCCATCAGACCCCACGCCTGTGCGCAGCGCCTGATACTCACCCCAATGCCGCCAGAAGCTGATACCCAGCCACAACGCGATTTGCAGCGTAATCCCCAATACGATCCAGAGAAGCAAGGAGGCAGAGGTCATTTCAGGTGGCGTCATGATTCTGTCAGTCTTTCACATTCAGCTTAAGGAACCCTTAATCAAAATCCGCTTGGCATCCACTTCAATCATCATCGTGCTCGCGCCCTTTCGAGCGACGATCGCGTCGATCGTCCTTGGGCAGGGGCTTGTCACCCCACGCCGCACGATACGCCTCGGCAGAAGTGAAACGGCATTTTTTGTTTGCTCCAACTTTGCTCAGCAACAAGGTATTCGGTTTGGCTGGAATGCCGGTATGCGCCTGAATCTGTTCCCTGATTTGATCGCAGGATTCCGCTTGGACTTCAGGGCTGGCGGCTTGTACGGTCGTCATGGACAGAGCAAGCAGGATGGTCGAGAAAGTTTTCATGATTTGATTCCTTTGGTCAGATGGATAACGGGTGTCACCGCATTTCAAAAGCTTCTTGGTGGAAGCTGAATCGGCCCTGTCCGATACGCCCAAGTTCCTGCTTGAGCTTTTCTGCCAAGCCTTGTGGTCCGCAGAACCAGATTTCGGACCGGCGTGAGCCAGCCTGCGCACCAGCCACATCGGCAGCGCTCAATGTTTCACCCTGTTGGGCGCCATGAATGTGCAGACGGATGCCAGGCAACGCGGCGCAGCTTGCCTCGAGGCGGGCGACAAAGGGGTCATTCGCTCGATCACGGGTGCAGTAGTGAAGATCTGCGGAAACTGGGCTCGACGTCTGTTGCAAAGCATCCAGCCAGGCGAGGAACGGCGTCACTCCGATCCCGCCAGCGATCCAGATTTGTTGGGCTCGCGAATCCTGCCGGGCCATATCGAAGCGACCATAAGGGCCCTCTACCTTGACGGCATGACCGACCTCCAGTCGCTTGCCCAGGGTTCGGGTGTAATCACCGAGTGCCTTGATCTGGAAACTGATGCTTCGATCACCCCGATCCGCACTGGCGATCGTGAAGGGATGCGCCCCCTCTTTCTCGTCGAAGGTAATGAATGCAAACTGACCGGGGCGATGACCACGCCATTTGTTGTCGAGCTGGCAACTGACGTACAGCACATCCGGGGCAGGTTGCTCAATGGCTGTCACGGTCCCGCTAGCGCGGCGTGGTTTCCCGATGCGGCCGACCAGCGAGTACAGGGCGCCATAGATCCCGCCAGCACCAAGCAACGCGATGAGAATGCCGACGGGCTGGGTCCAGTAATCAGTCGGAGCGAGCATAGCTGCATGTAGGGCCAGCATCAGATAAAGCACCGGCATAGCCTGATGCACTACCCGCCAGGTTTTATAGGGAAACCGCTTCCATAGGGTGATGACCAGCATCGCCAGCACGAGATAGAACGCCCACTCCCCCATGTCCTTCGCCAGGTCGCGCATCACTTCCAGGAACCCGGTGAATTGCTCCTTGGGTATGCGGCCTTCGCGGCCGACCATCGCTTTGAGTATTTTCCCGACCACCTCCTCGACCAGCCAATGCACGATGGCGAAGCTCACACCGAGAATGCCGGCCCATTTATGGGTCCGATAGACTCGATCCATACCGCCCAGCGGGGTTTCGAGCCAAACGGGACGCGTGGACAAGAACATCGCCAGCGACATCAAGGCGATCGATAGCAGGCCACTCAGATAGAGCGCTTCCTGCCGGATGACCCATGGCAGGGTGCCGCCACTGCTACCGCCCGTGGCAATTACATCCATTCCCCAGGCCAGTGAGACGATGGCGAGAAGCGAACCGAGCAAGATTTTCATGTCAGAACTCCTGATGGACTATTTTCCAGCGGCGGGTTGAGTGGTTCCGGTTTGGGACAAGTCATCTCGGCAGCGTCGCTCGTTGCAGTCAGCCGAATTGCGCTGACTATTCTTTGCATAGCCGCCATCGTATTTGTCGCGCTTGACGTCACGCTGCCGCTGGTCGATGACCTCGCCCGTTTGCGGATGCACATACAGCTTGATCCGGCGACCCGCCTGGTCGGTAGCCTTGACCTCATAGCTGCCGCTTTCACGTTCGATCTTCTCGATATTTCGATAGCCGGCGGATTCCAGTCTGGCGTGCACTTCGGGAATCGATAGCCATCTCGCCTTGTCGGTATTGGCAGAACGGACTTCCTGGGCATGACTCGCCATGGAGAAGAAAACAGTGGCAAGCAATGCAGTGATGGTTAATGGTCGCATGGTGAAATCCTCCTGCTCTGGAAAGTGTCTGAAT
>CAZTWA010000046.1:0-14551 GCA_964617225.1 uncultured Methyloversatilis sp.
ATCAGCCCCATGCCGGCGCCTGCCCCGGCGCCGCTGCGCCCACCGATGGCCGCGCCGGCCACGGCACCGATTGCCGTACCGACCGCGGCATTCTGGACCGCCGCGGAACTGGCGACCTGCTCGCGCGACTGGCCGCCGATCTGCTGGTAGGCATAGTCACGGCAATACATGTCGTCGGCGCGGAATTCCTCGAAAGTCCGCCCCGTGCCCGGCAACGCCATCACGTTTGGCGCGGTCGGCACGCTCGCGCAGCCGGCGAGCACCCCTACGGCCAGCACGGCCGACAGAATAATTCTGGCTTTGCTGTTCATCGTGTTTCCCCTTTCATTGCGGTGGCTGCGGCGCGACGCGCTGCCATGGCCCCGGGCATTCCTTCACATACGGGTAATAGGCCTGCGCCTCGTTGCAGTAGTACCAGTAGCCTGGCTCAAGCTGCGGCGCCGGCTGCTGCCGCTCGATATACACGGGAGGCGGCGCGGGCGTCACCACCACCGGCGGCATATACACCGGGTAGGGATAGTAAGGCGGATAAATCCACGGGCCGCCGAGATAAACGCCGAACTGCACCGAACTGCGCGGATGCCAATGGCCGCGATCCGCCCACGCATTGCCGGCCAGCAAACAGGCCAGCGCGATCATCAATCCTGCCTTGCCAAAATGCTTCATCGCCTTCTCCTTGCGTCCATAAGCGTATTGAAGCACCTGCCGGCATCAGGGCAATGTCGGCACGGCAGCAAAATGTAAGGAATTGTTGCAGCGAGAAGACCCACCGAGGCGACATCGTCACGGCGCCACTCGCGGACGCTGCGCCTCCGCCCGCGGCGGGGCCCCCTCCGCTGCTTGTGGCTTTACTTGAACGGGTGCCGCAGGACGATGGTCTCTTCGCGGTCGGGACCAGTGGAGATCATGTCGACCGGCACGCCGCACACTTCTTCCATGCGCTTGATGTAGGCGCGCGCCGCGGCCGGCAGGCCTTCCAGCGTCTTGACGCCGACGGTGCTGTCCTTCCAGCCGGGCATCGACTCGTAGACCGGCTCGCAGCGCTCCAGTTCGTCGGCACCCACCGGCAGGATGTCGGTGAAGTGGCCGTCGAGCTTGTAGCCGGTGCAGATCTTCATTTCCTCGAGGCCATCGAGGACATCGAGCTTCATAACGCACAGGCCAGAGACACCGTTGATCTGGATCGAGCGCTTGAGCGCGGCGGCGTCGAACCAGCCGCAGCGGCGTGCGCGGCCAGTGGTCGCGCCGAACTCATGGCCCTTGTCGGCCATGTGCTTGCCCGCTGGATCCTGCTTGTCGAGGGCATCGTAGAGTTCGGTCGGGAACGGACCGCTGCCGACGCGCGTGGTGTAGGCCTTGGTGATGCCCAGCACATAATGCAGCATGCCCGGGCCGATGCCGGCGCCGGTGGATGCGCCACCGGCAATGCAGTTCGACGAGGTAACGTACGGGTAGGTGCCATGGTCGATGTCGAGCAGCGTGCCTTGCGCGCCCTCGAACAGGATGTTGGCGCCCGCCTTGTGCGCGTCATAGAGCGAGCGCGGCACGTCGGCCACCATCTTCGCCAGCCGCGGCTCGAGCGCCATCGCGCCATCAAAGACCTTCTGGAAATCGACGGGCTCGGCGCCCAGATAGTTCTTCAATACGAAGTTGTGATAATCGAGCACCTCGGTGAGCTTTTCGGCGAAGCGTTTCGGGCGCAGCAGATCCTGCAGGCGCAGGCCGCGGCGCGCCACCTTGTCCTCGTAGGCCGGGCCGATGCCGCGGCCGGTCGTGCCGATCTTCTTCGCGCCCTTGGCGGCCTCGCGCGCGATGTCGAGCGCCTGATGGTAGGGCAGGATCAGCGGGCAGGCCTCGGAGATGCGCAGGCGCGCATCGGCATCGACGCCCGCAGCCGCGAGCTCATCGAGTTCCTTGATCAAGGCATCGGGCGCCAACACGACGCCGTTGCCGATGTAGCAGGTCACGCCCTCGCGCAGGATGCCGGACGGCACCAGGTGCAGGACGGTTTTCTTGCCGTTGATCACCAGCGTGTGGCCGGCATTGTGGCCGCCCTGATAGCGCACCACCGCCTGGGCATGATCGGTCAGCCAGTCGACGATCTTGCCCTTGCCTTCGTCGCCCCATTGCGTGCCGACCACCACTACGTTCTTGGCCATCTCAGTTCTCCCCTTCTAACGCCGCATCGCCAAACTTGGGCCACCCACCATCAATGAATCGCGGGCGGTTGCGGTTGGCACGCAAGGCGTTTCACGTTAATGATTCAATAATCCATTGATCGCCCCGCCGCACCAACTGGCGATCGCAGCCGGCCTCCCGCCAGCTGCCCTCGTGTCCAGGCAATGCGGCAATCACGATTTCTCCCTGCGCACGCAGCCGTTCGATCTCGGCGTGCAGCAGTGTGTCTTCCGGCCAGGGCGCGAGAATCGCCCCCGGCATGTTTTGTGGCCTGGACAGCCGCGCCAGCGCGCGCAGGTCCAGGGAAAAACCGGTCGCCGGCCGCGCGCGACCGAAGCGCGCACCGATCGAATCGTAGCGGCCGCCCAGCGCGACCGCAGCCGGACTGTCGGCACAATAGGCCGCGAACACCACGCCGTTGTGATAGTGATAGCCGCGCAGATCTGCCAAGTCGAAGGACAGCGGCAAGTCGGCCAACTCGCCGGCCAGGCGTTGCAGATCACCCAGCGCACGCGCGATTTCGGGGTATGCCGGGAGACGCGCGGCAGCCGCGGCCAGCACCTCATCACCCCCATACAGTTCGGGCAGGGCCAGAAAGCCCGCGCGGATGCTTTCCGGCAGGCCGGCCGTCAGTTCGTGCAAGGTCGGTACATCCTTGGCCTGCAGCGCTTCGAACAACTGTTGTTCGACGACTGAGGCCAGACCCTGGCCCGCGACCAGCGCGCGGAAAATCCCGACGTGGCCCAGATCGATGCGGCTCGGCGGCAACTCCGCCAGTTGCAGCGTACGCGCCAACAGGCGAATGACTTCGTGATCCGCCTCGAGGCCGGCATGGCCGTAAAGCTCGACGCCGCTCTGCAGGGGTTCGCGCGTCGCGAACAATCCGGAAGGCCGGGTATGCAGCACGCTGCCGCAATAGCACAGCCGTGTCACGCCCGCCCGGTTCAGCAGGTGGGCATCGATGCGCGCCGCCTGCGGCGTGATATCGGCGCGCAGCGCCAGCGTGCGGCCGGACAATTGATCGACCAGCTTGAAGCTGCTCAGGTTCAGGTCGACCGCATTCTCGTCGAGCAGGGCATCGGCGAACTCGAGCAGCGGCGGAGCGACGAGCTGGTAGCCATGGCACGCGAACTCGTCGAGCATGCGCCGGCGCAAAGCTTCGATCTGCGCAGCTTCCGCCGGCAACAGGTCCTCGATGGCCTCGGGCAGCAACCAGGTGTGCATGGCCATCAACTGAAGAACAGGACCATCGCCAAGCCGATGATGATCGAGGTCAGGCCGACGAAACGCAACTGGCCATCAGCCATCTCGGTCACACGCCGGAAGGTATCGCGCCACAAACGCGGTGCCACGAAGGGCAGCAAGCCCTCGATCACCAGCATGAGGCCGAAGGCCATCAGCAGCGTGGACATATCGAACGACGCCGGGAATTACTTGCCGCCGCCCTTGCCGCTGTTCTTCAGGTACTTGAAGAAATCGGCGCTCGGATCGACGACAAGCAGGTCGTTCTTGTTGCCGAAACTCTGGCGGTAGGCTTCGAGGCTGCGATAGAAGGCATAGAACTCGGGGTTCTCGCCGAACGCCTTGCCGTAGGTCGACGCCGCCTTGGCATCACCCTCGCCCTTGATCTTCTGGGCATCACGGTAGGCTTCGGCAACGATCACCTCGCGCTGCCGGTCGGCATCGGCACGAATTTTCTCGGCCTCGGCGGCACCCTGCGAACGCAACTCGTTGGCCACCCGCTTGCGCTCCGTTTCCATGCGGCGATAGACCGACTCGGAAACCTCCGGCGGCAGATCGACGCGCTTCAGGCGCACGTCAACAATCTCGACGCCAATCTGGCGCGCATCCGCGTCGGCTTTCTTCTGCACGTCTTCCATGATCTTGTCGCGCCTGCCCGAAACCACGTCATGCACGGAACGCCGGCCAAACTCCTCGCGCAGGCCGGAATTCACGGTTTGCGCCAGGCGCGTGCGCGCCAGCAACTCGTCGCCGCCCACCGAAATGTAATACTGGCGAACGTCGGCAATACGCCACTTGACAAAGGAATCAACCAGCACCGGCTTTTTCTCGGCAGTCAGGAAGCGTTCCGGTTCTACGGAATCCATGGTCAGGATGCGGCGATCGAAATAGCGCACGTTCTGGATCAGTGGCCATTTGAAGGACAGACCGGGTTCCTTGATGACTTCCTTGATCTCACCCAACTGGAAAACGATGGCGTACTGGCGCTGATCGACGGTAAACAACATCGCGCCGGCGGCGATGAAGACCGCGAAGACCGCAGCCAGGATGAAAGGCAGGCGTTGCATCAGCGTTCTCCCCGCTCGCGTGAACCAAGTTGCCCGCGCGTGCGCACATCACGGTTATCCTGGGCGGAAGCCGGGGCGGAAGAGCGATCCGGCACAACCTCGGAGGGCGGTGTCGCAGCAACGGCGCCCGCCGCATTCATCAGCTTGTCAAGCGGCAGATACAGCAGGTTGCCCGAGCCCTTGGTATCGACCATTACCTTGCTGGTGTTGGCATAGACCTGTTGCATGGTCTCCAGATAGAGGCGCTGGCGCGTCACTTCCGGCGCTTTGGCGTATTCGGCATACAGCTTGGAGAAGCGTGATGCCTCGCCCTCGGCGGTGGCGGTCAGGCGGGCCTTGTAACCATCCGCCTCCTCCTTCAGGCGCGAAGCCGCACCCTGGGCGCGCGGAATCACGTCGTTGGCGTACGCCTGGCCTTCGTTCTTGTGGCGTTCCTTATCCTGCCCGGCCTTGACGGCGTCGTCAAAGGCGGCCTGCACCTGCTCGGGCGGCTGCGTGCTCTGCATGGTCACCGCAAGAATCTGGATACCGGTTTCGTAGCGGTCAAGGTTTTCCTGCATCAATTTCTGCGTGTTGGCGGCAATCACGTCGCGCCCTTCGTAAAGCACGAAGTCCATGCGATTCTTGCCAACCACCTCGCGAATCGCCGTCTCGGCCGTTTGCATGACGGCATCGTCCGGGTGACGGTTCTTGAAAATGTAGTCTTTCGGATCCTTCAGCAGGTATTGCACGGCGAACTGCACGCTGACGATGTTCTCGTCATCGGTCAGCATCAACGCCTCTTTCAGCACCTTGTTCTTTTCGGAGCCGCGATAGCCGACCTCGATGGTACGGACGCCAGTCACATTCACGACTTCGTGCGTCTGGATCGGCCAGGGCAAGCGCCAGCGTAGGCCCGGGTCGGTAGATTCGCTGAATTTACCGAGCGTCAGCACGAGACCGCGCTGGCTCGCATCGACGATGTAGAAGCCGCTGGCGAACCAGACGACAGCGACCAGGCCGAGCAGCAGGCCGATGCCGCCACCGAACTGGCCGGGGGTCAGCATCGGCAGTTTCGGGCCGCCACCGCCGCCCTCGTCACCACCGCCGGAATTGCCGGGGCGCTTCTTGCCGAGCATGCCAGAGAGGCGCTTGTTGAAGTCGCGCCAGAGTTCGTCGAGATCCGGTGGCCCGTTGCGTCCACCGCCGCCACTGCCGCGATTGGGGTCGTTGCCCCAGCCGTGGTCATTGAGCGACATCATTATGCCGGTGATCATGTTTATCGAATTGGGGATGAGTGTCGTTGTATTCAATAGGTGCCGCGAGCCGATGCGATATTTCCGCCAGTGCCACCCGCAGCAAATCTAGGCCAGCACCGGTCCGGGCGCTGACACGCACGCGAGCGATGTTATCACACTCGTCCCGCTCGACCCCGGGGCCCACCCCGGTCAGATCGATCTTGTTCCAGACCACGATCTGGGGCACCTGGGCGGCGCCGATCTCGGCCAACACCTTGCCCACCGCCGCGATCTGCTGGTCGCGATCGGGGCTGGCGGCATCGACCACATGCAACAGCAGGTCGGCACGAATCGTCTCCTCCAGCGTGGCATGAAAGGCCGCCACCAGCGCGTGCGGCAAGTCGCGGATGAAACCGACGGTATCCGATAGCACGACCTGGCAACCGGAACGGCCGCTCTCCAGTTCGCAGGTGGGCACGTAGAGGCGCCGCGACGTCGTGTCGAGCGTGGCGAACAACTGGTTGGCGGCGTAGGCGCCGGCTTTGGTCAGCGCATTGAACAGGGTGCTCTTGCCGGCGTTGGTATAGCCGACCAGCGACACCGACAGCACCTCGCCGCGACTCCGTCCCTTGCGGCGCACCGCGCGCTGGCGTTCCAGCAGCTTCAAACGCGACTTGAGCACCGCGACGCGCTTGCCGAGCAGGCGCCGGTCGGTTTCGAGCTGTTTCTCGCCCGGGCCGCGCAGACCGATACCGCCCTTCTGGCGTTCAAGGTGGGTCCAGCCGCGCACCAGCCGTGTCATGAGGTGCTCGAGTTGGGCGAGTTCGACTTGCAGCTTGCCCTCGTGGCTCTTCGCACGCAAGGCGAAAATATCGAGGATCAGGGCGGTACGGTCGATCACCCGGCGCTCGCAGGCACGCTCGAGGTTGCGTTGCTGGGCCGGCGAGAGTTCGTGGTTGAAAAGGATCAGGTCCGCGCCCGCCGCGGTGGCGGCGGAGACGATTTCATCGACCTTGCCCCGACCGGCGAACAGGGCCGGATCGGGCCGACCCCGCTTGCCGGTGATCGTCGCGACCGGGTGTGCACCGGCGCTTGACGCAAGCATCTGGAACTCTTCGAGGCGCTCGGCAAAATCGCCTTCCCCGAAATCAAGCTGGACCAGCAGCGCGTTTTCGCCGGCCGCCGGCCGTTCAAACATTGCAACCCGCCGCCTTTCGGCGGCTCAGGGGAAATATCACTCGGTTTCGGTACCGATGGTGACCGGGCGGGCGGGCACCACGGTGGAGATGGCGTGCTTGTACACCATCTGGGTCACGGTGTTCTTGAGCAACACGACATACTGGTCGAACGATTCGATCTGGCCTTGCAGCTTGATGCCATTGACCAGATAGATGGATACGGAGATGTGTTCGCGCCGCAGTGCGTTGAGGAACGGGTCTTGTAGCATCTGCCCTTTATTGCTCATGATGGTGTCACCATTGATGGTTGTAAGAAAAGTAGGGGAAATGTAGCCTATTTTTGTCGGGCTTGCCAGCGCAGGTCGGGGATCGCCTTAAATTCCGCCGCCCAATGCCTTGTAAAGCCCGGCCGAGGTCGCTGCCTGGGCGCGCCGAACCGCCAGGACTGATTGCTGTGCCGCAAACTGGTCGCGCTGCGCATCCAGCAGTTCGAGATAACTCGAGACGCCACCCAGATGCCGTTGCTCGACGCGCTTGAGCCGCTCGGTCTGTGCGGCCGTCGCGGCCTCCAGCGCCTGCAGCTGCGCCGCGTAGTGTTCGCGCGCCGCCAGCAGGTCGGCCACTTCACGGAAAGCCTGCTGGATCGTTTTTTCGTATTCGGCGACCGCGATATTTTTTCTGACTTCCGCCAGATCGACGTTCGCCTCGCTGCGGCCGGCATCGAACAGCGGCCACCTGAGCAACGGCACGAAGCTCCACGCCCCGCTGCCGCCGCCGAACAGCCCGGAGAGCGCCCGGCTGGCCGTACCCGCCGTAGCGGTCAGCACGATCTTCGGCAGGAAGGCCGCGCGGGCCGCACCGATGTTGGCGTTGGCCGCGATCAGCTTCTGTTCCGCCGCCAGCACATCGGGGCGATTCAGCAGCACATCGGACGGCAGGCCGACGGCAATTTCCGGCAACACGAAACTCGGCGCCTCAGTTGCCAACATGGGGACGGCACCCGGATCGTTGCCCACCAGCAGCCGCAACGCATTCTCGGCCGCCGCGCGTTGGCGGGCGAGGTTCGCCACCTCGGCGCGCGCGCCCTGCCAGGCGCCATCGGCAGCGAGGGTGTCGAGGTCAGTGGCGAGTCCGACATCGCGACGCTGTGCGACAAGGCGTCGGCTGTCGGCGCGGGTTGCGGCCGTGGCCTCGGCAAGTTTCAGTCGCTGGTCGAACTCGGCGAGTGCATAGTAACCACCCGCAACTTCGCCGATCAGGCTGAGGCGGAAGGCGCGCTGGGCGAATTCGCTGGCGAAAAAGTTCGCGCGCGCCGCGGTGTCCAGACTGGCGACGCGTCCCCAGAAATCCAGCTCGAAGGCCGCGACGCCGAGGTTCGCGTCGTAACGGCGGCTGATCTGCGGCTGCCCCGTGGTATTCAGGTCGCCCGGTACTTTCGCCGCCTGCTGCTGCAGGTTGACGTCCACGGTCGGAAAGCGGTCCGCACGGGAGAGGCCCGCCAGTGCGCGCGCTTCCTCGACACGACTGACGGCGATGCGCAGGTCGCGGTTGTGTTCCAGCGCGGCGGCGATCAGCGTCTGCAGTTGCGGGTCGGTGAAATAGGCCGGCCAGTCGCGGACGGGTGACGCGGATGCCGTATTGCCAGCGCTGACTTTCACCGGCCACGCGGCGGGCACCGGCGCGGCGGGCCGCTCGTAACCCGGAATGAACGAACAGCCGGCGAGCAGGACGACCAGCGGAAAAAGGGACAGCAGCGGCTTATTCATGGTCCGCTTCCTTACGATGACGGACATGACCGGGAAAGAAGCGCCGCACGACGACGAAGAATACCGGCACGAGGAAGACCGCAAGGAAGGTCGCCGTGATCATGCCACCCATCACGCCGGTGCCGAGCGCATGGCGGCTGTTGGCGCCCGCACCGGTGGAGATGGCTAGCGGCAACACGCCGAAGATAAAGGCGATCGACGTCATCACGATCGGCCGGATGCGCAGGCGGCAGGCTTCAAGCGTCGCCTCGACGAGTTCCTTGCCCTGGTCCTGCAACTCGCGTGCAAACTGGATGATCAGGATCGCGTTTTTCGCCGACAGGCCGATGATGGCGATCAGGCCGACCTTGAAGTAAATGTCGTTGGGCAACCCGCGCAGCATCACGGCGGAGACCGCACCGAAGATGCCGAGTGGCACCACCAGCATGACCGCGAACGGGATCGACCAGCTCTCATAGAGCGCTGCAAGGCAGAGGAACACCACGATGAGCGACACGCCGAAAAGGAAGGGTGCCTGCGTGCCCGACTGACGTTCCTCGAACGAAGTGCCCGACCATTCGAAGCCGACGCCGGGCGGCAACTGCTGCGCCACCGCTTCCATCGCCGCCATCGCTTCGCCGGTGGACCGGCCGGGCGCGGCGCTGCCGGATATCTTCATTGATGGCAGGCCGTTGTAGCGGTCGAGCTTCGGACTGCCGACGATCCAGCGGGCCGTGGCGATTTCGCTCAGCGGCAGCATGTCGCCACGCGCGTTGCGGACCGGCAGCCGCAGGATGTCTTCCGGCGTGCGGCGCGTCTCGGCCTCAGCCTGCATCTGCACACGCAGGATGCGCCCCTGGCGCACGAAGTCGTTGATGTAGGCGACCCCCAGCGTGGCTTGCAGGGTATCGTTCAGATCAGCCAGTTCGATACCCAGTGCGCGCGCCTTGTGCCGGTCGATGTCGAGGAAAACCTGCGGCGCGGCTTCCTGACCCTCCGGGCGTACACCCACCAGCACCGGGTTCTGGCTGGCGATGCCGAGGGCCATGTTGCGTGCCTCGATCAGTTTGTCCCGCCCCAGGCCACCGCGATCCTGCAAACGGAAGTCAAAACCGCCGACCGCCGCAAGTTCGGGAATCGGTGGCACGTTGATGGCGAAGATCATCGCCTGCTTGATGCGGAAGAACGCCATGTTGGCGCGCTGCACCACGGCGGCCGCCCCGCTCTCCTTGGCCGGACGCTGATCCCAGTCTTTCAGACGCGTAAACACGATGGCCGCGTTCTGGCCGCGGCCGAAGAAGGAGAAGCCGGCCACACCGATGACGCGCTCGACTTCCTTCTGCTTGAGATAGTGCTGTTCGACGGTTGACAACACCTCGAGCGTACGCTCGCGTGTTGCACCGGCGGGCAGTTGCACGATGCTGATGAAATAGCCTTGGTCCTCGTCCGGCAGGAAGCTGCCCGGCAATTTGGTGAACAGCCAGCCCGTGGCCAGGAAAATCACACCATACAGCAGCAGCCAGCGCACGGGCTTGCCGAGCATGTGGCGCGCGCCGCCGAGATAAACCCTCACCGACGCAGCGAACGTACGGTTGAACCAACCGAAGAAACCGGTCGTGGGCAGCAGGTCCTTGCCCGGTTCGTGCTTGAGCAGCGTGGCACACAGCGCGGGTGTGAGCGTCAGTGCCATCAGCGCGGAAAACCCCATCGCCAGAACCAGCGTCACGGCGAACTGGCGATAGATTGCGCCCGTCGAGCCGCCGAAGAACGCCATCGGGATGAACACGGCGGACAGCACCAGGGTGATCGCGATGATTGCGCCGACGATCTGGTCCATGGCCTTGCGGGTGGCGTCACGCGGCGACAGGCCCTCCTCGCTCATGATGCGTTCGACGTTCTCCACCACCACGATGGCGTCGTCCACGACGATGCCGATCGCCAGCACCATGGCGAACAGCGTCAGCACGTTGATCGAATAACCAATCAGATACAGCCCGACCGTCGCACCCACCAGCGCCACCGGGACAACAATTGCCGGAATGAAGGTGGCGCGCAGGTTTCCGAGGAACAAGTACATCACCAACACGACGAGCACCATCGCCTCGGCCAGCGTGATCAACACCTCGCGGATGGAGATATCGACGAACTTCGAGGTGTCGTAAGGCACCGCCCAGTCGATGCCCTTGGGAAAGTAGCGCGCCAGTTCGGCCATCTTGTCATTCACCGCCTTCGCGGTGTTCAGCGCGTTTGCGCCGGGCGACATGCGGATGGCGATCGCAGCGGTCGGCTGGCCGTCGATGCGTGCGGCGATGGAATAATCCTGCGCACCGAGCTCAACACGGGCCACGTCCTTCACCCGTACCGTCGCGCCACCCACCGTGCTGCGCACGATCACCTCGCCAAATTCCTCCACGGTCGCCAGCCGCGAACGCGTGACGATCACCGCATTGGTCTGCTGGCCGGGCACGGACGGAATCTGTCCAAGTTCGCCGGCGGCGAGCTGGGTGTTCTGGGCACGCACGGCCTTGGCCACATCGGCCGGCGTCAGGCCAAAGGCCTGCAGGCGATCCGGCTTGAGCCACAGGCGCATCGAGTATTCTGTGCCGAACAGGATCGCCTCGCCGACCCCCGATGTACGCCGGATGCTTTCCAGTACATTGGCCGCCGCATAGCTGCCAAGGTCGACATTGTTCTTCGACTGATCGGGCGAGAACAGTGCGATGAACATCAGGTAGTTGCGTGCGGCCTTGTTGACAGTCACGCCCAGCCGGCGCACATCCTCGGGCAGCCGCGCCTCGACGCGCTTGATGCGGTTCTGCGCCTCCACCGAGGACAGGTCAAGGTTGGTGCCCGCTTCGAAAGTCAGTGTCACCGACCCCGTACCCAGCTCGGACGAGGAATCCATGTAGAGCAGGTGATCGATGCCGTTCATCTCCTGCTCGATCAGGGCCACGGCGGTTTCCTCCACCACCTGCGCCGAAGCGCCCGGATAGGTCACACTGATCGACAGGGCGGGCGGCGCCACGGCCGGATAGCTGGCCACCGGCAACTGGCGTAGTGCCAGGATGCCGTTCAGCAGGATCACCAGCGCGATGACCCAGGCAAAGATCGGCCGGTCGATGAAGAACTTGGCGAACATCGCTTATTTCTTCGCGTCGACCGCGGGTGCGGGCAGCGGCGCGCCTGGCGACCATGGCACCGGCTTGACGACACTACCGGGACGGGCCTTCTGCAAGCCATTGACGATCACCTGTTCGCCACCCTGCAAGCCGTCGGTGACGATGAAATCGGTGCCGGACATCGCCCCGGTCTTGATCGGACGCGGCACCACCTTGCCCTCGGCATCCACCGTCATCACCAGTTGCCCCTGCGGGCTGCCCTGCACCGCGCGCTGTGGCACGCGGAGGGCGTTGTCCAGTTGCGCCTGCGGGAACCGCACGCGCACGAAGGTACCCGGCAGCAGTTCGCGCCTGGAGTTGGGAAACTCGGCGCGCAGGACCACCGCGCCGCTGTTCGGATCGACGGCAAGATCGGCAAATTGCAGCCGGCCACGCTCCGGGTAGATCGAACCGTCTTCCAGCATGAGTTCGACCGTCGCCGTGCTCGCGCGCTTCTGCTGGCCCGCCTTGACCGCCTGCTGCAGGCGCAGCAGGTCTGAATAGGACTGTGTGAATTCGACGCGGATCGGGTCGATCTGTTCGATGGTCGCCAGATGCGTCGCCTCGCCCTTGCCGACCAGCGCCCCCTCGGTGACCAGCGCGCGGCCGATGCGGCCGGAAATCGGCGCGGGCGGAACGGCATTTTCCAAATCGAGTTGCGCCTTGGTCAGGGCGGCCTCGGCCTGCTTGACCTTCGCCTGCGCGGCATCGAACTCCTGCTGGCTGACGGCCTTCGTTTCGAGCAAGGGTTTGTAGCGTTCGAAGACCGCGCGCGACGCCGCGAGGTCGGCCGCGGCGGCAGCGACCTGTGCCTGATAGGCGCGTGCATCGATGCGGAACAGCGGCGTGCCGGCCTTGATGTCGCTGCCTTCGGCGAACAGGCGCTTCTCGATCACGCCCTCGACGCGGGCGCGCACCTGGGCGGTGCGGTTCGCCAGCAGGCGTCCGGGCAGATCCTGCGTAATCGTGGCCTGGCTGGAAACAACGGTGACGACGTCGACCTCGGCGGGCGGCGGCGCGGCGCCCGGTCCGCCGGCGGCTGCCGGACCGCCGGCTTTCTTGTCTCCCTCGCCGCAGGCAGCCAGCAAGGCAATCAGGATCAGGACGGAAATGCGTTTCATGACATCAGGCTCCGGGCAGACAGCGGCACAGGGGCCTATGTTAGCGGCTTTCAGCGCTTCAATTTGGCGAACGCCGCGGCCATCGCGCCGGCAGGCTCGGACGGGCGCTGCGGCGCCTGTCGGGGCGCATTGCGCGGCTGCGGCTGGCGCGGTGCTGTTCCCGGGTTGCGCGGCGCGCCGGCTGATGCCGTCTCGCCAGGCCTGACTTTTACATTCTGTTGCACTTCATCATTCAGCCGCAGGGTCAGGGCAATGCGCTTGCGCGGAATATCCACTTCCAGAACCTTGACTTTCACGACGTCACCGGCCTTGACCACCGTATGCGGATCCTTGACGAAGCGATTCGACAGCGCGGAGATATGCACGAGGCCGTCCTGATGCACGCCGATGTCGACGAAGGCACCGAAGTTGGTCACGTTGGTCACCACGCCCTCGAGCTGCATGCCGGGTTCGAGGTCCTTGAGGCCTTCCACGCCTTCGCGGAAGGTCGCCGCCTTGAACTCGGGGCGCGGGTCTCGGCCCGGCTTCTCCAGTTCCTTGAGGATGTCCTGCACGGTCGGCAAGCCGAAGCGCTCGTCGGTGTATTTCTCTGGCTTCAGTGAGCGAATCAGTGTCGCATTGCCGATCACCTCCCGGATGTTCTTCTTGATGTCGGCGAGGATGCGCTCGACCACCGGATAGGCCTCGGGGTGAACTGCGGAGGCATCGAGGGGGCTCATTTGCTCTCCTTGGCCGCCGTTGATGCGCAGGAAACCGGCCGCCTGCTCGAAGGTCTTGTCACCGAGGCGCGGCACCTTCAGCAGCGCGGCGCGCGACGGGAAGGCGCCGTGGCTGTCCCGATGGCTGACGATGTTCGCCGCCAGCGTGCTGTTGAGCCCCGAGATGCGGGCGAGCAGCGCCGCCGACGCGGTGTTCACATCAACGCCAACCGAGTTCACGCAGTCTTCGACCACGGCATCGAGGCTTCGGGCCAGCTTGCTCTGGTTGACGTCGTGCTGGTATTGCCCGACGCCAATGCTCTTCGGGTCGATTTTCACCAGCTCGGCCAGCGGGTCCTGCAGGCGGCGCGCGATGGACACGGCGCCGCGCAGCGAAACGTCGAGGCTGGGAAACTCGCGCGCAGCGAGTTCCGAGGCGGAATACACCGAGGCGCCGGCTTCCGACACGACGATCTTGGTCAGCTTCAATTCCGGATAACGCTTGATGAGGTCGCCGGCCAGACGGTCGGTCTCGCGGCTCGCCGTGCCATTGCCGATGGCGATCAGGTTGGCCGCATGCTTCTGGGCCATTTGGCGCAGCGCGGCGAGGCTCACCTCCCAGTCGCGGCGTGGCTCGTGCGGATAGAGCGTGGTTGTATCCAGCAGCTTGCCGGTCGCGTCGACGACCGCCACCTTGACGCCGGTGCGGATGCCGGGATCGAGGCCGATCACGGTCTTCGGGCCGGCCGGCGCGGCGAGCAGCAGGTCATGCAGGTTGCGGGCAAAGACGCGGATCGCCTCCGCTTCGGCACGCTCGCGCAGCGCCCCCATCAGCTCGGTCTCGAAATGCAGCGACAGCTTGACCAGCCAGGTCCAGCGCGCGGTTTCGGCGAGCCACTTGTCGGCGGCGCGACTGCGGTCCTCGATGCCGACATGCCGGGCGATCA
>CAZTWA010000047.1:0-14216 GCA_964617225.1 uncultured Methyloversatilis sp.
TCCTTGTAGCCGCAGACGTCGCGAACCACGCAGCGCCAGCATTCGGGTTTGCGCGCCTTGCACACGTAGCGGCCGTGCAGGATCAGCCAGTGGTGCGCGTGCTGCCGGTATTCCGCCGGCACGGCCTTGAGCAGTTTCTTTTCCACCGCGACGACATCCTTGCCCGGGGCCAGGCCGGTACGGTTGGCGAGCCGGAAGATGTGCGTGTCGACGGCGATCGTCGGTTCGCCGAAAACGATGTTGAGGATCACGTTCGCAGTCTTGCGGCCGACGCCGGGCAGGGCTTCGAGCGCCGCGCGCGCGGCAGGAACTTCGCCGCCATGCAGTTCGACGATCCGCTGCGCCGTGGCGATGACGTTCTTCGCCTTGGTCTTGTAGAGGCCGATGGTCTTGATGTAGTCCGCGAGTTTCTCTTCACCGAGCGCGGCGATCGCCTGCGGCGTCGGGGCGTCGCGGAACAGGCTGCGCGTGGCGAGGTTGACGCCCTTGTCGGTGGCCTGCGCCGAGAGGATCACCGCGACCAGCAGCTGGAAGGGCGTGGCGTACTCGAGTTCCGTGGCCGGGGTCGGGTCGATCACCGCGAGCCGACGGAACAGTTCGACGCGGTCAGCGGCCTTCATGGGCAGGGGTCACGTTGCTGTGGACGCTGCGGCCTGCGCGATCAGGCGTGCCTTGGCGCGCTGGTTGGCACGGTGGTCGAGCCAGTTGCGGCCCGCGATCATCAGGCCCAGCACGAAGAACGCACCCGGCGGCAGGATGGCGAGCAGGAAGCCCGGGTAATCTTCGGGCAGGATCTGCCAGTGCGTCGCGCCCGGAAAGATCATCTCGATGCCGGAGAACAGCGTGCCCTGGCCGATGAACTCGCGGATCGCGCCGAGCAGGCCGATAACCCAGACGAAGCCGATGCCCATCACGACGCCGTCGAAGGTGGCGAGTCCGGCCGAATGCTTGGCGGCGAAGGCCTCGACGCGCGCCAGCACGATGCAGTTGGTGACGATCAGCGGGATGAAGATGCCGAGTACGAGGTAGAGGTCGTGCAGGTAGGCGTTGAACAGCAGGTCGACGACGGTGACCAGCGCCGCGATGATGAGGATGAAAATCGGGATGCGGATCTCGTAGGGAATGAAGCCACGCAGCAGCGATACGGCGAAGTTGGCGAGGCCCATGACGAGGATGGTGGCAAGGCCGAGGCTCACGGCATTGACCATCGTGCTGCTGACCGCGAGCAGGGGGCAGAGGCCGAGCAATTGCGCAAGGATGGCGTTCTGCTTCCAGAGGCCATTGTGGGTGATATCGCGATAGACGCTCATGCTGATGACTCCGCAGGGCCGCCCCAAGGAGGCATGCGCCCCCCGGTGGGGGGCAGCGAGTCGGTGTTACGAGCGTGAGGGGCCATTATTGTTTCTCCTCATAGCGTCCGCCGGCGGGAATGTCATAGAGCCGGTAGCTGCGATCCAGGGCCCAGGCCAGGGCGCGGCCGGTGGCCTTGGTTACCGCGCGGGCGGAGATGGTGGCCCCGGTATGCTGGTCGAAGGCGCCGCCATCTTTCTTGACGCGCCACTTTTCGCGCGGCGTGCTGACGAGGTCGCGGTTGTCGAACTGGGCGATCCAGGGCGATTCCTTGTTCTTGTCTTTCTTCGGATCGATGTAGTCGCCAAGCCCCGGGGTTTCCTTGTGCTGGGTGACGCGCACGGCGGCAAGGCGGCCATCGGCGCGCACCGCGAGAATGAGACGGATCTCGCCGGAGTAACCGTCGAGTGCGGCCGCTTCGAGCACCAGCGCGGCTGGTTTGCCATCCTTGCGCGCGCGGTAGAGGCGCGTCGGTTCGGCCAGCCCCAGTTCGGGCACCGGTGGCAGTTCGATCGCGTCGTCGAGCAGGCCATTGTCGTAGGCGTCGGCCGGCAGCACTTCGCCAATCAGGCGGCGCTTGGCATCGAGCGCAGAGGCTTGCAGCACCGGCTGGGTGATTTGGTATACCTCGGCCATCAGGGCGGTAAATACGAGCGAGAACACCAGCAGGATCATCGCCGTGCGCAGCGAGATGCGCAGGGCGCCGCCAGGTTCGGGTGCTGCCGGCGGGGTGAGTTCAGGACCGGACGTGAGTTGCGTGTCGCTCATCAGTCGGATTTCCCCTTGCGGCCGAACACCTTGGGCTGGGTGCTCATGTCGATCAGCGGCACCAGCAGGTTCATCAGCAGGATGGCGAACGCCATGCCATCCGGATAGCCGCCGAAACTGCGGATGATCCAGGTCAGTGCCGCCGCGCCGGCCGCGAAGATGATCTTGCCGAGCGGCGTGGTGCAGCCGGAGACGGGATCGGTGGCAATGAAGAAGGCACCAAGCATCGCCCCGCCGGTGAATAGATGGAAGTTCGCACCCACGAAGAACGCCGGATTCGCGATGCTGAAGGCCGTGGCAATCACGGCGAGCGTAACGATGAAGGCCGTTGGAATGTGCCAGGTGATGATGCGCTGCTGAATCAGCCAGAGGCCGCCAAGGAGGTAGCCGCCGGCGATCCATTCCCAGCCGTGGCCGCCGATATTGCCGAAGGTGGCGTGCGAGCCGAGGATGCCGGCGACCGTGGCACGCGTTTCCGGGTCGCGCAGGATGGTGCGCAGGGCATCGAGCGGCGTCGCCATCACCAGGGCGTCGAGTTGGCGGTCGCCGAAGAAGATCGCGTGCAGCATCGGCTGCAGGGCGTTGAACTCGGAACGAGGCCATTGCGACATCAGCTGCGGATAGGCGACGATCATCGCGCAAAAGGCGACCATGGCCGGGTTGAAGGGGTTCTGGCCCAGGCCGCCATAGAGGTGCTTGGCGATGACGATGGCGATCAGGACGCCCAGCACCGTGAGCCACCACGGGGCGATTGGCGGGAACGTCAGCGCGACCAGCCACGCGGTGACGAGTGCGCTGCCGTCGCCGAGGAACAGCATCACCGGCTTGTTGCGGAGGCGCAGCATGATCGCCTCGGCGACCAGCGCGGTCACGGAAGCAATCGCGATCTGCATGAGGATCGCCGCGCTGAAGAACCAGACGTAGGCGGCGATGCCGGGCAGCAGCGCGATGAGCACCTTGACCATCACGCTGCGGACGCTGGCGGGCTGGAGGATGTGGGGGGAACTGTGCATCAGGCGCTGTCCTTCGGTTCGGCGGCCTGCGCGCGACGGGCTTCGGCCTCGGCGATCTGCGCCCGCTGGTCGGGCGTCAGGTTCTCGGTGTTCTGCGGCGCACTGGCGGCCTTCTTCGCGGCGGCACGGGCCTGCGCGGCGGCGATCAGGGCCAACTTGTCGGCAACGGCGGCCTCTTTGTCGGCCGGTGCCGTCTCCGTGTTACGTGGCTCGCCGGCTGGCGCCGTCTCCAGGTTACGCGGCTCGCCGGCAGGTGCCGTCTCGCCAGCACTGACTTTCGCGGGTGCGGCCTCGGCGGTCTGCTCAGTTGCTTGTTTTGCGGCTTCTTCCTGCGCCAGCTTGGCCTTGGTCTCGGCGGCCTTGGCAGCGAGCTTGGCCGCTTTCTCGGCCTTTTCGCGTTCCTCGCGGAACTGGCGGAATTCGTAGCGTTCGCGCGCGGTGTCGGCTGCCGCCTTTTCGCGCTCGCGGGCGCGGATCTCTGATTTGGCGAAGCGATAGTAATCGACCAGCGGGATGCGCGACGGGCAGACGAAGGCGCAGCAGCCGCATTCGATGCAATCGAACAGGTGGTATTCCTGCGCCTTGCCGAAGTTCTTCGACTTCGCGTACCAATAGAGCTCGTGCGGCTGCAGGATCATCGGGCAGGCCCGCGTGCAGGCGCCGCAGCGGATGCAGGGCATCTCGGGGGGCGGCGGCGGGAACAACTTCGGGCTCATCGCCAGCAGGCAGTTGGTGGCCTTGACGACGGGCACCGCGGTGTCGGTCACCGTGAAGCCCATCATCGGACCGCCCATGACGATGCGGTCGGTGTCGTCGCCGGGCTTGCCCAGCGGCAACAGGTCGTCCATCGGCGTGCCGATCGCGACTTCGTAGTTGCCGGGCTGCGCATAATTGCCGGCCAGCGTGATGATGCGGGAAATGAGCGGCTCGCCCTGCAGCACCGCGCGGGCGACGGCATAGGCCGTGCCGACGTTGAAGCACTGCAGGCCGAATTCCGGACTCAGTTTGCCATAGGGCACCGCGATGCCGGTGAGCACGCGGATCAACTGCTTCTCGCCGCCGGCCGGGTAGAGCGTCGGGACGGTCACGACCTGGCAGCTCGCGCAGCCGACTTCACCCAGTGTGGTACGCAGGGCCGCGGCGGCTTCCGGCTTGTTGTCCTCGACGCCGAAGAGGATCTTTTTCGCGCCCATCAGGCGGCCGATGATGCGTGCGCCGGCCACGACGTCGGCAGCGCGTTCGCGCATCAGGCGGTCGTCGCAGGTGATCCACGGCTCGCACTCGGCGCCATTGATGACTAACGTGTCGATCTGCTGGGGGGGGCGCGTCTTGACATGGCTGGGGAATACCGCGCCGCCGAGGCCGACGATGCCAGCATCGCGGATGCGGGCGCGGATGTTTTCCGGATCGTCATGATCGGGATCGAGGGGGAGGCGTTCCGTCCAGGTGTCTGCGCCGTCAGGCTCGATGATCGCGCAGGGGGCGGCGAGTCCGGAGGGATGCGGCAGCGTGCGCGATTCGACGGCGATCACGGTGCCGGAAGTCGGCGCATGCACGCTCGAACCGAACGCGCCCTCGGCGCTGCCGATCAGTTGGCCCTTCAGCACCTTGTCGCCGGGGCAGGTCTGGATGGTGGCCGCGCCCGTGGCGCTCTGGCGGAAAGGCACGACAAGGCGCTCGGGCAGCGGCGCCGGCCGGATGGCCGCGCTGGCGGATTCCTGCTTGTGCGAGACGGGCTTGACACCCCCGGGGAAGCGGAACAGCTCAAGCATGTTGCGCTCCCTGCGTCGTCGTCGGGGTAACGGGCGCGGGCTGGATGCCGATCACCGGGTACTTCCATTTCCAGGTGTCGATGGTTTCGGGCAGGGGTTCCATCGTGATGCAGTTGACCGGACAGGGCGGCAGGCACAGTTCGCAGCCCGTGCATTGCGTGGCGATGACCGTGTGCATCTGCTTCGCGGCCCCGACGATCGCATCCACCGGGCAGGCCTGGATGCACAGGGTGCAGCCGATGCAGGTCTGTTCGTCGATGAGCGCGACGCTCTTGGGCTTTTCGATGCCATGCTCGCCCGAGAGCTCCTTGAACTCGCGGCCGAGCAGGTCGGCGAGCTTGCGGATGCCTTCCTCGCCGCCGGGCGGGCAGCAGTTGATGTCGGCCTCGCCTTTGGCGATGGCTGAAGCGTAAGGCTTGCAGCCAGGATAGCCGCACTGGCCGCATTGCGTCTGCGGCAGGATGGCGTCGATCTTCTCGACCAGCGGGTCGCCCTCGACCTTGAACTTGACGGCAGCGAAGCCGAGCGCGGCACCGAGCAGGATCGCCCCCAAGGCCATGACCAGGATCGCGGTGAGCATCTATGCCTTCGCCGGGCCGACCCAAGAAGGCAACCGCCCCCCCGTGGGGGGCAGCGAGCCGAATTTGCGAGCGTGGGGGGCCATTATGCTTATTTGTATTTGTCGAGGCCGGCGAAGCCCATGAAGGCGAGGCTCATGATGCCTGCCGTGATCATCGCGATGGCCGTGCCGCGGAAATGCATGGGCACGTCGGCACCTTCGAGGCGCTCGCGGATGCCGGCGAACAGCACCAGCGCGAGGGTGAAGCCGAGCGCGGAACCGAAGCCGAACAGCATCGATTCGATCAGGTTGTGCTTCATGCCGATGTTGAGCAGGGGAACACCCAGCACCGCGCAGTTGGTGGTGATCAGGGGCAGGTAGATGCCCAATACCTGGTGCAGTACCGGGCTGGTTTTCTGGATGACCAGTTCGGTCAGCTGGACGATGGCCGCGATGGTGACGATGAAGGACAGCGTGCGCAGGTACAGCAGGTCGTAAGGCGCCAGCAGCCAGGTGTCGATCACGTAGCTGGTGGCGCAGGCCAGCGTCAGCACGAAAGTCGTGGCCGCGCCCATGCCGACGGCGGTTTCGAGCTTCTTCGACACGCCCATGAACGGGCAGAGGCCGAGGATGCGGACGAAAACGACGTTATTGACGAGAACGGCGCCGAGAAGGATGAAAAGATAGCTGGTCATGTTTGCAAAACCCCGGGCTGTCCCGGCAGGCATGAATTATCCCGCTTAAGCTGCATTGCAACAACCCTGAAGATCAAGCGGAGATAGGGCTTACAAGCAGCTTATTCTTCCCCCAGCTCGGCCAGCAGCAGGTCCTGAGCGCAGGTGCGCACGCGGCGCGAGGGCTTGATGCGGTAGTTTCCGTCGGCATCCATGTCCCAGGCCTGGCAGTTGTCGGCCAGGTAGCTGCGTAGGCCTTCCTTCATCACGCGGCGCTTGAGCTTCGGGTCCAGCACCGGGAAGGCGACCTCGATGCGGCGGAAGAAGTTGCGTTCCATCCAGTCGGCGCTGGCGAGGTAGAGATTGTCGGCGCCGTCGGCGTGGAAGTAGTAGATGCGGTGATGCTCGAGGAAACGGCCGATGACCGAGCGCACGCGGATGTTGTCCGACAGGCCGGGCACGCCCGGGCGCAGGCAGCAGACGCCGCGCACGATAAGGTCGATTTGCACCCCGGCCTGGCTGGCGGCGTAAAGCGCTTCGATGATTTCCGGTTCGAGCAGCGAATTCATCTTGGCGATGATGTGCGCCTTGCGGCCGGCCTTGGCGACCACGGTTTCCGCGCGGATGGCATCGACCATGTTGGAGTGGAGGGTGAAGGGCGCCTGCCAGAGATGGGTGAGCTTGCCGGCTTTGCCCAGGCCGGTGAGTTGCTTGAAGACTTCATTGACGTCCTCGGCGACCTCGTCGTCGCAGGTCATCAGGCCGAAGTCGGTGTAGAAGCGCGTGGTGCGCGGATGGTAGTTGCCCGTGCCCAGATGCACATAGCGGCGATAGCCATGGTCCTCGCGGCGCAGGACAAGCATGAGCTTGGCGTGCGTCTTGTAGCCGAACACGCCATACACGACGTGGGCGCCGACCTCCTCGAGTCGCGCGGCGATCGACAGGTTGGCCTCTTCGTCAAAGCGTGCCATCAGCTCGACGACGACGGTGACTTCCTTGCCCTTCTGGGCGGCGCGCAGCAGGTGCTCCATCAGCACCGAATCGGTGCCGGTGCGGTAGACGGTCATCTTGATCGCCACCACCTGCGGGTCGTCGGCGGCCTGCTTGAGGAACTCGATGACCGGCGTAAAGGACTGGTAGGGATGGTGCAGCAGGATGTCGTTCTTCTTGATCGTGTCGAACAGGTCGTAGCGGCCGGCCAGCTGCTTCGGCAGGCCGGGCTGGAACGGCTTGAACTTGAGGTCGGGCCGGTCGACGCGATCGGGCACCGACATCAGGCGCACCAGGTTGACGATGCCGCGCACCTGGTAGAGGTCGTCGTGGGTCAGGCCGAACTGCTGGAGCAGGAACTCGCGCATCGTTTCCGAGCAGTTGTCGGGCACCTCGAGGCGCACGCCGTCGCCGAAGTGGCGCTGCGGCAGTTCACCCTGCAGCGCGGTACGCAGGTTCTTCACTTCCTCGTCGTCGACGAACAGGTCGGAGTTGCGCGTGACACGGAACTGGTAGCAGCCGAGGATGTTCATCCCGGAGAACAAGTCACCGACATGGCGGTGCAGGATTGACGACAGGAAGACGAAGCCATAGTCGACGTCGACCAACTCGCGCGGCAGCTGGATCACGCGCGGCAGGGCGCGCGGCGCCTGCACGATCGCGGCGCCGGAACTGCGGCCGAAGGCATCCTTGCCTTCGAGCTCGACGGCGAAGTTGAGACTCTTGTTGAGCACGCGGGGGAAGGGGTGGGCCGGATCGAGGCCGATCGGCGTGAGTACCGGCATGACCTCGCGGCGGAAGTAGCTGTGAATCCAGGCCTGCTGCGCTTCCGTCCACTCCGAGCGCTTGTAGAAGACGATGCCTTCCTGGCGCAGCGCCGGCAGGATCACCTGGTTTAGCAGGGCATACTGCTCCTCGATCAGCTGGTGCGCTTCCTGGGTGATGCGGCGGAAAACTTCCTGTGCGCTGCGTTTGTCGGCGCCGGTGACGCTGCTGCGCAGCTTGATCTGCTCCTTGATGCCGGCGACGCGGATCTCGAAGAATTCGTCGAGGTTGGAGGAGACGATGCAAAGGAAGCGCACCCGTTCCAGCAGCGGCACGCGCGCATCGGCGGCCTGGGCGAGGACGCGGCGGTTGAAAGCCAGCAGTGAAAACTCGCGGTTGAGGAAATGGTCGGCGGGGAATTCGTGGGGGGCGGCGAGAAGGGTCATCGTTCGTGTGCGTGTGTCTCGAGATCGAGCAGCAGGCTAGTTCATTTCAACAATATAAGTATGACATGATGCCGTCCTGCCCGCGCTGACTTTGCCCTAGAATCTTCTGCAGCGCACAACACGGATGGATAGCTCATCGTGGTTCAAGAACACGTCGCCGCCGTCGACATGGGGTCCAACAGCTTCCGCCTGCAGGTCGGCCGCATCGTCGGCAACCAGATCTACCCGCTCGACGGACTCAAGGAAACGGTGCGCCTGGCCGCCGGCCTGGGTCCGGACAAGCTGCTCGATGCTGCCGCGCAGGAGCGTGGGTTGATTGCCATGGCCCGCTTCGGCGAGCGCTTGCGCGGCTTCGGGGCCGATGCGGTGCGCGCCGTGGCCACCAACACCCTGCGCGTCGCCAAGAATGCCCCCCAGTTTCTCGAACGCGCCGAAGAGGCGCTCGGGTTCCCGATCGAGGTCATCGCCGGTCGCGAGGAAGCCCGCCTGATCTACCTGGGCGTCGCGCACACGCTGCCCAACCCGCGCCTCCGGCATCTGGTGGTCGACATCGGCGGTGGTTCCACCGAGTTCATCATCGGCCGCAACATCAAGCCGCTGCACCTCGAATCGCTCTACATGGGCTGCGTCAGCTACAGCCTGAAGTACTTTCCGAACGGGCGCATCGACAAGCGCGCCATGAAGGAGGCCGAACTGGCCGCCCGGCGCGAATTGCAGACCATCGCGCACATCTACCGTGCCTGTGGCTGGGACCTCGCCGTCGGTTCGTCGGGCACCGCCAAGGCGATTTGCGACCTGCTCGAGTTCAACGGCTTTGCCAACGGCCACATTACCCGCGACGGCCTGGAGCACCTGCGCAGCCGCCTGATTCAGGCGGGCAGCGCGCAGCGCGCCGGACTTTCCGGCATGCGCCCGGACCGCATCCCGGTGATCCCCGGCGGCGTGGCGATCATGTCGGCCGTGTTCCGCGAATTCGGCCTCGAGGAAATGATCTTTTCGGAAGGTGCCTTGCGCCTCGGCGTGCTCTACGACCTGCTCGGGCGCTACCACCATGACGACCTGCGCGAGGCGACGGTCAGCCGCTTCATGCAGCGCTACGAAGTCGACCGCCGGCAGGCCGCGCGCATCGCCCAACTGGCGCTCGATTTCTACCAGCAGTTGCGGCCACAGGACGACATCGAAACCTCGCCGGCGGCCCAGTTCCTCGCGTGGGCGGCCCGGCTTCACGAAGTCGGCATCTCGATCGCGCATTCCAGCTACCACAAGCACAGTGCCTACATCCTCGCCAATGCCGACATGCCGGGCTTCTCGAAGCGCGACCAGGCCCTGCTGGAGCGGCTCGTCCTGTCGCATCGCGGCAAGCTGGAACGCGTGCAGGCGCTGACCCGCCAGCAGCAGGAGTCGCCCGAGTGGCTGCTGATCTGCTGCCTGCGCACCGCTGCGCTGCTAAATCGCGCGCGCGACGATGCGCCGATGCCGGAGTTTCGCGTGCGGGCGACCCCCAAGGGCTATGACCTGCACGTCGATCGCGACTGGCTGGACGCCGCGCCGCTGACCGCCACCGTGCTGTCCGAGGAAGTTCAGCAATGGGCAAACGTCGGCATCGAATTCAAGGTGCGTGGCCTGCGGAGCGCCGCCTGACAGGACGATGACCGCGCCGGCCTTCCACGAACAAAGCCAGGGCCAGGGTGCGCCGCCGGAACTCGTCCTGACCGGACGCTGGACACTGCGCAGCATCGCTTCCGTCGGCACCGAATGGCGTACCCGCCTGCGCGGGAACGCCGCACGCACGGACATGCAGTGGAACTGCCGCGACATCGAGGCGCTCGACTCGGCCGGCGCCATGCTGTTGTGGCACGTCTGGGGCCGGCGCTTTCCCGGGCAGTTGCAGATCAGCCCGGAACATCGCGGCATCTTCGAGCGCATTGCCGCGGCAGATGAAGCCAGCCGGGAGGCCGCCGCGCTGCACCCGCCCTTCGCCTGGCTGGCAGGAATCGGCAACGCGATGCTGGCCTTGCTGCGGCACCTGAAGTCCTTCGTGGCCCTGCTCGGGCAACTGGTGCTCGATGTGCTCTACGTGCTGCGCCACCCGGCCGACCTGCCGAAACGGGAAATCTCCGCCAACATCTACAAGAGCGGCGTGCGCGCGATGCCGGTCACCGCGCTGGTCGGCTTCCTGATCGGCATCGTGCTGTCCTATCTCTCGGCCCTGCAATTGAGCCAGTTCGGCGCCGACATGTTCATCGTCAACATCCTCGGCCTCGGCATCATCCGCGAGCTCGGCCCGGTGCTGGTCGCCGTGCTCGTGGCCGGCCGCTCGGGCTCGGCGATGACGGCGCAGCTGGGCGTGATGCGCGTTACCGAGGAGATCGACGCGCTCGCGGCGATGGGTGTGCCGCGCAGCCTGCGGCTGATCTTTCCCAAGGTCGTGGCGCTCGGCATCACGATGCCGCTGCTGGTGCTGTGGACTTCGGGCATCGCGCTGCTCGGCGGCATGGTCGCGGCGAACATCCAGCTCGAGATCGGCTACGGCTTTTTCATCGAGTCCCTGCCCAAGGCCGTGCCCGTGGCGAACCTGTGGATCGGGCTCGCCAAGGGCGTCGTCTTCGGCGCGGCGATCGCGCTCGTGGCTTGCCATTTCGGCCTGCGCGTCAAGCCGAACACGGAAAGCCTCTCGTTCAACACGACGGCCTCGGTGGTCTCGGCGATCACCGTCGTGATCCTCATCGATGCGGTGTTCGCCATCGCCACGCGCAGCATCGGGTTGCCCACATGACGCCGGCCGATCCCGTCGTTGCCATTCGTGACTTGTCCACCCGCTTCGGCGGCCGCTGGATCCATCGCCATCTCGACCTCGCCATCGAACCCGGCGAGATGGTGGCGCTTGTCGGCGATTCGGGCAGCGGCAAGACGACGCTGCTGCGCCAGATGATCGGGCTGCTGACGCCCACCGAAGGCGAGGTGCGGCTGTTCGGCGAGCCGCTGTTCGGCGGCGGCGTGCATCGCGAGCGCGCGCTGCGCCAGCGCTTTGGCGTGCTGTTCCAGCAGGGCGCGCTGTTTTCCGCCTTCACCGTCTTCGACAACATCGCCTTCCCGCTGCGGGAATTGAAGATCCTCGACGAGGGGACCATTCGCGACCTGGTCATGCTCAAGCTCGACATGGTCGAGTTGCGGCCGAGCGACGCGTGGCTGATGCCGGCCGAGCTTTCCGGCGGCATGATCAAGCGCGTCGCGCTGGCACGGGCGCTCGCGCTCGAGCCGGAACTGCTGTTGCTCGACGAGCCGACGGCCGGCCTTGATCCCGATCGCTCGGAAAGCTTCGAGCAGCTGACGCGTTCCCTTGGCGAGGAGCTTGGCCTGACCGTCGTGCTGGTGACGCACGACCTCGATACCCTGTCGGCCCTCGCGACGCGGGTCGCCGTGATGGCCGAGCAGCGTATCCTCGCTTACGACACCATCGATGAAATCATGCGCATCGACCATCCCTTCGTGCATAATTTTTTCCATTCCACCCGTGGCCGTCACGCCTTCGCCCATGCGCTCTGAACCCTGATCATGGAAAACCGCTCCCATGCCCTGTTGGCGGGCCTGTTCACGATCGTCTTTGCCCTCGCTGCCGCGTTTGCGCTCTGGTGGCTCGGTGGCACGCGCGAGGCGACGCACACCTACCTGCTCGAGACACGCGGCAGCGTCACCGGCCTCAACCTCGAAGCGCAGGTGCGCTATCGCGGCATCCGCGCCGGCAAGGTCAAGGACATCCGGCCCGATCCGGCTGATCCGGCCACGCTGCTTGTGGAGATTGCGCTCGCCCGCCAGTACCGCCTGACGGACAAGACCGTGGCGCGGCTCAATACGCAGGGCATCACGGGCATCGCCTACGTGATGCTGGAGGAGGGCGAGGACCCCGGCACGCCGCTCGATGTCGATGGGGCGTCGCCGCCTCGCCTGGCCATCCAGCCGGGGCTGCTGCAGCGGCTCGGCGAGACCGCCGACGACATCGGCTTGCAGGTGGCCGAGTTGAGCAAGCGCCTCAACCGGCTGCTCGACGACCGCAACCTCCAGAACCTGCGGCGGTCGCTCGATAACCTGGCCGTGGCGACCGAGAGCTTGAAGGAACTGCCTGTCGTCATGGCGAGCCTGCGTTCCGCCCTGTCCGAAACGAACATCGCCCGGTTGAACGCCCTGCTGGCGCACCTCGAAAAGACCGCCGGCGAAGCGGCCCCGCTGACGGCCGAGGCGCGCGCACTGGTGGCCAGCCTGAAGTCGGTCGCCCAGCGCGTCGATGGGCTGGCGACGAGTGCCGGGGGCGTCGGCGACCGCCTGAACGCCGAGACGCTGCCGCGCGTCGAGTCGCTGATGCGCGACGTTGCCGCCACGACGCGGCGTCTCGACCGGCTGATCGACACCCTCAACGACACCCCGCAGGCCATCCTGTTCGGCGCCACCCCGCCGCGTCCGGGGCCGGGCGAAACCGGCTTCGTCCCGCCTGCTGAAAAATGAGCATCCGGATGCGTAAATACCTCTTTATCCTTGCGGTCTTTGTCTTGTCAGGCTGCGTGGGCAACCCGCCGCGTTCGGTTGACTTTGCACGCCACGACCTCGGTGACCTCGATGGCCGTTGGCCATCCACGGGCATCGTTGTCTCGCGGGTGGATGTGCGCGTCGCCGCCTGGCTCGATTCGCCGGCCCAGTTGTACCGGCTCAGTTATGCCGACCCGCTGCGTCGCCACAGCTATGCCGAAAACCGCTGGGTCGCGCCGCCAGGAGAATTGATCGAGCGTTTCCTGCAGCGGCGCATCCTCTCCGGCCAGCCGGATGGCACCGCCTCGGGCTGTCGCCTCGTGCTTTGGTTCGACGAACTGGAGCAGCGCTTTACCGGGCCGCAGGCCAGCGAAGTGGTCCTCGATGTACGTGCCAGCCTGCAACCCGTGCGCGGCGAAGCGGTCCTCGCAAAACGGGAGTTTCATCTGGTCAAGCCCGCACCGACGCCCGATGCGCGGGGCGGCGTGATGGCCACCCGCGCTGCCTCGGACGCGCTCGCGAACGAACTGGCCCGCTGGCTGGCCGAACTCTCTCGCGACCCACCGCGGGCAATCATGTCCTGCATGGAGAAATGATCATGAATCAGGAAACCCTGCTGCTGCGCCACGATCAGGACGGCGTCGTCACGCTGACCCTCAACCGCCCCGCGCAGTTCAACGCCCTCTCTACCGAACTGCTGGCGGAATTGCAGGCCGCGCTCGACAAAGTCAGCGCCGACGAGACGGCACGCGTGGTCGTCATTGCCGGGGCAGGCAAGGCCTTCTGCGCCGGACATGACCTCAAGCAGATGCGTGCCAATCATGACAAGAGCTACATGCAGGCGCTGTTCAAGCAGTGCGGCCGCGTCATGACGACGATCACCGAACTGCCGCAGCCGGTCATCGCGCGCGTCCATGGCATCGCGACCGCCGCGGGCTGCCAGCTCGTCGCCAGCTGCGACCTCGCCGTCGCCGCCGACGTGGCGAAGTTCGCCGTCTCGGGCATCAATGTCGGCCTGTTCTGCTCGACGCCGGCCGTCGCGCTCTCGCGCAACCTGGGCCGCAAGCAGGCGCTGGAGATGCTGCTGACCGGCGAGTTCATCGATGCCCTCGAAGCCCAGCGCCGCGGCCTCGTCAATCGGGTTTGTCCGGCCGATGCACTCGATGCGGAAGTGAAACGCCTGACCGACAGCATCTGCGCCAAGTCGCAGACCGCGATCCGCATGGGCAAGCAGCTGTTCTACCGCCAGCTCGAAATGGGACTGGCCGGCGCCTACCAGCTCGCCGGCGAGACGATGGCCTGCAACATGATGACCGACGACGCCGTCGTGGGCATTGACGGCTTCATGAACAAGAAGA
>CAZTWA010000048.1:0-14087 GCA_964617225.1 uncultured Methyloversatilis sp.
ACGCTATGACCCGCCTCCAGCATTTCGACGCAGGTATGGCTGCCGATGTAGCCCAGACCTCCCGTAACGAGACAGCGTGTCATCACGTTTTCTTCAGCGGTTCTTGCCCTGATTCACGGCCTTCTGCTCGACGGCGAAAACGGCCGCCTCGACGCGCGAGGTCAGGTTGAGCTTGGCAAGGATGTGGCGCACATGCAGCTTGACCGTGTCATGGCTGATGTCGAGCGCGCGGCCGATGGCCTTGTTGGAAAGCCCCTGCGCCAGGTAATCGAGAATTTCCCGCTCGCGCGGGGTGAGTTGCTGCAGGGCGTCGGCCTTCGGCGGCTGGGGGCCGCCTTGCAGCAGATGGACCAGCTTGAGCGTCATCGCCGGTGCAACGACCGTCTCGCCCCGCACGGCGCGCTGCACTGCATCGACCACGTCGTCGGGTTCCATGTCTTTCAGCAGGTAACCTTGCGCCCCCGCGCCCATCGCGCTGGCGAGGTCGTCCTGGTCGTCGCTGACGGTGAGCACCAGCACCGGCCCGCGCCAGCCCTCGGCGCGCATTTGCCGCAACAGCGCCAGTCCGCCGTGTGGCGGCATGTTGAGGTCGGTGATCACGACATCCGGCTCGGTGGACTTGAGCAGTTGCATCGCCTCGTCGCCATTGCCGGCAATACCCGCGACGTGGATCTCGCCCCGCTGCTCCAGCAGTTCGGCCAGGCCCTTGCGAAACAGGGTATGGTCATCGACCAGCAGTACGCGGATTTGTTCGTTGTTTTTCATGCTGCAATCCTGGGGCTGGCCGGCCCGATGGCCGGGAAGGTAAGGCGCACACGGAAACCACCCGTCGGCAGGTTGGCGACGGTGACGCGCCCGCCGATCATGCGCGCCCGTTCGCGCATGATCGACAGACCGAAGTGATCGCGCAGATGGGGGTGTTCGTCGAAGCCGCCCGTGCGGTTGGCGATGGCGAAAAACCCTTGGCCCCCCCGGCCGTTATCGTCGATGGTCACCACGTAGTGATCGCCCGCCCCTTCGAGGCTCAGGCTGGCCGCGTTCGCGCCGGAGTGGCGTCCAACGTTCGCCAGTGCCTCCTGCACGATGAAGAACACCTGTGCTTCCTGATCGACCGAAAGACGCAGGTCGACGACGCGGTTGCGATAGTCGAGCGTGATGCCGGTCCGTTCCTGGAAGGTTTTCGCGACACCCGCCAAGGCCTGCTGCAGGCCCATCGGGTTCATGCGACTGCGGAACTGCACCAGCAGCTCACGCAACTGGCGATAGGCCTCGTCGACCGCCTGGCCGACGTCGCTCGCATACTTGCTCGCGCTTTCGCCGCTGACGCCGGCCGGGTCGTGCAGCGCATCCTGCAACAGCGCCATGCGCATCTTCATGTAGGCGAGCGTCTGCGCCAGCGAGTCGTGGACTTCGGCCGCCATCATCTGGCGTTCGTTCATCAACGTGATGCGCAGGTTCTCGCGCTTGAGGTGCGCGTTCTCGAGCGCCATGCCGAGGTGCTCGCCGATCGAGCGGAACAGCAGCGCGACTTCTTCGGGCAGTTCGAAGCGCTCGGGCAGGAACAGGTTGTAGGTGCCTTGCAGGCGACCACCGTGCTGCAGCGGCACGACGACCATGGCCTGACAGTCGCCACCGAAGTAGGCATGCTGCGTGCGCTCAGCGCAGGCCCGCAAATCGATCTCGTAGCGTGAGTTCTCGTCGGCCAGCGCGCCGCCGCAATGGCCGCAGTCGATCGGCACCAGCCGTTCGCGCTCGACGACTTCGCGCGGCAGCCCGCGCGCCGCAACGAGGCGCATGTGCTTGCCGTCGGTCGTGACGACGCGCACCGCACCGGCGGTCGCCTTGGCCAGTTTCAGCATCGTGCCGAGGAAGCGGCCCAGCAGTTCCTCGACGTCATCTTCGTCGGCGAGGTTGGCCGACACCTCGGAGAAGATGTCGAGCACCTGCAGTCGCGTATGCTCGTCGGTATCGACTTCCGGCAGGGGCGGCGGGAATTGCGCAGGGGCGTCCATCGGGGTCGGGATTTTCCGCTGATTGTTTGCAGCCATTCTACCGTGGGGTCACGCTGGCAACGGCCACTCGCCGGACAAGGTTTTCTCCGCCCAGAGCAGTGCCGTGATGGTCTTGGCATCGGTGATGTCGCCATCACGCACGGCAAGTAACGCGTCGGCGACACTTATCTCGGTCACTTCCAGGATCTCGCCGTGGTCGAGTTCCGCGCCGATGAACGTCAGGCCCTGCGCCCAGAAGATCTCGATGCGCTCGTCGGCATAGCCGATGCACGGATGCAGCGTGCCGAGATGCCGCCACAGTTTGGCCTTGTAGCCGGTTTCCTCGCGCAGTTCGCGCCGCGCGGTGTCGAGGATGTGCTCGCCCGGATCAATCTTGCCGGCAGGAATTTCGAGGAATACGCGGCGCAGCGGATAGCGATACTGGCGCTCGAAGAGCAGCTTGCCATTGTCGAGCACCGCAATGACCACCACGGCGCCCGGATGCTTCACGTACTCGCGGACCGACTCGTAGCCGTCCGGAAGTCGCACCTGGTCCGAGAACACCTTGAGCAGCTTGCCGTCGAACACCTGCGCGCTCGACAAGGTGTCTTCCTTGAAATCCTGTTCGTCCATTATCTCTGTAGGGATTTGATTTGACTTGAACTTTACCAGATTAGCGCCATCTTATAGAGACATTAACAAGACTTCTTCCCTACCCCCAAAGGAGATCGCCATGTCATTCATCCCCAACTTCGACAGCGACGGCATCGTCACCATCAACCGCGTCATCCTCAAGCCGCAATTTAGCGTCGAGGATCTTGAAGAACGCGTCGCCGTGCTGTGCGAGAACGTCAAAACTTACCATTCGGACACCGGCTTCGTTGGCGGCATGGTGGTGCTCAACAGCGGGCAGGTGTCGAACGAAGGCAGCACCATCGGCCAGGCCGTTGAAAGTCCGATGAAGGATCGCGAAGCGTTGATCGTCACCTTCTGGAACTCGTTTGAGCAACACGAAGCATCGCATCGCAGCGAAACCTTCCAGCCCCTGTTCCAGCAGGTGCTGGAACTGTGCGAGAACGGCAACGAGGAGATCGCGTACCGCATGCTGTGGTCGGGCAAGGCCTATTCCGCGGCGGAAGCAGCCGAAGCGCGCGCCGCCAAGGAACGCTACCCGAAAGCAGCCTGACGAAAGTCAGTCCTGGCGGGACGGCACAACGGGACGGCCAGGCCGTCCCGTTGTACATGAAACATAGACTTGATCAGACCCGTTCCCAGATCGTCGTGATGCCCTGGCCGCCGCCGATGCACATCGTCGCCATGCCGTACTTGGCATTGACGCGGATCATCTCGTGCAGCAGCTTGGTGACGATGACCGAGCCGGTCGCGCCGACCGGGTGGCCGAGCGCGATCGCGCCGCCGTTCGGGTTGGTCTTGGCCGGGTCGAGGCCGAGCCCGCGCGCGACGGTAATCGACTGCACGGCGAAGGCTTCGTTGGATTCGATGACATCCATCTGATCGAGCTTGAGCCCGGCTTTCTGTAGCGCGACTTTCGAGGACGGGATCGGGCCCTCGCCCATCACGTCGTTCGGCACGCCGGCGATGGCGTAGCTGACGAGGCGCGCGATCGGCTTGTGCCCGCTCGCAGCAGCCTTGGCGGCATCGGCCAGCACGAGGAAGGCGGCGGCATCGTTGATGCCCGACGCATTGCCGGCCGTCACCGAGCCGTCCTTCTTGAAGGCGGGACGCATCTTCGCCAGCGTTTCCATCGTCGTGCCGGCCTTCGGATGCTCGTCGGTGTCGAACACGACCTCGCCCTTGCGGGTCTTGAGCGTGATCGGTGCAATTTGCGACTTGAAGCGACCCTCGGCGATGGCCTTGGCGGCGCGCGCCTGTGATTCGACGGCGAAGGCATCCTGCTCTTCGCGGGTAATGCCATGCTTGGCGGCCAGGTTCTCGGCGGTCACGCCCATGTGGCCGACGCCGAACGGGTCGGTCAGTACGGCAACCATCGCGTCGATGGCTTGCGTGTCACCCATGCGCGCACCGGAGCGCAGCGCCGGCAGCAGGTAGGCACCACGCGACATCACCTCGACACCACCGCCGAGTCCGAATTCAGCATCGCCCAGCATGATGGCCTGCGCCACGTTCACGATCGCCTGTTGCGCGGAGCCGCACAGGCGATTCACCGCGAATGCCGTCGAATCCATCGACATGCCGCCCTGGATCGTCGCAACGCGGGCGACGTACGGATAACGCACTTCGGTCGGGATGCAGTTGCCGACCGAAGCAAAGGTCAGCTGCTTGGGATCGACGCCGGCGCGGGCAATGGCTTCCTTGACGACCATGCCGCCGAGTTCGGCCGGTTCCAGGCTGCTCAACGATCCGCCAAAGGCGCCCACCGCGGAACGCACGGCACTCAACACGACCACTTCTTTATTCGACATTTTCCACTCCTGGATTTTTTTGATGGTTGGGATGGTTACTCTTCAAGCCCCTACCCAGCTGGCAACCGTCAGCAGGGCAAGCAACAACAGGCACAACACCAAAGCGCGCCAGACCAGCCCGATCGCACTTTGCAAATGCTCGACATCGGCGTCATCGCCCAGCCCCAGTTCGGGACGAGCCTCAATGCCGCCCATTTCTCCTGTATCCGGCAACGGCATGCCGAGACGAATGCCCAAGGCCCCCGCGCCGCTCGACAGGAGGATACCGGTCGCCCTGTCGTACGATTGGGCCCACTGGCTCGCCTGGGTGCGCCAGCAATACACGGCATCCTCGAAATCGCCGACGATGGCGAACGTGGCGGCCGTCATGCGCGCGGGCAGCCAGTCGAGGACATGGAAGGCGCGGCGGGAAAATTCGACGAATTGCGGATGTCCCTCGACCGGGCTGCCGGCATGTCCCCAATCCTGCTGGGCGACCAGTGCGAGGCGATACAGCACGGCCCCCGCGGGACCCAGCGCGAGGAACCAGAACAGCGGCGCGAAGACGTGGCGATGGGAAGACAGGATGCCCTGTTCAATGCTCAGCCGCGCGATCTCGGACGAGCTGAGGCGTTCGGCCCGCTGGCCGCGCCATTCCTCGAGCAGGCGGCGCGCCCGGTCGAGTTCGCCCATCCGCAGCGCCAGCTGGATGTCGGTGAAATAGTGGCTGAACTGCCGGAAGCCCAGCAGGAGATAGAGCACCGCGATATCGAAGACGAAGGCCAGCACCGGGTGCACGTAAGCCAGCAGGAGATGCAAGCCCAGCGTCAGCAGGGCGGGAAGCGCCACCCCGGCAATCCACGCGATCATGCCATGGCGAAACTCGCCCCCATCGAAGCGGCGTTCGAGAAACCCCGTATAGGCCGTCAACGCGGCAGCGACCTGGGCGGCCGGCAAGGCCCTGAACTGTTCGAGAACCAGGACGCAAATGAGGCTGAGAAGAGTCATGAAACCCCGCAAACTGAAGTCAGGGCGAAGATATCACACTCCCTCATCGGGCCACCAGCACAGGCTTTCGCGCAGGGTGACGAGCATCCCCGCCGTCGCGCCCCAGATGAAATAGCCCTCCCAGGGCACGGCCCAGTAGCTGCGCTGGCTCCCGGCGTATTCGAGGACTTCGCTCCGGTAATTCGCCTGATCGAGGAAAAACGCCAGCGGCGGCTCGAAGACCTCGGCCACCTCGAAATCATCGAGGCGCAAATTCAGCGGCGGGCTCACCAGGCCGATCACCGGAGTGATGCGGAAGCCGGTGCCGGTGAAGTAATCGGGCAGAGTGCCCAGCACCTCGACCTGTGACGGTTCGATGCCGACCTCCTCCTCGCTCTCGCGCAGCGCGGTGGCGATGGGCGTGGGATCGTGGGCCTCGCAGCGCCCACCGGGAAAGCTGACCTGCCCCGCATGGTCGCGCAGGTGGGCGGTGCGTTGCGTCAGCAACACCGTCAGGCCGCTCGACCGCAGGATGATCGGCACGAGCACCGCGGCAGGCACGGGTTCGCCCGTGCGTAGGGGCGGCTCATGGATGGGTGCGCGCGCGGGGTCCAGCGGAAATCGTTGGCGCAGCCAATCGGCCGTGAGGGTGTGCTGCCCCGGCATGTCAGTAACGCTGCGTCAGCGTGAGCGAGGTCCCGTCCCGCCGCATTTCCATGCGATTGAGAACGCTCATGCCGAGCAGCACGATCGGCATGTCGTGCTGATGCACCGTGGCATCGACGTCATGCAGCGTGATGTTGCCGACCTTGAGATTGCCCAGCCGCACCCGCCAGACCTTCGCCATGCCGTTGGCCGTCATGGTCATGCCCGGCGTGCCCTTCTCGAGGTCGATGCGGGCGCGTCGCGCATCCCCCGCGCCCATCGAGACAAAGGTCGCCCCTGTATCGACGAGGAAACGCACGGACGCCCCATTGATCGTGCCCGGCGTGAAGAAGTGGCCCTGCCCGTCGGCTGCCAGCACGAGGCTGGGCTTCTCGGCCTTGGCGGCCGACACGACCGTCTGGCCGATCTGCATGCGCCGCCGCTTGCCAGCGATCTCGAAGGTCGCGGCGCCGGACTCGACCGCCACCAGCTTGACGCCCTCGGCCGAGGTCGCGCCGACCGCGAGGGTCTGGCGCTTGCCGCCGTCGATGACGACCATGGCCTTGTCCGACATCAACCCGACGAGCGCGATATCCGCCGCCCAACCCGGCAGGCATGCCATGCCGAGCAGCCAAGCCATACAATGCCGCACACCCAACTTGCCAATCGCATTCATGAAACCAGTCGCCATCTTTCGTCACAGTGCCGGGGAAGGTCCCGGCTATTTTGCCACTTTCCTCGACCGGCACGGCATTCCGTGGCAGTTGGTTTGCATCGATGCCGGCGCACTGCCGCCGTCGACCTGCGAGGATTTCTCCGGTCTCTGCTTCATGGGCGGGCCGATGAGTGTCAATGACGCCCTGCCCTGGCTGCCGCCGACATTAGAACTAATTCGCGGTGCCGTCGCCGTCCATGTGCCCGTCATCGGCCACTGCCTCGGCGGGCAACTCATCAGCAAGGCGCTTGGCGGTGTCATCACGCGGAACCCGGTCAAGGAGCTGGGCTGGGGAGAGGTGACAACGACGGATACACTTGCCGGCGACTGGATGGGCGAACTGAAACGCTTCGATGCGTTCCACTGGCACGGGGAGACTTTCTCGATTCCGCCCGGCGCCATACGCATCCTGAAGAGCGCCTATTGCGATAACCAGGCCTTTGTCATGGGGCCGCATCTCGGCATGCAATGCCATGTCGAGATGACTGAAGCGATGATCCGGCTGTGGGGCCGCCAATGGGCGGAAGAGAACGTTGCGCCCGGCCCGTCAGTCCAGACGCCGGCGCAGATGATCGACGGGGTCGACGCAAAGCTCGCGGCGATGCGCGTTGCTGCCGACCGGCTTTACACGCGCTGGATTGCCGGACTGGCCCGGGGCTGAAAGTCAGCGCTGGCGGGACGGCACAGGACAACCGCTTTCTTGTTTGCGCGCAGCGCACACTCAGTCTCCCCTTCCGCGCGGAAGGGGCTGGGGGATAGCGGGTGTTGATTAGTCCCTAAAGTTGCCGTAGGTGAGCGGATAGTCGGTTATCGACTTCTTCACCAGCGCGATCGTTTCCTGCAGCAGATCTCGTTTTGCTCCAGAGACGCGCACGGCATCGCCCTGGATCGTCGCCTGCACCTTGAGCTTGCTGTCCTTGACGAGCTTGACGATCTGCTTCGCCAACTCCTGCTCGATGCCGGTCTTGATCTTGAGCTCCTGCTTGGCCTTGTTGCCCGAGATCACCTGCACGTTACCAACGTCGAGTCGCTTGGTGCTCTCGCGCTCCTTCTTCTCCATCTCCGGAAACAGGATGTCCTTCACCTGCCCGAGCTGGAATTCGGAGTCGCCCCAGATCGTGATGAGCTTGTCCTTCTCGTTGAGCTCGGCCTTCGCGCTCGTGCCTTTGAAATCGTAGCGATTGCCGATGTGGCGGCCGGCGACATCGACGGCGTTCTTCAGCGCGACGAAGTCGGTTTCGGAAGTGATGTCGAAGGAAGGCATGGCGGATTATCCAAAATGGCAAACGTAGTGATAGGGCTCGCCCGTCACTTCGATCTCGAATGAAGAATTGCCCGGCACCTTGAAGGATTCGCCCGCGCTGCAGACTTTCCAATCCTCGCCCTTGGGCTTGTAGCGGCAGGATCCCGCAACGGTTTCCATGATTTCCGGCGCACCGGTGTTGAAGGTCAGCGCCCCGGGTACAGTGGGCAGGATCACGCCGACGCTCTTCTTGGTGCCATCGGCGAATTGCACGGTATGGCTCACGCACTTGCCGTCGAAATAGACGTTGGCTTTCTTGATGACGCTCACATTATCGTACTGTGACATTTTTCAGATTCCCCACATTTTCTGGATGATGCTCTTGGCGACGAAACCGACCATGCCGAACGCGAGTACCAGGAACAGCGCGAACGTACCCACCTTGCCCGCCTTCGACCGGTAGGCCAGTTCGCCGATGATGAACAGCATGTAGAGCATGAAGGCGCCGAGCCCGAAGGTCACCCCGAACTCGGCGATCTGGGCCTCTGTAAACCCGAAGATCGTGCCTTCCATGCGCTAGGACTGCCTCAACGCTTGCCGGCCTTGCCACCACGCTTGAGGCGGGCGTTTTCGGCGATGCGCATGCGCAGGGCGTTGAGCTTGATGAAGCCCTCGGCATCCTTCTGGTTGTACGCGCCCGCATCGTCCTCGAACGTTGCGATGGTCGGGTCGAACAACGAGTCGGTCTTGGAATCGCGGCTGACGACGGACACCGAGCCCTTGTAGAGCTTGACGCGCACCCAGCCATTCACGCTCTGCTGCGTGTGGTCGATCAAGACCTGCAGCGCCTTGCGCTCGGGGCTCCACCAGTAGCCGCTGTAGACGAGGCTGGCGTAGCGCGGCATGAGGTCGTCCTTGAGGTGCGCGACCTCGCGGTCGAGGCAGACGGATTCGATGCCGCGGTGCGCCTTGAGCAGGATGGTGCCGCCGGGCGTCTCGTAGCAGCCGCGCGACTTCATGCCGACGTAGCGGTTCTCGACGAGGTCGAGGCGGCCGACGCCATGCTTGCCGCCGATCTGGTTGAGCGTGGCGAGCAACTCGTGCGCCTTCATCTTCTTGCCGTTGATGGCAACGAGGTCGCCGGCCTTGAACTCGAGGTCGAGATATTCGGGCTTGGCGGGCGCCTTCTCGGGTGCCACCGTCCAGCGCCACATCGACTCTTCGGCCTCGGCCGACGGGTTCTCGAGATGGCGGCCCTCGTAAGAGATGTGCAGGAGGTTGGCGTCCATCGAATAGGGCGAGCCGCCCTTCTTGTGCTTCATGTCGACCGGGATGCCGTTGGCTTCGGCGTAGGCCATCAGCTTTTCGCGCGACAGCAGGTCCCACTCGCGCCACGGCGCGATGATCTTGACGTTGGGCATCAGTGCATAGGCGCCAAGCTCGAAGCGCACCTGGTCGTTGCCCTTGCCAGTCGCACCGTGGGAGATCGCGTCGGCGCCGGTCTTGCGCGCGATCTCGACGAGGCGCTTGGCGATCAGCGGCCGGGCGATCGAGGTGCCGAGCAGGTATTCGCCCTCGTAGATCGCATTGCAGCGGAACATCGGGAACACGAAATCGCGCACGAATTCCTCGCGCAGGTCGTCGATGAAAATGTTCTGCTTCTTGATGCCCATTTTCAGCGCCTTGGCACGCGCCGGCTCGAGTTCCTCACCCTGACCGAGATCGGCGGTGAAAGTCACCACCTCGCAGCCGTAGGTGTCTTGCAGCCACTTGAGGATCACCGAGGTGTCGAGGCCACCCGAATAAGCCAGCACGACCTTGTTCACGCCCGATTTACTCTTTGCCTTTGCCATTGCAACACTCCTTATGCTCAAACCTTGCCCAATACCAGAAACTCCAGCAGCGCCTTCTGCGTGTGCAGACGGTTCTCAGCTTCGTCCCAGACGACGCTCTGCGGTCCGTCGATCACTTCGGCCGCGACTTCCTCGCCGCGGTGCGCCGGCAGGCAGTGCATGAAGACCGCCTGCGGGTGCGCGACGCGCATCATCTCGCCATCGACCTGCCAGTCGGCAAAGGCTTTCATGCGCTCCTCGTTCTCGGCCTCGAAGCCCATCGAGGTCCACACATCGGTGGTCACGAGGTCGGCGCCGCGTGACGCCTCGAGCGGATCGGCGAACTGCTCGAAATGATCGGTACCGTAGAGGCCGGCGCGCTCGGGCTCGACTTCGTAGCCCGGGGGCGTCGAGACATGCACGTTGAAATCGAGCACTTCGGCCGCCTGCAGCCAGGTATTGCACATGTTGTTCGAGTCGCCGATCCAGGCCACCGTCTTGCCCTGGATCGGGCCGCGGTGCTCGATGTAGGTGAAGATGTCGGCCATGATCTGGCAGGGATGGTATTCGTTGGTCAGGCCATTGATGACCGGCACGCGCGAATGGGCCGCAAAGCGCTCGACGATGCTTTGCTCGAAGGTGCGGATCATCACCGCATCGCTCATGCGCGAGATCACCTCGGCGGCATCCTCGACCGGCTCGCCACGGCCGAGCTGCGAATCGCGCGTGTTGAGGTAGATCGCCGAGCCGCCCAACTGGTGCATGCCGGCTTCGAAGGACAGGCGCGTGCGCGTGCTGGCCTTCTCGAAGATCATCACCAGCGTGCGATCCACCAGCGGCCAGTATTTCTGGTAGGCCTTGAACTGCTGCTTGATGCGGGCGGAACGCTCGAACAGGTAGTCGAATTCGGCGCGGCTGAAGTCCTTGAACTGCAGGAAGTGGCGTGGCGCGTTCATGCTGCCCTCCTCAACCGGCCAGGAAGCGCCGCACCACGGTCACGACGCCATCGACCAGGGCATCCGCCTCGGCATCCGTCATCACCAGCGGCGGCAGCAAGCGAACCACCTTCTCGGCGGTCACGTTGATCAGGATGCCGGCTTCCAGGCCTGCCGCGACGAGCGCACCGCAGGGGCGATCGAGTTCGAGGCCGATCATCAGGCCACTGCCCCGGATATCGACGATGCCGGCCGTGCCATCCAGTTGCTCGCCGAGTCGGGCGCGGATGCGTTCACCAAGGTGCGTGGCATGCGCCAGCAGGTTGTCGTTCTCGAGTACCGTCAGTGTCGTCAGCGCCGCGACGCAGGCCAGCGGATTGCCACCGAATGTCGACCCATGATTGCCCGGCTTGAACACACCGGTTGCCGCACCCGCCGTCAGGCAGGTCCCGACCGGCACGCCGGAGCCGAGCCCCTTGGCGAGCGTCATCACGTCGGGCTTGATGCCGGCGTGCTGGTGGGCGAACCACAAGCCGGTGCGGCCGACGCCACACTGCACTTCGTCGACCATGAACAGCCAGCCCTTGGCGTCGCAGATGCCGCGCAGCCCGCGCATGAATTCGTCATGGCAGATATTGATGCCGCCCTCACCCTGGATCGGCTCGAAGAGCACGGCAACGACATTGGCGTTGTTGGCCGCGACCTGCTCGATCGCCGCGAAATCATCGAAGGGCACGCGCACGAAGCCCGGCACGAGCGGCTCGAAGCCGGCCTGCACCTTGCGGTTGCCAGTCGCCGACAGGGTCGCCAGCGTGCGGCCATGAAAGGCCTGCTCCATGACGATGATGGCGGGTTGCTCGATGCCCTTCTGGTGGCCATACAGGCGGGCGAGCTTGATGGCCGCCTCGTTTGCCTCGCAGCCGGAATTGCAGAAGAACACTTCGTCCATGCCGGCCAGGGTGGCCAGGCGGTCGGCGAGTGCTTCCTGCTCGCGAACCTGATAGAGGTTCGAGGTATGGATGAGGCGATGCAGTTGCTGCTCGAGCGCGGCCGTCAGGCGGGGGTGGTTGTGGCCGAGGGTATTGACCGCGATGCCGGCCAGTCCGTCGAGATAGCGCCGGCCGGTTTCATCGAAGAGATGACAGCCTTCGCCATGGGTGAATGCCACGGCCTGCCGGGCATAGTTTTTCATCAGGTGAGACATGATCCGCTCCGCTGTTTCAACCAGAAGACGGCATCCAAAAAGCGACGGCGGCCAGGAACGCCAAGGCCGCCGTACTGTTTTGATGCGGGAAAAAGATCATAAGTGAATTTCGCCGAACTGTATAGATTTCGTTTCGATACAGTCATAAACAAAACGGCGCGGATACCTTGCAGTACCCGCGCCCGTTGCGGCGAATCTAGTGCAGCTTACAGCGCCTTGATCGCAGCCGACAGGCGGCTCTTCTGGCGTGCGGCAGCGTTCTTGTGAACGATCTTCTTGTCGGCGATCGAATCGATCACGCTTTGTGATTCCTTGAAGACCGCCTGGGCGGCAGCCTTGTCGCCGGCGCTGACGGCCTTGCGCACCTTCTTGATCGCGGTGCGAAGTTCGGAACGCAGGCTCATGTTATGGGCGCGGCTCTTGGTCGCCTGTAGGGCGCGCTTGCGGGCTTGGGCGGTATTGGCCATGTGAGAAAGCTCGGTTGGTAATCGGAAAGGGCGAGATTATAGGAGGAGTTGCACGCCATTGCAAGGCGCTTTTCCAAGCTTGGAAAAACCGTCACAAGGCTAACATCCGGCCCCATGAACACACTCCAAGCATTATGAACCTGCTGCGCACCTTATGAACCTGCTTCGCACGTTGGCGACCGTCAGCAGCTTGACCCTGCTCTCGCGCATCCTCGGCTTCGTCCGCGATTTTGTCATCGCCCGTGCATTCGGCGCCGGCATGCTCACCGACGCGTTCTTCGTCGCCTTCCGGTTGCCCAACCTGCTGCGGCGCATGTTCGCCGAAGGCGCCTTTTCGCAGGCTTTCGTGCCCCTGCTCGCGGAGTATCGTAACCAGCGCGGCGAAACCGAGACCAAAACGCTCGTCGACCGCGTCGCGACGATGCTGTTCCTCGTCGTGCTGGGGGTGGCCACGCTGGGCGTGATGGGCGCCCCCCTGCTGATCTATGTTTCCGCGCCCGGCTTCGCGGCGGATGCCGGCAAGTTCGCGCTGACGGTGGAACTCACGCGCATCACCTTCCCCTACATCCTGTTCATGGCGCTGGTGGCACTTTCGGCGGGCATCCTCAATACCTGGAGCCGCTTCGCCCTGCCCGCCTTCACGCCGACGCTCCTGAACCTCTCCTTCATTGGTATGGCGCTGTTCGCCGCGCCGTACTTCGATCCCCCGGTCATGGTGCTGGCGTGGGCAGTGTTTCTCGGCGGCGTGCTGCAACTGGCGATCCAGTTGCCCGCCCTGAAGAAGATCGGCATGCTGCCACGCTTCGATTTCGCGCCGGGCGATCCCGGCGTCCGCCGTGTGCTCAAACTCATGGCACCGGCCGTGCTCGGCGTATCCGTCGCGCAGATCTCCTTGCTCATCAACACCATCTTCGCATCCTTCCTGGCCTCCGGCAGCGTCTCCTGGCTCTATTACGCCGATCGCCTCATGGAGTTCCCCGCCGGCCTGCTCGGCGCCGCGCTGGGCACGATCCTGCTGCCCAGCCTCTCCCGGGCGCATAGCAGCAGCAACCCCGCGGAATTTTCCGCCCTGCTCGACTGGGGCCTGCGGCTGACATTTCTGCTGACCCTGCCGGCCGCAATCGGCCTCGCCATGCTGGGCGTGCCCTTGCTCGCGACGCTGTTCCAGCATGGCGCCTTCACCGCCAACGACGTGCTGCTGACGCGCGAGGCGCTCGCCGCTTACAGCATCGGCCTGATCGGGATGATCCTCGTCAAGGTGCTTGCACCGGGCTTCTATGCGCAACAGAACATCAAGACGCCGGTGAAGATCGCCCTGCTGACGCTACTCGCGACGCAGGCGATGAACCTGGCCTTCATCGTGCCCTTCAAGCATGCCGGCCTGGCGCTCTCCATCGGTCTGGCATCATGCCTGAATGCGAGCCTGCTGTTTCGCGGCCTGCGCCAGCGCGCCGTCTATGTGCCACAGCCCGGCTGGATGAAATTTGGCCTGAAGATCGCCGCAGCGCTGCTGGTGCTCGCCGCGACGCTCTGGTTCGGCATGGGCAGGGAAGCCGACTGGCTGGTCGCGCCAACCTGGACGCGCGTGGCCCATCTATCCGCGCTGGTCAGCGCAGGGGCGGCGGCCTACTTTGCCACGCTCGGG
>CAZTWA010000049.1:0-4734 GCA_964617225.1 uncultured Methyloversatilis sp.
AGCAGGAAATGCACGCCGCCGCGCAGGTCGAGCCCGAGGTACATCGGCAGGGCATGCAGGCCGGTCAGCCAGTCGGGCGAGGCCGAGAGAAGGTTGAGCGCGACGCTGTAGGAAGCGTCGACCGGATCCGGATTGAGCGCCTTCTCGATGGCATCCTTGGCCTTGAGCTGGGTGTCGGTATCAGCGAGGCGCACGCGAATGCTGTTCGGGTCGAAGAACAGGCCGGTGGGCTGGATGCCCGCACCGGCGAGGGTTTCCTCGACGCGCGACTGCAGCTTGGTGTCGACCTTGATCGTGGCCTTGACGCTCGAGACCTGCACGGCCGGCACCTCGCCGAAGAAGTTCGGCAAGGTGTAGAGCAGGCCAAGGATCAACGCCACGATGACCGTGGCGTTCTTCCAGAGGGGATACTTGTTCATCAGAGGGTCTTGAGCGTGCCCTTGGGCAGCAGCGTGCCGACGGCCTGCTTCTGGATCTGCACTTCGACCGGGGCATCCTTGAGCGTGGCGATTTCGATCGTCACGTAGTTCTCGCCGACCTTGACGATGCGGCCGGCCATGCCGCCCTGCGTGACGACCTCGTCACCCTTGGCCAGTTCGCCCACCATCTTCTGGTGTTCCTTGGCCTTCTTCATCTGCGGGCGGATCATCAGGAACCACAGCACGATGAACATCAGGATGATGGGCGCGAGACTCATCAGGCCGCCGGTGGGATCCTGGGATGCCGCTTGGGCGTAAGCATTGGAAATCAGCATGTTCGGTGTACTCCGCTAGGACAAAATAAACGGCGCATTATACCCGTGCCCTTACTGGCCATGAGCGCGATCCCGATGGAAACGGGCGACATGGTCGGCAAAGCCGCCGGAGGCGATCGCATCGCGCAGTTCGCGCATCAGCATCTGGTAATAATGCAGGTTGTGAAGGGTGTTGAGCCGCGCACCGAGAATCTCGTTGCAACGGTGCAGGTGGTGCAGGTAGGCGCGGCTGAAGTTGCGGCAGCAATAGCAATCGCAACTTTCATCCAGCGGCCGCGTGTCGTTCTTGTGCTGCGCGTTCTTGATGCGGATGTCGCCGTAGCGCGTGAACAAGTGGCCGTTGCGCGCGTTGCGCGTCGGCATCACGCAATCGAACATATCGATGCCCTGGCCGACCGCATACACGATGTCCTCCGGCGTGCCGACGCCCATCAGGTAGCGCGGCTTGTACGTCGGAAGTCTTGGTGCCGTATGGGCGAGGATGCGCGCGAAATCTTCCTTCGGCTCGCCGACCGACAGTCCGCCGATGGCCATGCCGTCGAAGCCGATCTCGTCCAGGCCCGCCAGCGATTCGTCGCGTAGCGACTCGAACATGCCCCCCTGCACGATACCGAACAGGGCGTTCGTGTTGTTCAGCCGATCATGCTCGTCACGCGAGCGGCGCGCCCAGCGCAGGCTGAGGCGCATCGAGTCGGCGGCCTGTTTCAGGTCGGCAGGGTAGGGCGTGCATTCGTCGAAGATCATCACGATGTCGGAATTCAGCACGTGCTGGATTTGCATCGAGTCTTCGGGGCGCATGAAGAGTTTGTCGCCATTGATCGGTGAAGCGAACTTCACGCCTTCTTCCGAAATCTTGCGTAGTTCGCCCAATGAAAAGACCTGGAACCCGCCCGAGTCGGTGAGGATCGGCCGATCCCAACCCATGAAGCGATGCAGGCCGCCGTGGGCGCGGATGACGTCCAGTCCCGGGCGCAGCCAGAGGTGGAAGGTGTTGCCGAGGACGATCTGCGCGCCGATGTCGATGAGTTCGTTGGGTGCCATCGCCTTGACGGTGCCGTAGGTGCCGACCGGCATGAACACCGGGGTTTCAACGGTGCCGTGGGCCAGGGTGAGCGTGCCGCGGCGCGCGGCGCCGTCGGTGGTCAGGAGGTCAAATTTCATCGTGTAAGAAAACGAAGGGCCGCCCCGAGTTTTCTTGCCCCTTGAGGGGAGAACCGAGTGCAGCGAGGTTTTCGGGGTGGGCTCTATGGATCAGCATGGCGTCGCCGTAGCTGAAGAAGCGGTAGCCGTTGTCGATGGCGTGACGGTAGGCCGCCCGGATTTCGTCGAGGCCGCCGAAGGCCGAAACGAGCATCAGCAGCGTCGACTTCGGCAGATGGAAATTGGTGATCAGCAGGTCGACGACCTTGAAACGGTAGCCCGGCGTGATGAACAGTGCCGTCTCGCCAGCGCTGACTTTCACGGAACCATCCGCATGGGCGGCGGATTCGAGGGTACGCAGCGAAGTGGTACCGACGGCAACGACGCGACCGCCGCGCTGCTTTGTCGCAGCGATGGCGTCGGCGGTCGCTTGCGGGACGTGGTAGCGCTCGGTGTGCATGCGGTGCTGCGACAGGTCCTGCACGCGCACCGGCTGGAACGTGCCGGCGCCGACATGGAGCGTGACGTGGGCGATGCCGACACCCCGGTCGCGCAGCCGTTCCAGCAGCGGGGCGTCGAAATGCAGTCCGGCGGTCGGCGCCGCGACCGAACCCCGTTCCCGGGCATAGACGGTCTGGTAGCGTTCCTCGTCGGCATTCGCCGCCGCGCGCTCGATGTAGGGCGGCAGCGGCAGTTTCCCGTGCTGCTCGATCAGTTCGACCGCGTCGCTTGGGAAGCGCAATTGGTAGAACTCCCCTTCACGGCCGAGCACCTCGGCATCGAAAGCGTCTTCGAGCCGGATCGTGCCGCCGGGCCGGGGCGGCTTGCTGGCGCGCACCTGTGCGAGCACGGTGTCGTCACCGGTGACGCGCTCGACCAGCACCTCGACCTGTCCGCCGGTGTCCTTCTGACCGTACAGGCGGGCGTGCAGCACGCGCGTGTCGTTCATCACCAGCAGGTCGCCGGGCGCGAGCAACTGGGGCAGGTCGATGAAACTGCGGTCCTCGAGCGCTGCGTCGCGCATCACCAGCAGACGGCTCGCGCTGCGCTCGGCCAGCGGCGCCTGGGCGATGCACTCAGGGGGCAGCAGGTAGTCGAAATCGTCGAGGCTCAGTGACATCAATGGGGCATGGCTTGTGGGAACGGTGTTTGCGGATAGAATGCGCGCTCTATCGCCAAGGGCGGCACGCATTGTACGTGTGCAAGCGCCCATGACCCAGCCGGGATGGCGGAATCGGTAGACGCAGCGGACTCAAAATCCGCCGGTGGTAACACTGTGAGGGTTCGAGTCCCTCTCCCGGCACCAGTTATTCAGGAATGACTGCCCTCCCGCAGTTTTCGAGGCGGCTTGTCGATGCAGCACGCGCTTGCTAGACTTGCTGACGGAATATCCTGAAAGTCATAAGTCGGGCTGAGATCGCACAGCAATGCCAACCAAGCTTCCCCTCAAGGAAACGGACACAGGATCGCCAGCGCGCGGCGAGGCAGCTTCTACCGGCGTCTGGCTTCCCGGGGTGGTGTTGATCTCGGCGCTGCTGATCACCTTCGTTGCCTGGCGCTGGCTGGTTGTGCTTGAGGATCAGCGCCTGCAGGCCGAGTTCAAGGTACGCGTTGGAGATGTCCACAGCCTGCTGCGCGATCGCTTCGACGACTACGAGACGATCGTGAAAGGCGGCGCGGCCCTGTTCAAGGCGAGCGAAGACGTGACACGCCGCGAATGGCAGGATTACGTCGCTGCGCTCGAACTGAAGCACAACTATCCGGCGATCATGGCGCTGGCCTATGCCCAGACCTTTACAGCGGCGGAGCGGTCGGCGGTCGAAGTCCGGCAACGCGCCATGGGGTTTCCGAACTTCGCGATCTGGCCGGCTGGCGAGCGCGATCGCTATGCGGTGAATGTCTATGTGGAGCCGCATGAAGGCCTTAATATCAAGGCGGTCGGCTTCGACATGTGGCAGGACTCCGTGCGCCGGGAAACCATGACGCGGGCGCTGGCGAGCGGCCAGCCCACCATCACGCCGCGTATCACCCTGAAGATCGACGAAGGCGGCGAGTCGGCCCCGGCCTTCATCATGTACATGCCGGCCCATGACCGGCATGGCCGGCATGTCGGATTCGTCCTGAGTCCGTTCCGCATTTCGGCGGTGGTCGGCGATCTGCTCTCCCCCGCGCTGCAGGGGATCGCTTTCACCATCTTTGATGGTGATACGCCGAGCCCGGAGGCCCTGCTGTACCAGAAGGCACATGAAAAGGGCGAGCACGGCCATTCGTTATATCAACGGGAGACGTTTGAATTTGCCGGGCGCAACTGGACGATCGAGTTTTTTGACGAGCCCGAACTGCGCAGGATGGTGGGCAGCCACGGCTCGCACTGGGCGATCGTCGTCGGCGGCACCATAGCCCTGCTGCTGTTCCTGCTGATCCGCATGATGGTGACGACGCGCAGCCAGGCGCTGAGATTGGCCGAGGCAATGACGAATTCATTGCGCGAGAGCGAGGCAAATTTGCGCAGCTATATCGATCACGGCCCGGAGGGTATCTTCATCGCCGATGCGTCTGGCCGCTATATCGATATCAATCCGGCCGCCTGCCGCATGGTGGGCTACACGCGGCAGGAATTGCAACACATGTCGATCACCGATCTCTCACCCCCGGATGTGGCGGCAAGTCATGATGAACTGTTCAATGCGGTCAAACAGCTAGGCACGCTGGACATGGAAATCCAGTTGCGGCGAAAGGATGGTTCGGTCTTCCCGGCGGACCTGCATGCGGTGATCCTGCCCGGTGACCGGGTGATGGGATTTTGTCGGGACGTGACCGAGCGCAAGCAGGCCGAAGCG
>CAZTWA010000049.1:4834-14017 GCA_964617225.1 uncultured Methyloversatilis sp.
CCGAACTTCACAGATGAGCGTTATCGGCAGATCAGCGCGGACATCCGAGACAACCTTTTCCTGCGCTTCGAAACGACACAGTGCCGCAAGGATGGCAGCCTCGTGCCGGTGGAAATGACGGTGTATGCCCATACCGACGAGAACGGGGTGACCGAGCGCTTTATTGGTTTTGGCGTGGATATCAGTCAGCGCAAGGCCGTGGAGCAGGCCCTGATCGACGCGAAGCAGGCCGCCGAGGCTGCCAACATCGCCAAGAGCGCGTTCCTCGCCAACATGTCGCACGAGATCCGCACGCCGCTCAATGCCATCACCGGCATGGCGCACCTGATCCGGCGCGAGGGGCTGGCGACTCGGCAAGCCGAGCGCCTCGACAAGCTCGAAGCCGCGGGTGCGCACCTGCTCGAGATCGTCAATGAAGTCCTCGACCTTTCGAAGATCGAGGCGGGCAAGTTCGAATTGTTCGAGGCCCCGGTAAACATCGACAGTTTGTTCGGCAACATCGCTTCGATGCTGCAGGTCCGGTTGCAGGACAAAGGCCTGTTCTTCCATACCGAAACCATGCCATTGCCGCCGTTATTGGGTGATGCGATGCGCCTGCAGCAGGCCTTGCTCAATTATGCGAGTAACGCCGTGAAGTTTACCGCGCAGGGCGGCATCGTGCTGCGGGTCAGGCAGCAGGCGGAAGACGCCGACGCGGTCATGTTGCGCTTCGAGGTGCAGGACACCGGGGTCGGCATTGCGCCCGCAGTGTTGCCACGCCTTTTTACCGTGTTCGAACAGGCAGACAACACGACGACACGCGAGTACGGCGGCACCGGCCTGGGACTGGCGATCACCCGGAAGCTCGCCCAGTTGATGGGGGGCGATGCCGGCGCGGAGAGTACCCCGGGGGTGGGCAGCACATTCTGGTTTACCGCCCGCCTGAAAAAGGGCGAAGCGGAACAACCGGACACCGGGCCGGTTTGCGGGGAAGCCGAAACCGCATTGCGCCGTGACCACGCCGGCGCACGCATCCTGCTGGCGGAAGACGAACCCATCAATCGGGAAATCGCGACGGTGCTGCTCGAGGATGTCAGCCTGGTGGTTGAGACCGCCGAAAACGGTGAAATCGCCCTCGCCAAGGCGCGCGCCAACGATTACGCCGTGATCCTGATGGACATGCAGATGCCCTGCCTCGACGGCCTGGAAGCCGCCCGTCAGATACGCCAGTTGCCGCAGCATGCGCAGACGCCGATCGTGGCGACGACCGCGAACGCGTTTGCCGAGGACAAGGCACGTTGCATTGCCGCGGGCATGAACGACTTCCTGACCAAGCCCATCGACCCCGATGCGCTGTATGCCGTCCTGCTGCACTGGATGTCGCGCCCGGCCTGATATCGGCCTGATATCCTTGTTTCAGCGATGGTTTAGGGCTATATTTATTCCGTGTTTTTATCCTGGGCGATGGAGATGGCTGCCATTTCATCAACGGTCGGAGTGCAAGGGGTGACGCAAGCTGCCTTTCAGCAGCTCAAGTTGCAACAGGCCCAGCAGAATGCCGATCGTGCCGAGCAGGTCGCCCGCAGCCTGCAGATCAAGGCCGCCGCAGCCCAGCGCGAAGCGAATCGCGCCCAGGAAAATGCCCGTACCCTGTCGGTCGAGTCGAACCAGGCCCAGAACATTGCCGGCCGGGCGCGTCAGGGCGTGGCGATGATCCGTTCGGTCAGCGAAATGAAAGCAGGCCTCGAAGATGCCTTGATCCGCGTGACTGCGTCCGCCGAAACCGTTGATGCGTCCACGAACGTGTCGACTGCGGCCGCACCGGCGGTTACCGCAGGCAGCGCGCCGGTGATCAACACCTCCGGGCAGGTGACCGGGACACGGATCAATACCGTCGCCTGAGCGAGGCTCCGGCGACTAGGAAAAGGAGACAGCGATGGAAGTCAGTTCAGTGGGATCCTCGGCGGCAACGCTGCAACAACAGCTTTCCTCGGCCAAGACCGCGCAACAGAGCTATGCCGACCAGGCTACGGAGCAGGCGCGCGTGCGTCAGGAAGCACCCCGCACCGAAGCGACCCAGTCCAATGCAGAAGCACCCAGTTCCGATGCGGTTCAGGCGCGTGAACGCAACGAAGAAGCCCGCCAGACGCAGCAATCGAAAGTTTTTGTCAATGCACAAGGACAAAAGACGGGTACTATTATTAATGTGGCTGCTTGAGTGGCGGCCTTTTTCGTCCAAGTCGTATTCCAACAGCGTAAATCGAGGAGTGAACACCCATGAACAAATCTGAACTGATTGAAGCCACCGCGAAAGCGGCCGACATTTCCAAGGCGGCTGCCGACCGTGCCCTGTCCGCCGTCATGGACGCCGTCGTGAAGGCCGTCGCCAAGGGCGATGCGGTCACGTTGGTCGGTTTCGGTTCCTTCAAGCCCGCCAAGCGCGCTGCGCGTACCGGCAAGAACCCGAAGACGGGCGCTCCCCTGAAGATCGCCGCCACCACGGTGCCGAAGTTCACCGCGGGCGCGAGCTTCAAGGCTGCTGTCGCCGGCAAGAAGGCGAAGAAGAAGTAAGCCTGGGGTAATCATTCTTCAGCCAAGCCTGCCATTCTGACCGGTGGCAGGCGAAAAAAAGGGCCAACGCAAGTTGGCCCTTTTTGTTGCTGCGCAGAACGCCTGATTACTTCTTCATTGCGTCCTGGGCACCTTGCGCTGCGCCGGCAGCGGCACCTGCAGCACCACCTTCCTTCGCGCCTTCGACACCACCCTTGGCAGCGCCCTTGACGACTTCCATCATCTTGTCCTTGTTGTCAGCGGGTGCAGCGGCCGTACCTTCGGCGGGCTTGGCGGCGTCAGCGGGCGCAGCAGCGGGAGCGTCAGCCGGGGCGGCGGCAGGTGCGGCGCCTTCAGCCGGCTTGGCAGCGTCAGCAGCAACAGGTGCAGGTGCGGGGGCAGCAGCCGGCGCCGGGGCGGCGGCGGGAGCCGGGGGGGCTTCCTTCTTGCCACAGGCGACCAGGGCGAGCGCAGTCAGGGAAACGAGAAGGAGGGAGGATTTCATGGGGGCAGTCCTTTATAAGTGGTCAAGGTAGGTAACGAACAAAAGCAAACAACAGCAAAGCAAGCAGGTTAACTATTCTGGGGTGGAAAGGTTGACGTATTTGTTACAAAAAATGACAAATTTCTACATCTTTCCAGCGCCGCCGCCAGATTAGCACCTGCAGCGGCTGACAATGCGCTGCCCAGCTCGAATTGCTCGCCACGGATGGCCAGCAGCAGGCAGCGGGGCGGGGGGCGGTCATGAAGCTCAACATACACCTGCATGACCGCTTCCGGGCTCAGGGCATGCGTGCTGATGCTGGCGTCACGAGCGGGTGAGAGCTCGCTGATGGCGAAAGGCGGATCGGCCGCCAGGCTGGCATCGACGAACAGGACCCGTTCCCGTCCATCGAGATCGAGCGCATGCTCGACCTGCAACTGGAAATCCGTGATGCATTCGACCTGCGGCAGCTGCAGTGCCGCGGTGCGCTCGACGAACAGGGGTCCGAGCGCGTCGTCGCCCCGCGACGGGTTGCCCCAGCCGAGGATCAGGAACGGTGCGGTCACGGCCGACTGAGGATGCCATGCAGGTCGCGCGTCACGCAATCGCCTGCCGTCCCGTCAGCGCTGACTATGGAAACCTCGAGTGGCATCGCGCCGAGTGCATGGGTGGCACAGGACAGGCAGGGATCGAAGCAACGGATTGCGACCTCGATGTGGTTGAGCAGCCCTTCGGTGATCGCCCGGCCGTCGAAATAACTGCGGGCCACCGCGCGGATCGCCTCGTTCATCGCCTGGTTGTTGTGCGTGGTCGAGACGATCAGGTTGGCGCGGATGACCTGATCGTTCTCATCGACGCGGTAGTGGTGGATCAGCGTGCCGCGCGGCGCCTCGATGACGCCCACGCCGCGTTCCCTGCGCGGGCCCGTCGTGACGAGATCCCGGCCGACAAGGTCGTCGTCGTGCAGCAGTTCCTTGATCGCTTCGGCGGCATGCAGCATCTCGATCATGCGCGCCCAGTGGAAGCCCAGCGTCGCGCGTGCCGCCGCGCCCTCGGCGAAGGCGAGGAAGTCCTGCCGCTCGCGCTCGGCGAAAGGCGTGGGAATGAAGTCGCACTGCGTGACGCGCGTCAGCGGCCCGACGCGGTACCAGCCGGCATCGGCCGAGCCCAGCATGCGCAGGAAGGGGAACTTCATGTAGCTCCAGGGCTTGACGTCCTCGACGATCGCATCCCAGTAATGATCGGTGTCGAAGTGATCGAAGAGCGTCGTGCCATCGACCCGGCGCGCCCGCAGCCCGCCGTCGTAGAAGTCCAGCGCGCCGTCGGCGCGCACGAGGCTGAGGGTATGCGCGTCGAAGCGCCCGAAGTCGCGGTACTGCGCGAGATTGCGTTCGAACAACTGCCGGACCAGTTGGATGGCTTCGCGGCTCCAGGCGATCATGTCGTAGATGTCCCGCAGCAGCAGGGCGCGCTCGTCCGCTGCCAGCGCTTTGTTGACGCCGCCCGGAATCGCCCCCGTCCCGTGCACGCGCTTGCCAGCGGTCATGCGGATGATTTCCTGGCCGTACTTGCGCAGCAGCACGCCCTTCCGGATGATCGCCGGGTCGTGCGCGACGAGGCCGGCGATGTTGCGGCGGGCAGCATCCGCATCGAAGCCGAACAGCAGGTCCGGCGAGGCGAGGTGGAAGAAGTGCAGCGCGTGCGACTGCAGGATCTGCCCGTAGTGCATCAGGCGGCGGATCTTTTCGGCGGTCGGCGTCAGGGTCGCGCCGACGATCTGGTCCATCGCCTTGGCGGCGGCGAGGTGGTGCGACACGGGGCAGATGCCGCACAGCCGCTGCACCATGACCGGCACTTCCCAGAACGGGCGGCCCTCGATGAACTTCTCGAAGCCGCGGAACTCGACGATATGCAGGCGTGCCTGCTGCACGCGGTTGTCCGCGTCGAGCAGCAACGTGACCTTGCCATGGCCTTCGACGCGTGAGAGCGGGTCGATGGCGACGCGACGCAAATTCTCCGGATGGCTGGCGGTTTCGAGGTCAGTCATAACGCAGCAGGCCGGTATCGAGACGGGGCTCGCGCCCGGCAATCAACTCGGTGAGGAATTGCCAGATGGCTTCGGCCGAGGGCGGGCAACCGGGCAGGAAATAGTCGACCTTGACCACTTCGTGGATCGGTCGCACCTGGTCGAGTGGCAGCGGCAGTTCCGGGTCATTGGGGATGCACGTGCCTGCCGTGAGGCTGGCCTCGGTGGCATAGACCGTTGCCAGGATGTCGCGCAGGTCGAGGTGGTTGCGCTGGGCTGGCAGGCCGCCATTCACCGCGCACGCACCGATGGCGACGAGGATGCGGCAATGCGCGCGGAACGCCTGCAGCACTTGCACGTTCTCCGCGTTGCAGACGCCGCCTTCGACGATGCCGATGTCGCAAATGCCCTGCGTGCCAATGCGCTTGGTGTCGGTGAAGGGCGAACGGTCGAACTCGACCAACTCAAGCAGATCGAAGAGGCGTTCGTCGATGTCGAGCAGCGACATGTGGCAGCCGAAGCAGCCGGCGAGGCTGGCCGTGGCGACGCGCAGCTTCGTCATGCCGCGCCTCCGGACTTCGGCTTGAATTCGGCAACGTGGGTGGAGATCGGTGCGTCATCGAAGCGCCGTGCGCCGATCGGCACGGCGAAACCCTTGCGCTTGGGCAGGATCACGCCGACGGGGCAGACTTGTGCGGCCTTGTCGGCGAGCGCGAAGTTCGTGTCGCCGAGCTGACCCGATTCGGCATTCACGACGAGGTGTTTGTGGATGCCGCGCCCGGCCAGCGCGAAGACCCGCTTGCCATCGACTTCCGCGCTCGCGTGGATGCACAACTCGCAGAGGATGCAACGGTTGAAGTCGAGCAGCACGTCGGGATGGGAAAAGTCGACAGGCCGGTTCGGGAAGATGTGGCGGAAATGCGGCGTCATGACGCCGAGTTCGTAGCCCAGTGCCTGCAGCAGGCAGTCGCCGCTCTTCTCGCAGGAGGGACAGAAGTGGTTGCCTTCCACCAGCAGCATCTGGACCAGCGTGCGGCGTTGTTGCTGAATCTCGGGTGTCTCGCTTTCAACGTGCAGGCCGGCGGCGGCCGGCAGGGTACAGGCGCTGGCGCTGCGTCCATTGGCGAGCACCGTGCAGAGCTTGCAGCTGCCATGGGGGCGAAACTCCGGGTGGAAGCAGAGGTGCGGGATATAGACGTCTGCGACGAGCGCGGCCTGCAGCACCGTTTGTCCCGGTGAGAAGGGAATCGCGTGGCCATCGAGGTTGAAGGAATCAGTCATGGCGCGAGGTGGGCGTTGACGTCGTCACGGCGTGTCATCTGGCGCGCCTGCGCCAGTGCGCCGTCGAGGTTGAAGGCCGGCACGAAATCGAGCGACTTCAAGTGGCGCTCCCATGCCGGGCGGAACTTGTGCAAGGTGTCCTCGAGCGGATTGCCGGCCGTGCGGCCGAGGCCGCAGTGGGCGGTGGCTTTCATCACGCCGATGAGGTCGAGGATCTCGTCGATCTCGTAGCGCGTGCCATTGCCGCGCGCGATCTTGTCCATCATCCGGCGCAGCAGCGTGGTGCCGACGCGGCAGGGCGTGCAGAAGCCGCAGGATTCGTGGGCGAAGAAATGGTTGAAGTTGCGCGCCACCTCGAACAGGTCACGTAGATGATTGAAAACCATGAATGCGCCGGCGGTCGGCAAGTCCTCGTAAGCGAGGCGGCGGCCGAATTCGCTGGCGTCGATGCAGGTACCCGAGGGGCCGGAGACCTGCACCGCCTGTATGTTGTCGGCGCCGCAATCCTCCAGGACTTGCCTTACCGTGACGCCGAATGGATACTCATAAATGCCGGGGCGCGTGCAATCGCCCGAGACCGAGAGCAGCTTGGTGCCGGTGGATTGGGGTGTGCCGACTGCCGCGAACCACGTGCCGCCCCGTGCGGCGATCAGCGCGGCGTGGGCCAGCGTCTCAACGTTGTTCACCACGGTCGGCTGGCCGAGAAAGCCGTGCGTGACCGGGAAGGGTGGACGGCTGCGCGGGATGCCGCGCTTGCCTTCGAGCGATTCGATCAGCGCCGATTCCTCGCCGCAGATATAGGCACCGGCACCCAGATGCACTTCGATGTCGAAGGTCCGGCCGCTGCCGAGGATGTTGTCGCCGAGCAGGCCGGCCGCCTGCCGTCTCGCCAGGACTGACTTTAAGGGCTCGAACAGGTGACGGTACTCGCCGCGCAGGTAGACAAACCCCCGCTGTGCGCCGACGACGAGGCCGGCGACCGTCATGCCCTCGAAGACGAGATCGGCATGGCAGTTCAGCAGCACGCGATCCTTGAAGGTGCCGGGCTCGCCTTCGTCGGCGTTGCAGACGATGAAGCGTTGGTCGCCGGGTGCATCCCGGCAGGCCTGCCACTTGGCGGCCATGGAGAAGCCGGCGCCACCGCACCCGCGCAGCTGCGCTGTGCGCATTTCGTCCAGCGTCGCTTCCGGTCCGCGCGCCAGAGTGGCAAAGATCGCTGCGCCGGGTTCGAGGCCATGATTCAACAGTCGGTCGCGGCGACGGATGTTGTCGTCGACATGAAACCATTCGGCCGGCCAGTCGGCGAGGGGTACTTCGGCGCGAATCAACCCGACCATCGCCTCGACGCGATCCATGTCCATGCGCGTTACTGCCCGGTAATTCACCAGCACGGCCGGACCCTGGTCACCCATGCCGGTGCAAGAGGTGGTGTCGACGCTGACCAGTCCATCGCCGGACGTGCGTCCGCGTTCGATCCACAGGCCGCGACACATCTCCACCATGAGGTCGCGGCTGCCGAGCATGCGGTCGATGATGTTGTTGCTCCAGAGCACGCGGTAACGGCCGCGTGGCACGGTATGGAAGAAACTGTAGAAACTCGCGGTGCTTTCCACTTGCGCACGCGGCCAGCCGACACCCTTGGCAATGGCGGTGAGCGTTGCCGGGGCGAGCCAGCCCAATTCGTCCTGCACTTCGCGCAGGATCTGCATCAGCCGGGTACCGTCGCACCGATGGCGCTTCAGGACTATCTGGATGGTATCGAGTTCGTTCATCGTTCAGTTATGCTGCACTGCATCATGGCATAGCTTACCCTGCCCGTGCTAGCGTTTGTTGCGCTGGGTCAAAATAATAGCGGAGACGGAAATGCGGATTCTGAGCTGGAATATTCAATGGGGCCGCGGCCTCGACGGCAAGGTTGATCTGGCGCGCAGCGCCGCCGTGGCGCGCGAGGTCGATTCCGACGTGCTCTGCCTGCAGGAAGTGGCCGTCAATCATCCCGGTCTGCCCGGCGGCGCTGCGATGCATCAGTCAGAGTGGCTGGCCGGCCTGTTCCTCGGCTACGAATCCGTTTATGGCGTCGGCAGCGACCTACCTGACGGTCTCGGTGGCAGGCGCCAGTTCGGCAACCTGATCCTCTCGCGGCGACCGATCCTGCAGGTATTCCGCCACCTGCTGCCCTGGCCGGCGGAAGCGGGCGTGCCGAGCATGCAGCGTGTGGCCGTGGAAGCGGTGATCGACGCGCCGGAGTATCCCGGCAAGGCGCTGCGCGTGATCACGACACATCTCGAATATTTTTCCGCCGCCCAACGCACGGCGCAGTGCGAAGCGCTACGTGCCATTGCCGACGAGGGCTGGCGGCATGCAACCCGTCCGCCATCGACGGAAGAACTCGACCCGCCTTTCGCGGTGCTGCCACGCGGCGAAGGCTGCGTGCTGTGCGGCGACTTCAACAGCCCGGTCGGCACGCCGGAACAGGTGGCCTTGCTCGCGCACGGACAGGCTCCGGCCTTCGCCAACGCATGGACGATTACGCAGGGTGCCGTCCCGCCAGCGCCGACTTTTGGTGTGCATGAACAACGCTACGTCAAGGAACCCTCCTGCTACGACGCCTTCTTTGTCAGCGAAAACCTTGCTGAAAGCGTGGTCGATGTCAGCGTCGATGCCGGCACCACGGCTTCCGACCACCAACCCGTGCTGCTGGAATTGAACGGTTAGAATCGTGCTGCATTCCATTCCGGAGAACCGTCATGTGCCTTGCCATTCCCGCCCGCGTCGTCGAAATGCCCGATGAAGACACTGCCGTCGTCGACCTCGGTGGCGTCAAGAAGGCGATCTCGCTGGCGCTGGTCGAGGATGTCGCCGT
>CAZTWA010000050.1:0-9932 GCA_964617225.1 uncultured Methyloversatilis sp.
GGCAAGTTCATGTTCATCATTCCCTTCATCGTCACGCTGGCGCTGGCGATCAGCCTGCTCGAAGCCTACTGGATCCTGCCCGTGCATGTGGTCACGGCGAGCCGCCGGGCGCAGCCGAAGACCGACGACTGGCGCGCGCGCTTCAACCATCTGCTGCGCGTCAAGTACGCGCGCTGGCTGATCGCGGTGATGCGCTGGCCGCGCCTGTCGCTGACGGTCATGGTGCTGATGCTGGCGGGGGCTGGTGCCGCGGTGGCGACGGGTCTCGTGCGCGTGCAATTCTTTGCCTTCGATCCGCTGCGCATCTTCTATGTCGGCGTGGACATGCCGGCTGGCGCGCCGATCGAGCAGAGCCTCGCGGAAGCTGAAAAACTCGAGGCCCGCGTGCGGCAGCATCTGCGGACCGGCGAGGCGCGTAACATTGCCGCCTATGCGGGCGTGAAGTTCACCGATACCGAACCTTTGTACGGCGAAGCGTATGGCCAGGTCGTGGTCTCCCTGCTGCCCAAGGACGAGGGACGCGACGTGCAGGAAATCGTCGCGGCGATGCGCGCCGATGTCGAGTCGATGCCCAGTCCGGGCAAGATCAACTTCACCCTGATTTCCGGTGGGCCGCCGCTCGAAAAGCCGGTGAAGGTGCGCGTGCGCGGCGACGACCCACTCGAACTGCGCGCCGCCGCCGATGCGCTGCTGGCGGTGGTTAAGGACATACCGGGCACCCGTGGCGTGGCCGATGACGACATTCCGGGCCGACCGCAACTGGTGCTGGAGCTTGACCGCGAGGCCTTGCGCGCGGCGGGCCTCGATGCCGGCAAGGTGGCACGGCTGGTGCGGCTGGCCGTCGATGGCGAGATCATCGCGCAGACGCGCGACCGCGGTGAGAAGATCGAACTGCGCGTGCGCGCGAAACATCGTAGTGATGGCAGCGTCGGCGCTGATGTGCTCGACCTGTTGAACGATCCGGTCACCCTGCCGGGCGGACAGACCACCACGCTTGGCGCGCTGGTGAAGGCCGAGACGCGCATCGGCATGGGCGTGATCAAGCACTACAACCTGGCGCGCGCGATCACCGTCGAAGCCGACCTCGACAAGACCGTGACCGACACCGTGACGGCCAACCAGCGCGTGCGCGACGCCTGGCAGCAGCTGGCCGCGCAGTATCCGAACACCGGCATCGACTACTCGGGCGAACTCGACGACATCAACGAGAGCCTGGACGCGATGCTCGGCCTGTTCCTGCTCGGCGTCGGCCTGATTTACCTGATCCTCGCCGCGCAGTTCAAGAGCTATTTCCAGCCGCTGCTGATCCTCGTCACCGTGCCGCTGGCCTTCACCGGCGTCGCGCTCGGCCTGCTGGTCTCCCGCAATCCGCTGTCGCTGTACACGCTCTATGGCGTGATCGCGCTGACCGGCATCGCGGTGAATTCCGCGATCGTGCTGATCGATGCCGCCAACGAGCGCCGGCGCAACGGCATGAGCGTGCTGCATGCCGCCGTCTATGCGGCACGTCGCCGTGTCGTGCCAATTCTCATCACCTCGGTGACCACCATTGGCGGCCTGTTCTCACTGGCCTTCGGGCTCGCGGGCGAGTCACTGCTGTGGGGCCCGGTGGCGCAGTCGATCGTCTGGGGGCTGGCCTTCTCCACGGTGCTGACACTGTTCGTGATCCCTTTGCTGTACTGGATGGCCATGCGCCGTCGGAAAGTGAATCCATGAAGTACCTGCTCTTCCTTGCGCTGCCCCTGCTGGTTGCCTGCGGCGAAAAAGCGCCGCCGCCGGATACCGTCGATACCGGCCCCAAGCTCGTCAAGGCGCTGAAAGTCAGTTCCGGCGAGACGGCACTTGAGCACCACTACAGCGGCGAGGTGCGGGCGCGCATCGAGTCAACGCTGGGTTTTCGTGTCGGTGGCAAGCTGATCGAGCGGCGGGTCGATGTCGGCGCGCAAGTGAAAGCGGGTCAAGCGCTCGCGCGGCTCGATGCCGCCGACCAGCAGCTGAGCGCCGCACAAGCCGAGGCGAACCGCGCGCTGGCGGCCGCCGAACTGAAGCGCACGCAGGAATTGCGACAGAAAAACTTCATCAGCCAGGCGGCGCTCGATGCCAAGCAGACTGCGGCGACGGCCGCCGAGGCACAGGCGAAACTGGCGAAGAACCAGGCGGCCTACACCACGCTGGTGGCGGATGCGCCGGGCGTCGTCGCGGCCGTGCTGGCCGAACCGGGGCAGGTTGTCGGCGCCGGCCAGGCGGTGTTCCGCCTCGCGCGCGACGGTGAGCGCGAGGTGGCCATTGCCATTCCCGAGTCGCGCCTCGCCGGACTCAAGGTGGGGGCGGTGGCCGAGGTCGAACTCTGGGCCGGCAAGATCTACCGCGGCAGATTGCGCGAACTTGCGCCGGCCGCGGATCCGGCCAGCCGGACGTTTGCCGCGCGCGTCAGCATCGTCGACGCCGACGCCGATGTCGCGCTGGGCAGGACGGCGACGGTGCGCTTCGCACAGCCGACCCCGCGCGAAACCATCGTGCCGCTGGCCGCCATCCTGCAGCAGGGCGAGCGGCCTGCCGTCTGGGTGATTGGCAACGATGGCACGGTCAGCCAGCGGCCCATCGAGGTTGGCCGCTACGCCGACCAGGGCGCGGTCGTGACGGATGGGCTGCAGCCTGGCGAAACGATCGTTGCGGCGGGGGCGTTCAAGCTTTCCACCGGTGAAAAAGTGCAGGTCGCCCAATGATTACCCTCCCACCCCCAGCCCCTCCCTCGCGGGAGGGAAGACTACTGGTTCACTGCGCTCAAAGGAGGATGTCATGATCGGCCCGAATCTTTCCGAATGGGCCATCGGACATCGCTCGATGGTGCTCTATCTGATGATCGTGCTGATGGTGGGCGGCGCGCTGGCCTTCCTCAAGCTGGGCCGCGCCGAAGACCCTGACTTCACCTTCAAGGTGATGGTGGTGCGCGCGCTCTGGCCGGGCGCGACGGCGCAGGAAGTCGAAACCGAACTGACCGAGCGCATTGAAAAGAAGCTGCAGGAAACGCCGTCGCTCGATGTGCTGAAGTCCGCCTCGCGCGCCGGCGAGTCGCTGATCTTCATCCAGCTCAAGGACTACACGCCGAAGCAGGAGGTGCCGGAATCCTGGCGGCAGGTCAGAAAGAAACTCGACGACATCCGCCACACGCTGCCGGCGGGCGTGCAGGGCCCGTTTCCCAACGACGAGTTCGGCGACGTCTATGTGAACATCTATGCGCTGACCGGGGCTGGCTACGACTACGCTGAACTGCGCCGCGCCGCCGTGCGCATCCAGCGTGCCTTGCGCGCACTGGGCGATGTCAAGAAAGTCGATCTGCTCGGCGTGCAGGACGAGAAGATCTATATCGACATGGCGCCGCAGCGGCTGGCCAGCCTTGGTCTGACCCCCGCCCTGGTGGCGAATGCGCTGGCCCAGCAGAATGCCGTGCAGCCGGCCGGCTTCGTCGAAACTGACAGTGACCGCGTGCGCCTGCGCGTGAGTGGCGCCTTCGATTCGCTGGAGAAGATTCGCGCCACCGATCTTGTCGTCGGCGGCCGCCACTTCCGTCTCGGCGATGTCGCTGCGGTGACGCATGGCACCAGCGATCCGCCCAATCCGCGCATGCGCGTCGACGGCCGGGACGCCGTCGGCATCGCCGTGGTGATGGCCAGGGGCGGCGACGTCATCTCCCTCGGCAAGGCACTGGAAGCCGAGATCGCGGCGCAGGCGCGCGCACTGCCGCTGGGCCTCGAGGTCACGACGGTGGCCGATCAGCCGACCATCGTGCGCGTTTCGCTCGACCTCTTCCTCAAGACGCTCGCCGAGGCGATGCTGATCGTGCTGGCGGTCAGCTTTCTTTCTCTGGGCGTGCGCACCGGGATGGTCGTGGCGCTGTCGATTCCGCTGGTGCTGGCCGTCACCTTCCTGCTGATGAAGGTGTTCAGCATCGACTTGCACCGCATTTCGCTCGGCGCGCTGATCATCGCGCTGGGCTTGCTGGTCGACGATGCGATCATCGCGGTGGAAATGATGGTGGTGAAGATCGAACAGGGCTGGGAGAAAGCCAAGGCCGCCACGTTCGCCTACACCTCGACCGCTTTCCCGATGCTGACTGGCACGCTGATCACCGCGGCGGCGTTCACGCCCGTGGGTTTTGCGAAATCCGGCGCCGGCGAGTACACCTTCGCCATCTTCGCCGTCACGACCATCGCACTCCTTGTTTCCTGGGTGGTGGCGGTGATCTTCACGCCTTACATCGGTTTCAAGATTCTTGACGTGAAGGCGCTGCGCAAGTACGGCGCGGAACATCATGGCGACCCCTACGACACACCCTTCTACCGCCGCTTCAAGACGCTGGTGGAGTGGTGCCTGCGCCGGCGCTTCCTCGTCATCGGCCTGACTCTGCTGGCCTTCGTTGGCGGCATGGCACTGTTCAAGGTCGGCGTGCAGTACCAGTTTTTCCCGCCGTCGAACCGCAGCGAGTTGATTGTCGACCTCTGGCTGCCGCAGGGTGCCTCGCTCAAGGCGACCGAAGCGGAGGTGAAGCGTGTCGAGGCGTTGCTGGCGCAGGACGAGATGAAGGACAAGCTGGTGAATGTCGCGTCCTACATCGGCAACGGCGCGCCGCGCTTCTACCTGCCGCTCGACCAGCAACTCTTCAACGACAACTTCGGCCAGCTCGTCGTCGTCACGAAGGATTTCGACGCCCGCGAAGCGGTACGGGCCACACTGTTCAAGGCCTTCGCCGCGCCCGATGGCAGCTGGAGCCATCTGCGCACGCGCGTGCAACGGCTGGAAAACGGTCCGCCGGTTGGGTATGCGGTGGTGTTCCGCGTCAGCGGCGAGGAGACCGAAACCCTGCGCGGCATCGCTCATGAGGTGGCCGGAGTGATGCGTACCAATGCCAACCTCACCAACGTCCATCTCGACTGGAACGAGAAGGTCAAGAGTGTGCGCGTGCGGATCGACCAGGATCGCGCGCGTGCGCTCGGCGTCTCGAGCCAGGAGGTGGCGCAGGCGCTGCAGGCCCAGCAGCAGGGCATCGCGCTGACCCAGTACCGCGCAGGCGACCAGTTGATCGACATCGTCTGGCGCGCCGATGGCAGCGAACGTGGCCAGCTCGACCGCCTGGCCGACCTGCCCGTGCCGACGCAGGGTGGCAAATGGATTCCGCTGGCCCAGGTGGCGAAACTGGAGCCGGTGCTCGAGGAAGGCATCATCTGGCGGCGCGACCGCCGGCCGGCGATTCAGGTGCGCGCCGACCTGGCCAATGACCAGGTCACGGCGCCGACCGTCACCCTGCAGATCGATCCGCTGCTCGGCGAGCTCCGCAAGCAGCTTCCGCCGGGCTATCGCATCGAGATCGGCGGCGCCATCGAGGAGTCGGCAAGGAACGAGAATGCGCTGAAGGCGGTGATGCCGCTGACGCTTGTCGCGGTGATTACGCTGCTGATGGTGCAATTGCAGAGCATGCGCCGCACGTTCATGGCGCTGCTGACCGCCCCGCTGGGGCTGATCGGCGTTGCGCTGGCGCTGCTGGCCTTTGGCAAGCCGTTCGGCTTCGTCGCCAATCTGGGCGTCATCGCGCTGATGGGCATGATCCTGCGCAATTCGGTGATTCTCCTGGATCAGATCGATCAGGACGAAAAGGCGGGCAAGAGCCAGTGGGATGCGGTCGTCGGCGCGGCGGTGCGGCGTTTCCGGCCGATCATGCTGACCGCCGCCGCCGCCGTACTGGCGATGATCCCGCTCTCGCGGCAGATTTTCTGGGGGCCGATGGCGGTGGCCATCATGGGCGGGCTGATCATCGCGACCGTGCTGACCCTGCTGTTCCTGCCGGCCTTGTATGCCGCGTGGTACCGTGTCCGAGAGCCGGCGTAGAATTGCACCCCATTGAACTTGCTTTGCCGAATTGGGTCCTCATTTACCGAAATTATGGAGTCTTGCCATGAATTTTGAGTCAGCGCGCCACAACATGATCGAACAGCAGCTGCGCCCCTGGCGCATTACCGATGCGACGGTCATTGACCAGTTGTATGCCGATCGCCGCGAGGATTTCGTGCCCGACGCCTACCGGGCGCTCGCCTTCGCCGATGTCGAGATTCCGATTGGCCAAGGCGCCAGCCTGCTGCCGCCGAAGCTCGAGGGCCGCATCCTGCAGGCGCTGGCCATCCAGCCGCAGGAGCGTGTACTTGAAGTCGGTGCCGGGTCCGGCCACATGGCCGCGCTGCTGGCGACGCGCGCGAAGGACGTCTGGAGCGTCGAGATCGATCCCGCGGTCGCGGCCATCGCGCGTGCCAACCTGGGCCGCACCGACCTCGAGAACGTCCATGTCGAGATCGGCGATGGTCTTGTCGGCCTGATGGCCCATGCGCCCTATGACGTGATCGCCGTGTCCGGCGGCGTGCGCGAAATCCCCCAGGCTTTGATTGACCAGCTCGCAGTCGGCGGACGGCTTATCGCTTTCGTCACGCTGCCCGACCAGGCGCCGACCATGGTGATGCGGATGCTGACGCGCATCAGCGCCGATGCGGTGGCGAGCGAGGATGAGCTGGAAACCATCGTGCCGATGCTGAAGCAGTCCCCCGCGAAACAGTTCGTGTTCTGACGCATGAAACAGATGACCGCCGTCCAGCTCAAGGCATGGCTCGATGCGGCCAAGGCCGACGGCCATTCCCTGCCAGTCCTGCTGGACGTGCGCGAACCTTGGGAGTTCGATGTCGTGCATATCCCCGGGTCCAAGCTGATGCCGATGCGCTCGATCCCGGCGCGCTACCCGGAGTTGAAGCGCGATGCCGAAACCGTGGTGATTTGCCACCACGGCGCGCGCAGCTACCAGGTTGCGATGTTCCTGGAACATCAGGGCTTCAGCAATGTCATCAATTTGTATGGCGGCATGGCGGCATGGTCGCGCGATGCCGATCCATCGGCCCCCACTTATTAGTCTTTTTCGGAGTCCATCCATGCAGCCTTCCCTCAAGATCCTGATCGCCCTTGCCTTTGCGGGAAGCGCCCTGGGTGCCCACGCTGCGGATCTGCTCCAGGTCTATCGCGATGCTGCCAGCTACGATGCGCAATATGCGTCCGCCCGCGCCGCCCGCGATGCCGGCCTGGAAAAGCTGCCGCAGGGCCGCGCCGGCCTCATGCCGACCATCGGCCTGTCGGCGAACACGACCTGGAACGACATCGAGTCGACCTCGCGGACCAGTCCGCCGATCAACCGCAGCGCCGAATACAACAGCAACGGCTGGAACGTCTCGCTCTCGCAGCCGCTGTTCCGCTGGCAGAACTGGGTGGGCTACAAGCAGTCCGAACTGGCGGCCGCGCTGGCCGAGATGCAGTTCGCGCAGGCCAGCCAGGACCTGATCGTGCGCGTGACGCAGGCCTATTTCGATGTCCTGCTCGCGCAGGAAACCTTGGCGACGGCACAGGCCCAGAAGATCGCCATTGCCGAGCAGCTCGAAGCCGCGAAACGCAGCTTCGAGGTCGGCACGGCGACGATCACTGATACGCACGAAGCGCAGGCGCGTTACGACCTCGCCGTCGCGACCGAGATCGCCGCTGAAAATGATCTGGCCGTGAAGCGCCAGACCCTGCGCACCGTGACCGGGACCGAGCCGGACAACCTGAAGGGCTTGCGTCGCGGCGTGCAGATCGGATCACCACAGCCGGCCGATATCGGCCAGTGGGTGAGCAACGCGGAAACCGGCAATATCGGCGTGCAGATCGCCCAGACCAATTTCGACGTCGCCGGCCGGGAAATCGAACGCCAGCGTGCCGGCCACTACCCTACCCTCGACCTGGTCGCGTCGCACGGCCGCAGCGCCGCCGGGGCAAGCCTGTCCACGACGACCGGCGCGGGCAGCGATACCAAGAGCAGCACTATCGGCCTGCAACTCGCCGTGCCGCTCTTCGCCGGCGGGGCCGTGTCTTCGAAGGAACGCGAAGCCGCGGCGCTCAATGAAAAAGCCCGTGCCGACCTCGACAACGCGCGCCGGCAGGCGCAGCTCGCTGCGCGCCAGGCCTATCTGGGCGTGAATGCCGGCCTGGCCCAGGTCAAGGCGCTGGAGGCCGGTGTGGCCTCGTCGCAATTGGCGGTCGAATCGAACAAGCTGGGTTACGAAGTCGGCGTGCGCATCAATATCGACGTGCTGAATGCGCAGAGCCAGTTGTTCGACACGCGCCAGAAACTTGCCAAGGCCCGGCTCGACACCTTGATCGCCCAGTTGAAGCTGAAAGCGGCCGCTGGTACGCTGACCGAAGCCGATCTCGCGTCGATCAACGCGCTGCTGGAATAGTTAGCCCCCCCCACGCTCGCAAACCCAGCTCGCTGCCCCCCCCCCACAGGGAGGGCGCATGCCGCCTAGGGGCGGCCCGGCGGCGGCATGAATTTTTCGATCAGCGCCAAGGTCTTTGCGGTCGCGCCGCGATGCTGCGCCGTGAACGTGCGACCTGCCTGCCCCATCTGTTCACATTCGTCCGGCGCGCCGAGCAACCCAACGGCTCCCGCGATCAGGGCCGCTGCATCGGCATACTGCCTTGCGGCCCCGGCGGCCAGTGCGTGTTGTGCGGCATCGGCGAAGTTGAAGGTCGACAGACCGATCAGGACGGGCGTGCCGACCGTGCACGGTTCGATCAGGTTTTGGCTGCCAAAGTCGAGCAGGCTGCCGCCGACGAAAGCCACGTCGGCCGCGGTGTAGTAGGCGAACATCTCGCCCATGCTGTCGCCGAGCCAGACCTGCGTGTCGGCGGCGACCGGTTGATCGTCTGAGCGGCGCTGCAATTTCATGCCCCGCGACTCGATCAGTCGCGCGACTTCGTCGAAGCGTTGCGGATGGCGCGGAACGATGGCCAACAATGCCGTCCCGCCAGCGCTGACTTTCGTCCATTCATCGAGAATCAGCGCCTCCTCGCCTTCGCGTGTACTGGCGCAGAGAAACACCCGGCGGTCGCCGATGCGGGCACGGAACTGTTGCCCGACTTGAATTTGCTCCGCAGGGGGTGCGATGTCGAACTTCATGTTGCCGAAAACCGCGACATCGGGGGCACCGAGCCGGCGCAGGCGCTGGGCATCCTCAGTGCCGATCGCGGAAATGGCCGAGAGCTGGCGCAACGCGACGCGCGAGAGGTCCGCGAAGCGCGCATAGCGTCGGACGGATTTGTCCGAGAGCCGCGCATTGACGAGGAGCAGAGGCGTACTTTCCTGCCGGCAGGCGGCAATCAGGTTCGGCCAGAGTTCGGTTTCCATGATGATGCCGAGGTCCGGCCGGAAATGCCCCAGAAAGCGCCGCACGGCCCAAGGCGTGTCGTAGGGCAGATAAACACGCTCCACCCCGATGCCCAGATTGCCGAACAATGCCTTCGAGGTGGCACGCCCGGTCGGGGTCATGTGCGTGAGCAGGATGCGATGGCCGGGATAGCGCGTGCGCAGGGCGGCGACCAGCGGCTGCGCAGCGCGCGTTTCGCCGACCGAGACGGCGTGGATCCAGATCAGCGGGTCCGGCGGCCGCGGCCGGTAATGGCCAAAGCGTTCGCCCCAGTGCCTGAGGTAGTCGGGCTGGCGGCGTGCCCGCCACAGCAGGTGCAGGATCGCCCACGGCAGCAGGGCGAGAATTGCCAGGGTGTAGAGCCAGCGCGCGGCCATGTGCGCTAGCCCAGCAGCTTGAGCGCGGCTGCCACGACCGCGGACGCCGCGGGTGGTGCGCCGGCGCCTCCCAGGTTGGCATGCGGTGCCGTGCCGAGCACACCAGTCAGCGCGGGATCGGACGCGCAGTAGAGCGCAAGCGTCGGGCGCTGCAGCGCGGCAGCCAGATGCACCAGACCGGTATCCACGCCGATGACGATCGAAGCGCCGGAAAGCAATCCGGCCAGGTCGGTGAGGTTCATCGCCGGTGCGGCGATGGCCCGGCCGAGGGCATGCGCAAGTCGTG
>CAZTWA010000050.1:10032-13961 GCA_964617225.1 uncultured Methyloversatilis sp.
AGCGTCCTTGGAATGCTGAACTTGCGATCGTAGAAGCGGGCTGCAACAGGCTCCCGGGCTGAGTCGGCCGCATAGCCAAGCTTGACGCCGCGCGCCTGCGACGCGAGCAGCGCACTCTTGACCAGCCCTTGCGTATCGACCACGGCATCGTAAGCGTCAGTCCTGGCGAGACGGCGATAGGTGCCGATTTCGCGCCAGGTGGCCGATGAAAAAATAGACTTGCGCCAGCGTCGCACGGCAACCGGCAGTACGTGATGGACGGCCGGATGCAGGCGCGGGATTTCGGCGAAATTGTCTTCCACTACCCAGTCGATCTCCGCGTCGGGCAAACGACGCTGAATGTCGCTGGCGACCGGCAGGTTGTGGATCACGTCGCCGAGCGAGGAGGTTTTGACGAGGAGGATGCGCATGGGCGGAGGAGCGCAGGACGTAGAATGCGAACCACTATGTTTGGGTAGTAATTATAGCCAGCCCATGTCCACTCTTCCGTCGGAACGCCTGCCGCTCTCCGCTGTCCTGATCGTGCGCGACGAGGCTGGCAGCCTGCCTGCCTGCTTGCGCGCACTGGAATTTTGTGCCGAGATCGTTGTAGTCGATTCCGGCAGCACTGATGCGACGCCCGACATCGCCCGCGCGCACGGGGCACGCGTGATCGAAACCCACTGGCGCGGTTTCGGTCCCCAGAAGCAGTTTGCCGTGGAGCAGGCCCGCCACGACTGGGTGCTTTGCGTCGATGCGGACGAACGGGTCAGCGGCATCCTCAGGGACAGCATTGCTGCCGCGTTGTCTGCACCCAAACTCCACGCATACCGGTTTCCGCGCTGCAATCGATTCATGGGGCGTTACCTGAAACATGGCGAAGGCTATCCGGACTGGAGTCTGCGCCTGTTCGACAAACGTCATGCGCGCTGGTCCGATGACCTGGTTCATGAACGCGTGGTTACGAAGAGTCCGGTCGGCACACTCGACGGTGATCTGTACCATGAGTCGGCCGAGTCGCTGGAGGCCTACCTCGAAAAGCAGAACCGCTATTCGACGCTGGCGGCAGAGCGCGCCCTGGCGGCGGGCAGACGGGCAACTGCGGCACACCTGCTGATGTCCCCGCTGCTGAGGTTCGTCAAATTCTACTTTCTGCGGGCCGGATTCCTCGACGGACTGCCCGGACTGGTGCACATTCTGATCGGCTGCTACGCCAGCTTCGCCAAACAGGCGAAGATGCTGGCCGGGCAGAAATCATGACCCTGATGGACTGGATCCGGGCGCGTGCAACTTCCTGGACCCAAGGTACAGGGCGAAGGTCAATACCGCGAACCAGGCATAGTCCTTTCCCCAGGGCGAGTTGAACAGACCGCTAACGACCGGCAGCAGCAAGCCGCCCATGGCGCCCCACCACGACCAGTCCGTGCGGCCGCGAATGCCATCGCGTAGCAGCCGCCGCGCCATCAGCCCCAGCAAGGCGAGCAGCGTCAGCAACCCGAACAGACCCTGCTCGATGTAGCGCGTGAGAAAGAGGTTGTGGGCATGCGTGATTTCTCGCGTTGCCTCGAACTGCAAGGGGGGGGCGAGATCAAGCTGATCTTCGTCGATCTTCGCATAGTTGCGTGGCCCGATCCCCAGCAACACATGTTCGCCGCGGCCGATCCAGGCAAGCGCAACGCGCCAGATCTCGATCCGTGTTTGATCGTTCGCAGAAACCTTGCGATGCACGACCAGATCGATCAATTCTGTGGTTTTTGCCTGAAGCCAGACAGTCTGTGATTTTGGCATCATGACGACAGCGATAGCGGCAAGCGCTGCTGCAATCATGAGGTGCTTGAACGCGCGCAGTCGATAGCGGGAAAACAAACCGAGCAACAGACACAGAATGACTGTCAGCAATACCCCGCGGCTCGTCATGGCGAACAATAGCGAGGCCAGAAAGATCGTTGCCGCCAGCCCGACAAGACGCCAGATGCGGTGGGCATGCAGCGTGAATCCGATGCATAGCAGCAATGCGATGCCGGTGTAGAGCGAGGAACGTATCGTCCCGGTGACGCCGGGCAGTTCGAAAGGCGCTCCATTGCCGGGATAGGTTGCCAGCGTCGTGGCACCGGCGATCAACGTTCCGGCAATCGCAGCCAGGCCCAGGCCTCGCAAAGCGGACGCGCTGAAATTGCCATGACGGACGCAGATGAAAATCACGAGATAGCCGAGGGCTTCGGCGACCCCTTGAAATTGACCCGAGGCCGGCCAGCCAAACACGGTACTCAATAGGGCCGAAACGAGCAGGGTCACCATGGACCAGTCGATGGCATCCCAGCCCTTGCAGCATTGTCGCCCGGCCAGCCACAGTTGGGCAGCGACCGCGAAAACGAGCAGCATCGCGAGCGCATTCACCGGCTGCCGATCGAATACTGGAACCAGCAATGCCAAACTGATGGCCAGCCAGTAACTGATGGTCTGCAGACGGCCGGCGGCCCGGTTTTCCCAGTTGCCAAGCATCATCATGCCGGTTTGCCCAGAACCCATCGATAGACCTGATGCGTTTTCTGGATCTGTTGCTCGAAAGTCAAATGGTCCAAGGCGTGCTCGCGAGCCTGACAGGCCATGGCAGCCGTTTTTTCCGGATTGCGGAAGCAGTCATCAAGCGCCGCGGCAAGCGCGGCCACATCGCCCGGCGGTACAACCCGGCCGGTGACGCCATCCTGAACGACCTCCGTGAGTCCGCCCGCGGAAGAGCAAATGACCGGCGTGCCCACGAGCATCGCCTGCGGCATGACCTGGGAAGTTGCCTCGTTCTTGAGGGAGGGCAGGACGCAGACGTCCATGGCTTTCATGCAGGCCGGCACGTCGTCGCGGTGGCCAGCGAAGGTTACGTGCCCGGACAGTCCCAGTTTGTCCGCCCAGCCAGGCATCTGATCGCTCAACGGACCGTCACCCACGACCAGCAGTTTCAGCTTGGGATGGTCGGCAAGCACTTGAGCACAAGCTTCGAAAAGCACGCGATGGCCCTTCCAACTGCGCAAAACCGCGACGATGCCGACGATCGGATCGCTGCCCTCCAGGGCAAACTGTTGCCTGACGGCGGAGGCATCGACGTCCGGGGAGAAGCGCGCATGATCGGCGCCGGCGGGAACCGAGAAATGTTTTTCGGCCCGACAATGACAGGCTTCGACGAGATGGTCGCGAATATGCCTGCCGCTTGAAATCACCGCGTCCGGGAGCCAGTCATAGACGCATCGGGCGTTGAGGCCGGGGCGCACGGTGGAGGATAGATGGCGGCTACGCACGACCGGGATGCCGAACAGGCGACCCGCAAGACCGCCACACCAACTGTCGATGGAACTGTGCGTGTGCAGTAGCGCGAATCCGCCCGTACGTACCAGCCGACGCAATCCAAGGATCGTGGCCAGGTTGAAGCGCCCGGAAAAAGGCAGAAAATGTACAGCAAAGCCAGCGTTGGCCGCGGCTTCCCCAATACGCGAACCTTTGCGGCAGGCGAGCTCCATCGATATGCCGAGCATGCGGAATGCCTTCATTTCGGCGAGGATGCGGATTTCCTGGCCACCCCAGCCCATCGACCACTCCGTGTGAAGAACCCTCATGGCCGGGATTTCCATCGGGTTGTCTCGAGCCATTCAGTGTTTCTCCACAGGTTGTTTCATCGCGAGCCGCCGATAGAGGTCGGCCATCCGGTTCAGCATCACGTCCACGGAATACGACTCGCGGACCATCGCATGGCCGCGTTCGGCCTGTGCCTTAGCCTGTGATCGGTCCTCCAGGGCGCGTTGCAGTGCCTGCGCCAGAGCATGCGGATCATCCGGGGGCACGGTGAAGGCGGTCACACCTGACTGGGCGACTTCGGCAATGCCGCCGACTGCCGTCGCAACGACCGGCACACGCGCTGCGTGTGCTTGCAGAATCGCTTGCGGTACCCCTTCGGGAATCCG
>CAZTWA010000051.1:0-5374 GCA_964617225.1 uncultured Methyloversatilis sp.
TGCTATACCGCGCTCGGCATCGTCCATGCGCTGTGGCAGCCGATCCATGGCGAGTTCGACGACTACATCTCGCACCCCAAGGGCAACTACTACCGCTCGCTGCACACCGCCGTGATGGACGAGGACGGGCGTTCGCTCGAGGTGCAGATCCGCACCCGCGAGATGCACGAGCATGCCGAGCTCGGCGTGGCGGCCCATTGGCGCTACAAGGAATCGGGCACCGCTGGGAAAAGTGCGGCCAAAGCCGACTCGGCCTACGACGACAAGATCGCGTGGCTGCGGCAGCTGCTGTCGTGGCGCGATGAAATCACCGACTCGGCCGTCTGGGTCGAGCAGTTCAAGCGCGCCGCGCTCGACGACACGATCTACGTGATGACCCCGCAGGGCCGCGTCATCGACCTGCCGAAAGGCGCGACGCCGATCGACTTCGCCTACCGCGTGCACACCGACCTCGGCCACCGCTGCCGCGGCGCCAAGGTCAATGGCCACCTCGTGCCGCTCAATACGCCGCTGCGGAACGGGCAGCAGGTCGATATCACGGTCGTCAAGACCGGCGGCCCCTCGCGCGACTGGCTCAGTCCCGGCTACCTCGTCTCGGGGCGGGCGCGGCAAAAGGTCAAGGCGTGGTTCGCCGCCCAGCAGGAAGCGCAGATGCTCGCCGACGGGCGCGCCTACATCACCAAGGAACTCCAGCGCGACGGCGCGGCGCAGGCCAACCTCGAGGAACTGGCCCACAAGCTGGGCTTCAAGAACACCGAGGCCATGTACCTGACCGCCGCGCGCGGCGAGGTGGGTCCGCGCGCGATCCAGACCGCCCTGCGCGGCGAGCCCGCACCGGAAGAGGCCGAGCCCGAGATCCAGACGCAGCGCGCCAAGTCGGAAGCCACCGGCACCGGGCAGATCCTCGTCGTCGGCATGGACAAGATGCTCACCCAGCTCGGACGCTGCTGCAAGCCCGTGCCGCCCGACGCCATCGCCGGCTTCGTCACGCGCGGGCGCGGTGTCTCGGTGCATCGCGTCGAATGCGCCAACTTCCGCAACATGGCCGCGCGCAATCCCGAGCGCGTCATCGAGGCGACCTGGGGCGGCAAGCCGGCCAACATCTATGCCTGCGACCTGCGCGTCGAAGCGGCCGACCGCCAGGGCCTGCTGCGCGACATCTCCGACGCGCTGTCAAAGGAGAAGGTCAATGTCACGGCCGTGAAAACGCAATCGAAGTCCGGCATTGCCCGGATGTCCTTCACCGTCGAGTTGGGCAGCGCGGCGCAGATGCAGCGCATCCTCGTCGTGTTGGCCGAAGTCCCCGGCGTGCTCGCCGTGGGGCGGTCCTGATGTGCCGTCCCGACCGATGAGTGCCGAACGCAGCCGCTCTCCGCTGATCGATGTCATCAAGGCGGTCGCGGCCCAGCTGATCGTGCTCCACCACCTGGCGTGGTATGGCCCGATGACCGATGTCGCGGCGGGCTTGTCCCCGTTGCTCGACCAGGCGATTCAATGGATGGCGGCCCACGGCCGCCTTGCTGTCGCGGCGTTTCTCGCCGTTGGCGGCTTTCTCGCCGCACAGGGGTTGACGCCCCGTGGCCTGCCGGCGGGCAAGTCGCCGCAGGGGCTGATCATCCAGCGCTACCTGCGCCTGATCGGCCCCTACAGCATTGCCCTGGTGCTGGCCATTGTCGGGGCGGCGCTCGCCCGCCTGTGGATGACGCACGAGTCGATCGGTGCCCCACCGACCGCGGGACAGATCGTGGCGCACCTGTTCCTGCTGCACGACCTGTTCGACTATGAAGCCTTGTCGGCCGGCATCTGGTACATCGCCATCGATTTTCAGCTGTATGCGCTGTTCGTCCTGCTCCTGTGGTCGACGGGATTGCTCTTCGGCCGTTCCGCTAGCGCTGACTTTGCCGGCATCGCCGTCGTGGCGTTCGTCGCCCTGGCCTCGCTGTTCTTCTTCAACCTGCACCCCGGCTGGGATGCCACCGCGCTGTACTTCTTCGGTGCCTACGCGCTGGGGGCGGGCAGCGCCTGGGCGGTCCGCTCCGTGCGTCCGCACCTGGGGCTGGCCCTGTTGGCCTTGCTCGGCATTCTGGCCCTGAGCTTCGATTTCCGTCCGCGCATTGCCATCGCCCTCGTCGTCGCCGTGATCCTGGGACTGTCGCACCTGCACCTGCGGCTCAACGGCTCGCACGTGTTGTCACTGCTGAGCCGCAGTTCCTATGCGCTGTTCCTCGTGCATTTCCCGATCTGCCTGGTGGTCAATGCACTTTTCAATGCCTGGGCGCCCGATCACCCCGGCCTCAACGCCTTGGGGGTACTGGTGGCCTGGATCGCAAGCAATGCCGTTGCGCTGATGTTTTACCAGCATGTCGAGATCAGGCTCGCCTCAGCTTTTTCCCGCTGGGGCGCCGGTCGCTTCGCCCATTAGGGCAGGATTCCAACGTCCGCCTGAAAGTCGTTGCCCGGCGCGATACAGGGTGCACCTTCTACCACGTTCGTCGAATGCCAATCCGGCACATTCGGGCGTAGGATGGTGCAAACAGAATAAGGGGGGAAACCGGTGGGTGCCTGGTTGAGGCGGATGCCCGTTTCGATTCGCAGTCTCCTGTTGACAGGGATCCTGGTGATCGCGGCGATCATCGGCCTGACCGCCAACGAAATCCGGCTGGGACACCTCATGGCACGCCAGGAGGCAGAGAACCGGCTGGCGACGAGTGCCCTGTCCGTAAGCGAACAATTGCGACGCGACCTGCTGGCGATCGGCTTCGTAATGGAGGATGCGCGCAAGCTCGCCACGGCCGAGAACCTGGCGCAACCGGGCGTGAATGCCGCCTTGCATCCGGCGCTGCGCAATCTCGCCCTGGGGCTGCCCATTCTCAACAACCTGCTCATCCTCGACCCCGCCGGCATCGTCGTGGCGAGCAATCTGTCACCCAACCAACAGCCGGTGAATGCGTCAGACCGTGCCTATTACCGTCACCACCGCGATAGCACCCAGATGCAGATGTACATCGGGGAAACGAATATCAGCCGCACCACGAGCGGGCGCGTCTGGCAGATCACGCAGCGCTTCAACCGACCGGATGGCAGCTTTGGCGGCATCGTCCTGGTTTCACTGAAGCACGAGTATCTCGCCAGTGTGCTGCGCGGCTTCGTGCCGGTGGAAGGCGGCTCGGCCAGCATCGTGCGCACCGACGGTCGCCTGCTGGCCCGCTACCCGGTTCCCGACGACAGCATGTTCCAGGCCGACCTGAGCAACAACATTTTGTTCACCACCCTGTTGCCGCGCAGTCCGACCGGCAGTTATCGCAACATCTCGGTGGCGGAGGGCAAGCCGCGCATCTTCAGCTACCGCCTCATGGACAACCTGCCGATCCTCATGGTGGCGAGCCAGTTCGAGGCAGATGTTTACGCCGACTGGCGCAGCCAGATGCAGCGCCAGGTTGCCATGGCCGTGCTGGCTACGGCAGGACTGGTAATCCTGCTCGTCTTTCTCGTACGCCTGCTCTACCGACAGGAGGAAAGCGACCAGCATTTCCGAACCATCGCCAACGGGGGCATGGCGCTGATCTGGACATCCGGGATCGACAAGCACTGCAACTATTTCAACGCGCCCTGGCTGCGCTTTACCGGCCGCACGCTGGAACAGGAGTTGAACAACGGCTGGGCCGAGGGCGTGCATCCGGACGATCGCGAACGCTGTATCAGCCTCTACAACAGCCATTTCGACCGCCGCCAGCCGTTCAGCATCGAGTACCGGCTCCATCATGCCGACGGCAGTTACCACTGGATCGTCGATCACGGCAGCCCGCGCTACGACAGCGCGGGAAACTTCATCGGCTATATCGGCTTCTGCTACGACATCACCGAGCGCAAGCAGACCGAGGATGAACTCGAACGCCACCGCCTCCATCTCGAAGATCGGGTGGAGGAACGCACGGCCGCGCTGGCCATCGCCAAGGAGGCAGCCGAGGCGGCGAATCGTGCGAAGGGGGCCTTCCTGGCCAACATGAGCCACGAGTTGCGCACGCCCATGAACGGCGTGGTTGGCATGATCAACATCGCACGGCGTCGCATGACGGATCCGAAGGGGCTGGAGCAACTCGACAAGGCGCAGCAGTCGGCTGGCCACCTGATGGCGGTGATCAACGACATTCTCGACATCTCGCGCATCGAATCCGAACATTTCACGCTGGAGCACGATGCCTTCACGCTGGGCACGGTCACCCGCAAGCTGACGAACCTCTTCGAACGCCAGGCACTCGAGCAGGGACTGGCACTGCACATCGAGATTCCGGGCAAGCTCGCAGAAACCAGCCTGTCCGGCGATCCGCTGCGGCTCAGCCAGGTGCTGATCAACCTGGTCGGCAATGCCCTCAAGTTCACGCCGGCTGGCAGCGTGACGCTGGACTGCCAACTCGTCGAAGAGGATCCGGCCGCTTGCACGGTACGCTTCGCGGTGCGCGATACGGGCATCGGCATTCCGCCGGAAGCACGTGCGCGCCTGTTCAACGTCTTTGAGCAGGCCGACAACTCGCTGACCCGCAAGTACGGCGGCACCGGCCTGGGACTGGCCATCTGCAAGCGCCTCGTGAACATGATGGGTGGCGAAATCGCTGTCGAGAGCACACCGGGTGCCGGCAGCACGTTCGCATTCACCCTCCGCTTCGACAAGAACAGTGTGCATGCCGTCTCGCCGGCGCTGACTTTCAACGACGCAGCCGTGCTGGAACGCTTGCGCGAACGCATCGGCGGTACGCGCATATTGCTCGTCGAGGACGAGCCGATCTGCCAGGAGGTCGCACGCGGCTTACTCGAGGATGTCGGCCTGGCCGTCGATGTGGCCGGGGATGGCGCGCTCGCCGTGACCCTGGCCCGCCAGCAGGCCTATGCGCTCATCTTCATGGACATGCAGATGCCGCAACTCAACGGCGTCGATGCCACGCGCGCGATTCGTGCCGACTCGTGCAATCGCGACACGCCGATCCTCGCCATGACCGCCAATGCCTTCGATGAAGACCGGCAAGCCTGCTTCGAGGCCGGCATGAACGCGCATCTCGCCAAGCCGATCAACCCGGACGTGTTGTATGCGGCGCTTGCGGCGTGGCTGCCGCCGCGGGCCAATCCATTGGATGCCTGAGGGCGAGCCGGTCGATCAGCGTTCCGGCGGCAGGGCGGCGAGATCGGCGGGGGTGTTGAGATTGTTAAAAGCTGACGCGTCGGCGAATGCGACCTCGACGGCGCCCTGGGCACGGCACCAGCCCGCCACGCGCCGTTCGCCCGTGGCGAGATAGGCTGTCAGGGCTGGCAGCAATTCGCGTCGACACAACTGGAGGGCAGGCTGCAGGCCTGCAGGCGTGCGGACGACCGCCAGCGTGGC
>CAZTWA010000051.1:5474-13957 GCA_964617225.1 uncultured Methyloversatilis sp.
ATTTTCTTGAGCGCCGGCGTGGCCGCCATGCGCAGTTGCGAATAACGGTCGGTGCGCTGTTGCCAGATCGCGGCGATCGCGTTGTCGAGGTCGACATCGTTTGCCCCGGCGCGCAGCAGCTGGCGAATGTCGTGGCCTTCGGACGCGAACAGGCAGGTGTAGAGCTTGCCCTCGGTCGATAGGCGGATGCGCGTACAGCTGTCGCAGAAGGCTTGCGTCACCGACGAGATCACGCCGACTTCGCCCGCGCCATCCTGGTAGCGCCAGCGCTCGGCGACTTCGCCCGGGTAGTTCGGGTCGATCGGCTCGAGCGGAAATTCGCTGCCGATGATGCGCAGTACTTCGGCCGACGGCACAACCTCGTCGAGCTTCCAGCCGTTGCTGCTGCCGACGTCCATGTATTCGATGAAACGCAGGATGTGACCGCTGTTGCGGAAATGGCGCGCCAGCGGCAGGATTTCCTGCAGGTTGGTGCTGCGCTTGATCACGGCATTCACCTTGACCGGCACCAGCCCGGCTGCGGCTGCGGCCTCGATGCCTTCAAGTACCTTGGCAACCGGGTAGTCGACGTCGTTCATGCGCTTGAAGATCGTATCGTCGAGTGCGTCGAGGCTGACCGTCACCCGTTGCAATCCGACAGCGCGAAGGGCAGCCGCCTTCTGCTTCAGCAGCGAACCGTTGGTCGTCAGCGTGACCTCGAGTCCGGGGATCGCCGCAAGCTGCTCGATCAGCCTGTCGACGCCATGCCGCAGCAGCGGCTCGCCGCCGGTCAGGCGGATCTTCTTCACGCCGCGTGCGGCGAAGACACTGGCGATGCGCGCGATCTCTTCGAAGGACAGCAAATCGGCGCGCGGCAGGAAAGGATAGTCGCGGCCGAACACCGTCTTCGGCATGCAATACACGCAGCGGAAGTTGCAGCGATCGGTGACCGAGATGCGCAGGTCGCGCACCGGCCGGCCGAAGGTATCGAGGAAGGGGGCTAGGGAACTCACGACGCCATTATAGGGAGCTCCGGTTATTATCCCCGCCATGCAGATGACCACACCGGCGCGGGGGTTGGCCCGCCGCATCTACATCGCCTTCCTGCTGGCGGCGGTGATTCCGACGGCCATTGCCGGCGCGATCGGGATCTATTTCTCGTTGCATGCACTGCGGACCGAGACGCTCGGCCATCTGCAACAGGAAGTGGTGGTGCGCTCGCAGGGCGTCGGACGCTTTTTCGACCAGCTTGCGGCTGAACTGCTTTACCTCGCCGATGCGCCGGCCCTTGAAGAACTGCGCTTGTCTCGACAAAAAACGGATCTGCATCGCATCCAGGCCGCCACCACCCGGCTGGAACGCGACTACATCACGCTGGCCACGGCTTATCCGCACATCTATCAGATTCGCTACCTCGCGGCGGATGGACGGGAAATCGTTCGTGTCGACAAGAAAGAGGATCGCGTGTTTGTCGTGCCAACCGAACGTCTTCAGAACAAGGGCGACCGCTACTATTTTCGTGATGCCATGCTGCGCAAGCCGGGCGAACTCTACGTTTCACCCCTCGACCTGAACGTCGAATACGGCAAGATCGAGCAACCGGAACGACCGGTGATCCGCGTTGCCACGCCAATCGGAACCGGTACGGGCAGCAACGAAGGCATCCTGATCATCAATCTTTACGCCGACTTTTTGCTTGAACAAATCCAGCAGATGGCGCAGTCGCGGGGCGGCACCGCTTTCCTGTTCGACCGTTCGGGACATTTCCTCACGCGCACTGCCAGCAACGAAACCGGCTTTGCCATGCAGCCGGTGGAAAAGCTGGTGGAACGTCTGGGCGAGGCATCGCTCAAGCAGATGCTGGCCGAAAAGGACGGCACACTGTCGGTGGCCGAGGCGATCTTCGCCCATGCCGCGATTCGCTTCGGTGCGACCTATCCGGCCGAGGACCGCCTGCAATGGGTCATCGCCATCGGCTTTCCGGAGCAGAAGCTGTTCATGTCGGTCTTCAATCTCTACGTGCTGTATGCGATTCTCGCCATCGGCCTGCTGGCGACGGCGCTGGGCGGCTATGCGATCTCGCGTCATCTGTTGGGTCCGCTGGATGCCCTGAGCCGCGAATCCGAGGCGATCGCCGCCGGCGATTTCTCGCATCGCGTCGAAATACGCGGACGCGACGAAATCGCCGCACTGGGCGAAAAGTTCAATGCGATGGCCGGGAAAATCCAGCAACTGGTCAGTTCGCTGGCAGCACATCGCGACCGGCTGGAAGACGAGGTGCATGCCCGTACCGCGGAGCTCGAACGCGAGCAGGACGAGCGGCGTGAGCTCGACCGTCAGATGTTCCAGATGGAAAAACTGGCGACACTCGGCGAGTTGACCATGGGTATCGCCCACGAGATCGGCAATCCCCTCGCCGGCATGAAGGCGGTGACGCAGGCCTTGCAGTACGAGGACGACTTGCCGACCGGCGTCAGCGAGGCGCTCAAGCGGCTTGAAGCCGAGACCGATCGTCTGACAGATTTTCTCAAGAGTTTCCACGGCTTTGCCGCGCCGCAGGCAACGCAGCTGGAAAGCGTGCCGCTCGCCGATGCGGTCGCCGACGTATTGTTCTGGTTGCGCAAGGAGGCGCGCTCGCTGAACATCGAGATCGTTGCCGACATCAGTCCGGATCTCGCCGTACAGGCTGATTTGCACCAGTTCAAGCAGGTACTGCTCAATCTCGCGATGAACGCCGTGCATGCGATGCCGCAGGGGGGAAAGCTGGTGATCGCGGCCCACCCAGTGGATGACGGATATGCCCAAATTGACGTACGCGATACCGGCAGCGGCATCGCGCCGGAACTGCTGGCGCGCATCTTCGATCCCTTCTTCACCACGCGCGCCGACGGTACGGGTCTCGGACTGGCCATCGCGCGCAAGATTGCCCAGGCGCATGGTGCCACCTTGACGGTCGCCAGCACGGTCGGGCAGGGTTCCTGCTTTACGCTGAGATGGCCGCTGTCGAGAACTGCATGAACGAGCCGATCCTGATCGTCGAAGACGACGCGACCCTGCGCGTGACCCTGAGCGGTTTTCTCGGGCGCCTGGGGTTCGTCGTCGATACCGCCGAAACCGTCGCCGGTGCGCTAGAACTCGCCCGCAAGCAGCGCTATGGATTGATATTGCTCGACCTGCGCCTGCCGGATGGCGACGGCCTGTCGCTGATCGGCGCGCTGCGCGAGATTGACGAGGAAGCGCTGCTGGTGATGATGACGGCCTTCCCCGAGGTACGCACCGCCGTCGCCGCGCTCAAGGCCGGCGCCTACGATTACATCAACAAGCCCTTCGACCTCGAAGATCTTCGCGAACTGATCGGCCGGGCGCTGGAAACCCGCTCGCTGCGGCGCGAAGTCGCCTGGCGACGCGCCCAGGCCGACACGTGCACGCTCGACGGCCTGACGGGAGAGAGTGCCGCCTTTCGCGAATTGATCCGCGTCACGCAGAAAATTGCCGCCGCACCGCGCGTGCCGGTGCTGATCCACGGCGAGTCCGGCTCAGGCAAGGAACGTGTGGCGCGGGCCATCCACTGCCAGTCGCCCCGGGCGAATGGTCCGTGGGTGACGCTCAACTGTTCGGCGCTGCCGGAAGGACTGATGGAATCCGAACTCTTCGGTCATGAGAAGGGTGCCTTCACCGACGCCAAACAGCAGAAGCGCGGCCTGCTCGAATTGGCCGATGGCGGCACCTTGTTCCTCGACGAGATTGGCGATCTCTCGCTCGCTTTGCAACCCAAACTACTGCGCGTGCTGGAAACGCAAAGCTTCCGGCGCCTCGGCGGCAGCCGCGAGATTCAGGTCGATGTGCGCTTCGTCGCCGCGACGCATCGCAACCTGCCGGAGATGGTGAAGGCAGGGAGTTTCCGCGAGGACTTGTATTACCGCCTCAACGTCGGCGCGATCGAAGTACCGCCACTGCGTATGCGGCAGGCGGACATTCCTGCGCTGGCGCGTGCATTCGTGCAGGAAACCTCCCGCACCATGGGTATTGCGACGCCCGATCTGCCTGCCGAGGTCGAGCAGTTGCTGGTCGAACATGCCTGGCCGGGAAACGTACGCGAACTGCGCAACGTGATCGAGCGCGCGGTGATCCTGTGTGAGGATGGCGTGCTGGCAGCGGCGCAGTTGCCGCCGGAGATTTCGCGTGCCGTCCCGCCAGAGCTGACTTTCGCAGCGCCGGCAGCCAGTCAATGCGAGACCCTTGCAGCCGTCGAAGTTGCCCACATTCGCCATGTGCTGGCCCAGTGCGCGGGCAACAAGACCCGCGCCGCCGAGATCCTCGGTATCACCCGGCTGACCCTGCGCAACAAGCTCAGGGAAGCGGGTGTTCTCGACACTGAGTAATCACTGGCTGGTCAGTTTCTGACCGGTCAGTTTCCCCGGAATCGATCAATTTCTGTTCGGTGCCGTCCCGCCAGCGCCGACTTTCATCGGATTTGCGTGCGTGGCACGAAGCCTGCGTTAACCCCTGAGGCATCACGGGATAGTCCCGTGTTTGTTATTTCAACTACTGCAAGGGGGGATACATGCAACGCCTTCGCAAGCACTTCGTGGCACTGGTTGCCGCAAGCACCGTTTCCGGTGCCTTCGCACAGACCGCCGCTCCAGACCTCGCTGCCATGCCGGATTTCAAGCCCGGTAATGCCGCGATGATCGAACTGGGCAAATTCTTCTTCTTCGACAATCGGATCTCCGGCGACTGGGGCGTCTCGTGCGCCAGTTGTCACGATCCGCAGAAGGGCTGGGGCGATGGCAAGGCGCTGTCGGCCGGTTATCCCTCGATGGAACATTTCCGCAATGCGCCGACGGTCATCAACAGCGCCCACCAAAAGCGCTATCTCTGGGATGGCCGCCTCGACGGCTCGGATGCCGGCACGCTGGTGCGCGACATGATCACCGAGACGCACACCATGAACATGGATTCGCGCCTGATGCAGGAACGCCTCAAGCAGGTGCCCGAGTACAACGCGTTGTGGGCGAAGTGGCGCAAGGACGACATCAACGGCATGCGCGTCTATAACGTCATCGGCGAGTTCATCAAGACCATCCGCACCACCAATGCCCCCTTCGACAAGTTCAAGCAGGGCGACGCCACCGCGCTCACCGCCGAACAGCAGCAGGGCTATGAGGTGTTCAAGGGCAAGGCGGGTTGCGTGGCCTGCCACAACGGACCGATCGGCTCCGATGGCAACCTGCACAAGACTGGCGTACCCGAGCATCCGGACGTGCTGAAGAACCCGCTGCGCACCATTACCCTGTTGCGGCACTACTCGACCTCAGGCATGCCCAACTACATGAACGCGCGCAGCGACGTCGGCGCCTATGCGATCACCAAGGACAAGCGCGACATCGGCAAGTTCAGGACCGCCCAGCTGCGCGACCTGAAATACACCGCACCCTATATGCACAACGGCATGTTCGCCACGCTCGACGAGGTCATCGACTTCTACGACAAAGGTGGTGGCCAGGGTTCCGTGCTGAAGCCGCTGAACCTGTCGTCCGCCGAGAAGCAGGCGTTGAAATCCTTCCTGCTGTCGCTCTCGGGCGACCCTGTCATCGTCAAGGATCCCGGCCAGCCCGACATGCAGGTCTGGACCGCCTACGGCAAGAACTGAGGAGACGACGCGATGAAAAATACATTCAGATTCACGCTGGCTGCCAGCGCACTGGTCATGGCGTTCTCGGCCGTTGCTGCCGACAAGTATCCCAAGCTCGGTCCGCTGCCCCCCCCGCCGATCCCCAAGGACAACCCGAATACGCCCGAGAAGGTAACGCTGGGCAAGAAACTGTTCTGGGACAACCGGCTGTCGGGCGACAACTCGATGCCCTGTGTTTCCTGCCACCTGCCCGCGCTGGGCTGGGGCGACGGTGGCCAGATCTCGCGTGGCTACCCCGGCACCAAGCACTGGCGCAATTCGCAGACGGTGCTGAACTCCGCCTACTACAACAAGTTGTTCTGGGAAGGTTCCGTCACCAGCCTCGAGCAGCAGGCCCCGGCCGCGGCCGGTGGTGGCGTGGCCGGCAACGGCGATGATTCCGTGATGGAAATGCGCCTGCGCTTCCTGCCCGAATACGTGGCCGAGTTCAAGCAGGTGTTCGGCACCGAATGGCCGCGCATCAACGATGCCTGGCGTGCCATCGCCGCTTATGAGCGCACCGTGATCTCCGACGCGAAGAAGGTGCCGTTCGACCGCTACGCGATGGGTGACAAGAAAGCACTCAACGCATCGCAGCAGAAAGGCATGGCGCTCTACAACGGCAAGGCCAACTGCATCGCCTGTCACAACGGTCCGCTTGCCTCGGACCAGCGTTTCTACGCCACCGGCGTGCCGGTCCATCCGAACTTCAAGGAAGACCCGATCGGCCAGGTGACGCACCGTTGGGAGCTCTACCAGAAGGGCGTGCCCGAGCAGTACTACCGTACCGGGAATGACGACCATGGGCTGTTCTACATCACCAAGAATCCGAAGGACATCGGCAAGTGGCGCGTGCCTTCACTGCGCGAGCTGAAATACACGGCGCCCTACATGCATAACGGCATGCTGGCGACGCTGGCCGACGTGGTCGAGTTCTACGACATGGGGGGTGGCGCGGCGCAGAACAAGACACCGCTGCTCAAACCATTGAGCCTTTCCGCGCAAGAGAAGAAGGACCTCGTCGCCTTCCTCGAAGCGCTGTCGATGGACGAACCGCTGATCCACGACGATCCCAAGCTGCCGGGCGATTACCAGCCGCTGCCGGCGCCTGTGATGGCCATCAAATAAGGAGATATCGACATGACTGAAAAGATGATTCCCGTGAATAGTCACGATCGCGATCATGATGATGACCACGTTTGCATGAGCCGTCGTCAGTTCCTGCTGGCGGGCGGTGCGATGGTCACGCTGGCCGCCATTGGGCTGCCCGGCGAAGCCGAGGCCGCGCCGATGCATGCACTGAAAGCGACTTATCCGCGCACGAAGATCGGCAGCTTGTCCGCCCTCAAGAAGGGCATGCCCATCGACTTCGCCTACCCCTATCCGAACGTGCAGAACATCCTCGTCAAGCTCGGTACCAAGGCCGGCGGCGGCGTGGGTACCGACATGGACGTGGTGGCCTTCAACCAGCAATGCCCGCACATGGGCGGCCCGCTGCAGGGTACCTACAAGGATGCCTTCCAGGCACTCGGTCCGTGCCCGCTGCACCTGACGACCTTCGACCTGACCCGTCACGGCATGGTGATTTCCGGCCATGCCACCGAGAGCCTGCCGCAGATCGTGCTGGAAGTGCAGGGCGACGACATCTACGCCGTCGGCGTGCAGGGCCTGGTCTACGGCTATGCCGCCATGACCAGCAAGCGTGCTTGAGGAGAACACACATGAGCAAGAACGAACGCTATATCGCCGCAGACCACGTCCCGCTGCCGCCCAAGGACGCCGAAGTCTTCACCACGGCCTGCGATTACTGCACCATCGCCTGTGGCTACAAGGTCTATCGCTGGCCCGTTGGCAAGGAGGGCGGCCCGGCCGCCAGCCAGAACGCACTGAAGGCCGATTTCCCGCACCAGAACATGATGACGGCCTGGATCAGCCCGGCGCAGCATAACGTCGTCAGCCACCAGGGCAAGCCGCACAACGTCGTGATCGTGCCCGACAAGGACGCCAAGGTCGTCAACGTCGGCGGCAACCACTCGATCCGCGGCGGCACGCTCGGCCAGAAGTGCTACAACCCGGCCACCGCCACGCGTGAGCGCCTGCAGCACCCGATGATCCGCGTGAACGGCAAGCTCACGCCGGTCAGTTGGGATCTCGCCACCGAAGCAATGGCCGACATCTCGAAATACGTGCTGGCCAAGTACGGCGAGCACAGCTGGGCAGTGAAGATGTATTCCTACCAGTATTTCGAGAATACCTACGCCATTACCAAGCTGGCCATGACCAGCGTTGGCACGCCGGCGGTTTCGCCGCACGACAAGTGCTCCAGCACCAACGACGCCACCGGCCTCGACGATGCCGGCATCGACTCTTTCTCCTCATGCTACGAGGACTGGAGTCTGGCCGATGTCGCCTTCCTCTCGGGCGTCGATCCCTACGAGACCAAGACCACGCTGTTCACCCAGTGGATGATGCCGGGCAGCGCGAAGATGATCTTCGTCACGCCGCACAAGACCATGGGCGTGGCCTGGGCGATCTCGCAGGGACGCGGGCTGTGGCTGCCGATCAACATCGGCACCGACAGCGTGCTGCACAATGCACTGGCGCGCATCATCATCGAGAACGGCTGGCAGGACCAGGCCTTCATCGACCAATGGATCGCCAAGCCGTGGGAAGTTGACTCGGGCTACGGCCGCGGCACGCGCAACACCGGCTGGCAGTGGCGCACCACTTGGGGAACCTGGCAGAGCGACTGGGAGGACTACAAGAAGTTCATCTTGTCGCAGGAAGAGTCCAAGCTCGACGTCGCCAGCAAGATCACCGGCATCGCGGA
>CAZTWA010000052.1:0-13918 GCA_964617225.1 uncultured Methyloversatilis sp.
CCCTTCCCCGCTCCTCCTCAACGGCACCCCATAAGGGTGCCGTTGTTGTTTGCGCATGGCAGGTCATGTGCGCCGGGCGCCGACTTTCGGGCTGAATGCGATTAGAAAATCGACTACGCTTGACGATCATCAACGTATAGTTACTCTCATTTGCGTTCCAATAAGCCATGTTTCGTATTTCCCAATACATGCAGGAAATTGCCATCCCGACACCTGTCGGTACGGCGCGAAAACCCCTCGGCCCGGTGGTGATCTGGAACCTGATCCGGCGTTGCAACCTGACCTGCAAGCACTGCTACTCGATTTCCGCCGACAAGGATTTCACGGGCGAACTCTCGACCGCCGAGGCGTTCGCGGTGATGGATGATCTCAAGGCCTTCAAAGTGCCGGCGCTGATTCTTTCGGGCGGAGAGCCGCTGCTACGGCCGGATATTTTCGAGATTGCCAGACGCAGCAAGGAACTCGGCTTCTACACGGCCCTGTCGTCGAACGGCACGCTGATCAATGCGGCAATGATGGAGAAGATCATCCCGATCGATTTCGGCTATGTTGGCATCAGCCTCGATGGCTTGGGCAAGACACACGACAAGTTTCGCAGGATGGAAGGCGCCTTCGACAAGTCGCTCGCTGCGATCCGCCTGTGCCGCTCGGCAGGCCTCAAGGTCGGCGTGCGTTTCACACTGACACAGGATAACTTCTGCGACCTGCCGGGTCTGCTCAAACTCATCGAGGACGAGGGCGTCGACCGTTTCTATTTTTCGCACCTCAATTACGCCGGGCGCGGCAACAAGAACCGCAAGGATGACGCACACCATCGGATGACGCGCGAGGCGATGGATCTGCTATTCGATACCTGCTGGGACTATCAGCAACGCGACCTGCAGAAGGAATTTACTACCGGCAACAATGATGCCGATGGCGTGTATCTATTGCTCTGGGTGCGCCGCAAGTTTCCAGAACGTGCGGCACATATCGAAGCAAAGCTCAGGCAGTGGGGCGGTAATGCTTCGGGCGTGAATGTCGCGAACATCGATAACCTTGGCAATGTACATCCGGACACGATGTGGTGGCATCATGCGCTCGGCAATGTGCGTGACCGGCCGTTTTCGCAGATCTGGCCGGACATCTCCGATCCCCTGATGGCCGGTTTGAAGCAAAGCCCCCGACCAGTGAAGGGGCGTTGCGGGACATGTGTTCACCTGCCAATCTGCAACGGCAACACGAGGGTCCGGGCGCAGCAACTCAGCGGTGATCCATGGGCTGAGGATCCAGGTTGCTATCTGACTGATGAAGAGATCGCATGAAAAAACTGCTTGCCTCCTTACTGCTTGCCATCCTTTCGGCACCGGCTTTTCCCATCGAACCGGTCAAGTTGTTCCAGGAACACTGTGCCGTCTGCCACGGCCCCGACCGCCTTGGTATCACCGGCCCGGCTTTGCTCCCGGAGAGCCTCACGCGACTGCGTAAGCCCGCAGCGATCCAAACGGTAACGGAAGGCCGTGCGGCAACGCAAATGTTGCCTTTCGCCGAAAAACTGTCCAAGGATGAGATCAAGGCCATTGTCGACTGGGTCTATACGCCGGTTGTTCCTGCCCCCCAATGGACGGAATCACAGTTGCGCGACTCGCGCATTGTCCATTTCGTCGATCTACCCGACCGGCCTGCCGCCAATTTCAAGGGCGCAGACATGATGAACCTGTTTCTCGTCGTCGAGACCGGCGACCATCATGTGACGGTGCTGGATGGTGACAAACTTGAACCGATCACGCGCGTGCCGACACGCTATGCGCTGCATGGCGGGCCGAAGTTCACGCCCGACGGACGCTATGTCTTCTTCGCCTCGCGTGACGGCTGGATCAGCAAGTTCGACCTGTGGAACCTCAAAATTGTCACCGAGATCCGCGCTGGCATCAATACACGTAACGTCGCCGTGTCGGGCGATGGCAGATACGTTGCTGTTGCCAACTATCTGCCACACACCCTGGTATTGCTCGATGCTGACCTCAATTTGCTCCGCGTGCATGAGGTAAAGAGCAAGGACGGCAAGGAGACTTCGCGCGTCTCGGCGGTCTACGATGCCTCGCCACGCAAGAGCTTCGTCGCTGCGCTGAAGGATGTGCCTGAAGTCTGGGAGATCAGCTACGATCCAACGGTCGAGGATATCCCGATCGGCGTGATCCACGATTTCAAATACAAGGAAGGTGCCTTCATCAAGGGCTTCCTCAATCCGCGCCGTACCTTTCTTTCCGAGCCACTCGACGATTTCTTCTTCACACAGGACTACGCCGAGCTGATGGGCGCAAGTCGGGAAGCGGGTAAGGGTCAGGTTGTCAATCTCGATGTGCGCAAGAAAATTGCCGACCTCTCCCTGCCGGGTATGCCGCATCTCGGTTCCGGGATTACCTTCGATTGGAATGGAAGGCGCGTGATGGCTTCACCGAATCTCAAGGAAGGGCTGGTCTCGGTAATCGACATGACCAATTGGCAGACCGTGAAAACGATTTCGACACTCGGCCCGGGCTTCTTCATGCGCAGCCACGAGAACACGCCCTACGCCTGGATCGACTCGATGATGGATCGCAAGGGCAAGGACACGCTGCAGGTGATCGACAAGCGCTCATTGGTGAAAGTGGCTGAGGTTAAGGCCGACCCTGGCAAGACGCTCGCTCACATCGAGTTTGATCGCCACGGTAAATACGCTTTGGCCAGTCTGTGGGAGCGCAAGGTTGATGGAGGCGCGCTGATCGTTTACGATGCGAAAACGCTGGTGGAGCTTAAGCGCATTCCAATGGATAAGCCCGTTGGCAAGTACAACCTGCACAACAAGATCAGCAAATCCGAAGGGACCAGTCACTGACGATTTAAAGCATATTATTGATTAATGATAATTATCAAAATCATGATGAATTTGACAACCATCAAGGTAATGGGGGATTGTTAAGCGGTAGCTTCCGAACTTCAGATGTTTTCCATGATCAAGTTTCTTTCATAATGTTTCCGGGAGGGTTGGCGATGAAGAAGTTGAAAAGTTTTGCATTCTCATTTGTGCCTGTTGCCATGGCACTTGCGTTCAGCCAAGCTTACGCACAGGATGCCGCGGCGCCAACGCTGAGCGCGGACGAGAAGGCGCAGGCGAAGAAGATCTACTTCGAACGCTGCGCAGGCTGCCATGGCGTACTGCGCAAGGGTGCTACCGGCAAGAACCTCGAACCGCACTGGGCCAAGACCCTGAAGGATGGCACCAAGCAGGAGGGCGGCACGCTCAAGCTCGGACAAGATCGTCTCGAGAAGATCATCGCCTATGGCACCGAAGGTGGCATGGTCAACTTCGATGACATCCTCAGCAAGGACGAAATCAAGTTGATGGCGAAGTACATCCAGACCACGCCTGATGTGCCGCCCGAGTACAGCTTCAAGGAGACGATGGATTCCTGGAAGGTCATCGTGCCGGTCGACCAGCGGCCGAAGAAGCAGATGAACAGTTTCAACCTGAAGAACATGTTCTCCGTCACCCTGCGTGACACCGGCGAAGTAGCGCTGATCGATGGCGACACCAAGGAAATCCGCAGCATCGTCAAAACCGGCTACGCGGTGCACATTTCCCGCCTGTCGAAGTCTGGCCGCTATGTTTACGTGATCGGTCGCGATGGCCGCCTGAGCCTGATCGACCTGTGGATGGAGAAGCCTGCCGTGGTTGCCGAGCTGAAGATCGGTTTCGACGCCCGTTCGGTCGATACTTCGAAGTTCAAGGGCTACGACGACAAGTATGCGGTCGCCGGTTCCTACTGGCCGCCCCAGTACGTGATCATGGACGGCGATACGCTCAAGCCGCGCAAGGTTGTCAGCACCCGTGGCATGACCGTGGATGGCGAGTATCACCCCGAGCCGCGCGTGGCCTCGATCGTTTCTTCCGAGATCAAGCCGGAGTGGGTCATCAACATCAAGGAAACCGGCCAGATCCTGCTGGTCGATTACTCCGACATCGAGAACCTGAAGACCACCACCATCGCTTCCGCCAAGTTCCTGCATGACGGCGGCTGGGATGCCTCCAAGCGCTACTTCCTGGTCGCGGCCAACGCCTCGAACAAGATCGCCGCTGTGGATACCAAGCTCGGCAAGCTGGCCGCGCTGATCGATACCGCCAAGATCCCGCACCCGGGTCGCGGCGCCAACTTCGTGCATCCGCAGTTCGGTCCCGTCTGGGCCACCGGCCACCTTGGCGCCGATGTGGTTACCCTCATCAGCACGCCTTCCGACAATCCCAAGTTCGCCAAGTACAAGTCGAACAACTGGAAGGTTGTCCAGGAAATGAAGCACGTGCCAGGCAACCTGTTCGTCAAGACCCATCCGAAGTCCAAGCATTTCTGGGCCGACGCGCCGCAGAACCCGGAGAAGGAGGTGGCCGAGTCCGTGGCGGTGTGGGACATGGCCGATCTGTCCAAGCCGAAGAAGATCATCAATGTCGCCAAGGATTCCGGCCTGCCGGAGACCAAGGCAATCAAACGCGCCGTGCATCCTGAGTACAGCGCCGACGGCAAGGAAGTCTGGATCTCCCTGTGGGGCGGCAAGACCGACCAGTCAGCCATCGTGGTGTATGACGATGCAACTTTGGCCGTGAAGAAAGTGATCACTGATCCGAAGATGATCACGCCGACCGGCAAGTTCAACGTGTACAACACTCAGCACGACATCTATTGATGCGGAAACACGGGGTGGCAATAGCCACCCCGTGCTTTTTTCGACCACTGAGGGGGTGTAATACATGGAAACTGGCAACAAGGCCGGCTTCTGGGCAACGTTGCGTCGGCCAAGCGCCAAGTACTCGATGCTCACGTTGTTGGGTGTTAGCTTCATTGCCGGCATCATTTTCTGGGGTGGTTTCAACACCGGCATGGAGGCAACCAACACACTGGAATTCTGCGTCAGCTGTCATGAGATGCGCGACACGGTCTATCAGGAGTACAAAAAAACTATCCACTACTCCAACCGTACTGGCGTTCGTGCTATTTGCTCCGACTGCCATGTGCCCAAGGATTGGCTGCATAAGATGGCACGCAAGATCCAGGCGTCCGGTGAGGTGTATGGAAAAATCATGGGTACGATCGATACACCAGAGAAGTTCGAGGCCAAGCGCCTAACTCTGGCTGAGCACGAATGGGCACGCATGAAGGCGAGTGATTCCCGGGAGTGCCGGAATTGCCATTCCTTTGAGGGCATGTCGTTCGATATGCAGAAAGATCGCAGCAAGAAGCAGCACGAAATCGGCCTCAAGGAAAACAAGACTTGCATTGATTGCCACAAGGGAATTGCCCACCAAAAGCCGAAGGGCATGCAGGGTGACCCTGATGATGATGTCTAACTTGCGCGGCTGCGCACTGGAACAGGAGCAAGCTCAATGACAAATTTCAAACGAACCACCCTTGCGACGCTGATGCTCGGGTTTGTTACCCTCGCGGGCAGTGTTCAGGCTGCGCCTGACTGGTCGAAGGCTGCCTCAAGGACCATCACTGCTGTTTATCCGGGCAACTCGCCGATCGAGTGGATTCGCAAAGGGGTGGATCATAGTGGCGCGCGCGGCATGAAGAAAGGTGAAACCTGCGTCGTTTGCCATGAGAAGGAAGCCGTTGACTTGGGTCAGCGCATTGTTTTGGGCCAGAAGGTCGAGCCTGAGCCGATCAAAGGCAAGGTTGGTAGCATCCCGGTTAAAGTCGAGGCGGCGCATGATGGCACCAATCTGTATCTACGCTTTAGCTGGAAGCAGCCGCCCTCGGCTGGTGGTGCCAAGATGGATGCGGACAACCCCGTCAAACTGGCCTTTATGCTCGAGGCGAACAAAGTCGAACTCGCCCAACTGGGAGGCTGCTGGTCGACCTGCCACAACGACCTGCGCACCATTCCGGGCGTCAAGGGTGACAAGACCAAGTATGTCAAGGACGGTTCGGTGGCCAATGGCGTGTTCTATGACCTGCTGCAATGGAAGAGCAAGACCAACAAGGGCACCGATGGGTATATCGCCGACAAGCGCGTGATGGAAGGGGGCAAATTGCTGGTTGACGCGAAAGGTGAGCAGAAGGGCGATACCTGGACCGTGACCTTCACCCGCAAATTGGCAGGTGGCGGCGAGGGCGATATCAACCTCGAATCCGGCAAGACCTACAACTTCGGCTTTGCCATCCATGACGATCATACGCACGGTCGTTTTCACCACGTGTCTTTCGGATACCAACTGGGCATCGATGCCGACGGCGACCTGAAGGTGACAAAGCAGTAAAGGGGGTGGAAGGGCGCATGCACTGTGTTCGACGTTTCAGCTTGCCCTTCGAAAAAGTATTAGCGGCTTTGGTGTTTTCTTCGGAGGCGGCGGAGCCTGTAGTCGAGATTCGTGACTGCAGGCCCCAGTCGCCAGCCCTGCGCGTCAAGCCGGGCGATTCGGTCCGCTGGGTGAGACGTGAAAAGCCCACCGGCCATTCAGTTCTATTTTCAGGAAGCAGTGGATTAGAATCCGATCGCATGTTTCCTGATGAATCGTGCGTGGTTGCGACGCTTCGAAGCGACCGGCAGCTATCCTTTTGTTGCGGGCCGCATCCCGAGATGTCTGGCGTCGTCGAGGTGCTTGAATGAGATGCCTTTCGGTTACTGCAGTACTCTGTCAGCTAACTTGGTTGGCCGTCGGCCCCGCGCTCGCCGAATCAGTTCCTTGTCCTGATCTTTCAAACATCGTTCAGGTTGGCACTTGTCCGAGCGAGGAAGAGTTGCGCTATACGTACAAGGGTTATTGCAGTGATAACGCCCGAATGTACGACAAAGCTACGGATGTTTGCGAGGATTATGGACGCTATCGCACGTTCAAGAATACCGGTCTGTGGGAAACTCGCGATGGCCGTTTCAGTGGCTATCTGTCGTGCGACCGGGAAGGCGATCTGTCGCGGGTTAAACCCAAACGAATTACGGTGTCGAAGCAGGGTTCGGTGACGCGTGTCGCTTGTGTATATGAGGAAGGCATCACATTGACTTACCGTACCAAGGCGCAATGCACAGTACCAGCCAACGGTTGTGCGAGCCCAAGTGTTGCGTGTGCGGCGGAATGCGAATGAAGAAAGAAATGAAGAAACAAACCGGAGTTGTAAAGACGCTGGGCCTAATCATTGCGTTGTCTTGGGCGGGGCATGCATTATCGGCCGAAGGTCCGGGACCGAAGGCGAAATCCATTATCGAATCGCGTTGTTCGCTGTGCCATGGCATGGCGGGTGAAAGTGCCAGTGCGATATATCCTCGCCTGGCAGCTCAACATCCGGACTATCTCGTCAAGCAACTGCAGGATTTCCGTGATGGCCGTCGCAAGAGCGACACCATGAGCGAAATGGCCAAGGGGCTGGCTGACGAGGAAATCAGCGAACTGGCAGTCTGGTTCAGTACACGGCCGCCTGCTGCGCGGCGTATCGGTGATACCGATCTGGCCGGTGTCGGCAAGTACATATATTCCAAAGGAAACAGCTTCTCAGGCGTGGCCGCATGTGCCACCTGCCACGGGGAGAAAGGTTATGGCACACAGCAGTTGCCGCGTTTGGCAGGCCAGCATCCGGCCTATCTCGAGACTCAGTTGAAAGAATTCGGCAAGCGCGAGCGCACCAACGATAATGCGATCATGCATAGCATCGCCAGCAAACTGACCGAGTTGGAAATGCATGCCGTGTCGGTGTTCCTTGGTGGTCTGCAATAAGTCGATGATCAAGCGTTGTCAGGTCCTCTGGTTGGCTTTCATGTCCGGACTCAGCATGGCAAGTGCCGCCGGTGGTGGGGCTATCTCCACCGAGGAGACTGTACGTCTGGTGCGTCAAGACTGTGGCTCCTGCCATGGGATGACTTTGCAGGGCGGACTGGGTTCGCCGCTGACCAAGGACGCTCTGGCGGGACAGTCGGCTGAGGCGTTGACGATCATCATCCTGCATGGCAAGCATGGAACAGCGATGCCCCCGTGGAAATCGCTGTTGTCCGAACAGCAAGCGCGCTGGATCGCCGAGCGACTCCTCGAGGGTTTTCCCGAGGAGATTCGACAATGAAAATTGGGTGGTTGATCCTGCTGGCCGGTCTAATGGCCGCATGTGCCCAGACGCCCCTGCGCGGTACCGGTGATCTGGGTATCGTCATCGAACGGGCCAATGGCCGTGTCGCCATCGTCGATACCACGCAGAAATCGATTCTCGGCCGCATCGAGGGACTCGGTGATCTGTCGCATGCCTCTGCAGTGTATGGACGCGATGGGCGGTATGCCTACTTGTTTGGTCGTGATGGCGGATTGACCAAGGTGGATATCCTGGAGCAGCGCATCGTCAAGCGTGTCATGCAGGCGGGTAACAGCATCGGCGGCGCGATTTCGCAGGATGGCCGTCTCGTGGTGGCGCAGAACTACACACCGGGCGGCATCAAGGTCTTCGATGCGGCAACGCTCGAACTGCTCTCTGAAGTGTCAACCCAGTCCAAAGTCGTGGGACTGGTCGACCTGCCGGGACAGAAGTTCGCCTATGCCCTGTTTGACAAGGGCGAGATCTGGGTGACGGATCTGACAGATCCACGGACCCCGCGCACCGAAACCCATGTCGCCGGCAAGCAGCCCTATGACGGTTTGGTGACGCCGGACGGTCGATACTATATGGCGGGCTTGTTCGGGGAAGACGGCATCGCGTTGCTCGATACCTGGCGACCGGCGGAGGGCGCGCGCAAGATTCTTGAAAACTACGGCAAAGGACAGGAGAAACTCCCGGTCTTCAAGATGCCGCACTTGCGCGGCTGGGCCGTGGCGGGCAATCAGGCTTACTTGCCAGCCATCGGCCGCCACGAGGTTCTGGTGGTCGATAAGTCGACTTGGCGCGAGACACGCCGCATCCCAGTGAAAGGCCAGCCGGTCTTCGTCATGGCCCGCCCGGACGGACGCCAGGTATGGGTGAACTTCGCCCATCCCGACAACGGCTGGGTGCAGGTGATCGATACGTTGTCGGGCGAGATAATCAGGACGTTGCAACCGGGCAAGGCAATCCTGCACATGGAGTTCACGCCACGCGGTGAGCACGTCTGGCTTTCGGCGCGCGATGACCATACCGTTTCGATCTACGATACCCGTACGTTTGAAAAGCTGGGGAGCCTGCCGGTACAAAGTCCTTCCGGCATCTTCTTTACGAACCGGGCAGCGAGGACGGGTTTCTGATGAATGCGGCCATTCCCAAAGCGGCCGTGGCAGCACCCACACTGGGTTTTCGTCTGCTCAACGAATTCCAGCGGGACTTTCCGTTGGTACCGACACCCTTTGCCGAGATCGCCCGCCGGCTGGGTAGCGACGAACCGGAGGTGCTTGCCTCCCTGCAGGCTTTTCAGCGTGAAGGCAGCATCAGCCGCGTCGGCGCCATCTTCGCGCCGCGTTCGGTCGGCGCCAGTACCCTGGCAGCACTTGCCGTGCCGCCGGGGCAGCTTGAACAGGTTGCAGCATTGGTGAGTCAGCATGCCGGTGTAAATCACAATTATCAGCGCGAGCATCGCTTCAACCTCTGGTTCGTCGCTACCGCCGCCGATCAGCAGTCACTCGATGACCTGCTTTCCACAATTGGTGGCGAGACTGGTTTTATCCCGATCGCCTTGCCTCTCCTTGAGGAATACCATATTGATCTTGGTTTCGATCTGGTGCATGGGGGCAAACGACAGGTGGCTGCACGCCTTTGCCACCAATATGAGACAAGCGTTGCCGACCGGCGCTTGATCGCGGCATTGCAAACCGGATTGCCGCTGGTAGCGCAACCCTTCGCCCAACTGGCTGCACAGGTCGACATGTCAGAGTCGGCAGTGCTGGAGCGCCTTGCCAAGTGGCTCGACGAAGGTTGCATCAAACGTTTCGGTGTTGTTGTCCGACACCACGAACTCGGCTTTCGGGCGAACGCCATGGTGGTCTTCGATGTGCCGGATGACGTGGTGACGACCGTCGGCCAGCGTTTGGCGCGCGAAGCAGGCGTGACACTGTGCTATCGCCGCCAGCGACATCTCCCGCACTGGCGGCAAAATCTCTTTTGCATGGTGCATGGTCGGTCGCGTGCTGAAGTCGAACCGATCATCCAGCGTCTCTGCCGTGTCGCTGGTTACCCCTGTACGGCGCTGTTCAGCCTGCGCCGTTTCAAGCAGTGTGGCGCAAAGTATTTTGACAGCACAATGCAGTGAGGTCGCCGATCTCGACGCGACGGATCGGCTGCTGATCAATGCCCTGCAGGGGGGCTTCCCGCTCAGCGATCAACCCTATCGGGATGTTGGCGAAAAGCTTGGCCTGTCCGAAGCCGAGGTCTTGACCCGCTTGCGGGACCTGATCGACCGCAAGGTGCTGACGCGTTTTGGGCCGATGTATCAGGTGGAGCGCATCGGGGGGGCCTTCGTGCTGGCCGCACTCAAAGTGCCGGAGACCGATTTCGAGCATATCGCCACGCTTGTCAATGCCCTGCCGGAAGTCGCTCACAACTATCGGCGTGAGCATGCATTCAACATGTGGTTCGTGCTGGCCACCGAAACGCCGCAGAGAATAGCGGCGGCGATTGAAAAAATTGAGCAAGCCACTGGCTTGCCGGTCTATGCTTTTCCGAAAGAGCGTGAATACTTCGTCGAGATGATGCTCCATGCTGGATGAGATCGATCGCCGCCTGATTGTTGCCACGCAAGCGGGTCTGCCCTTGGTCCCGCAGCCTTATCATCAGCTTGCCGTCGAACTGGGGATTCCCGTGGCTGAGCTGCAGCAGCGCCTGGCCGCGATGCTTGCCACTGGAGCGATACGCCGTATCGGTGCCGTGCCGAACCACTATGCACTCGGCTATCGATTCAACGGCATGACCGTCTGGGATATCGCGGATGAGATGGTCGATGCGGCGGGCGAACGGGTCGGCGCCCTGTCCTTCGTGACCCACTGTTATCGTCGCCCCAGAAAACTCCCGGACTGGCCCTATAACCTGTTTGCGATGATCCACGGCAAGAGTAGCGAAGAGGCGGCTGCCCACGTGATTGAGATTGCCAACCTGCTGGGGAACATCTGTCGCGGCCATGAAACGCTGTTCAGCAGCCGCATCCTGAAAAAGACCGGATTGCGCATCCAGGCATGACCATGCCGAGCGGCGGGCCACTGCGCTTGACGGATAATTCGCCCATGCAGCCTCATGACGTCCATCGCCTGCTTACGATACGTCGACGGCTGGCCTTGCTGCGCTGGTGGCTCATTGGCGGGTTGACCAGTGCCGTCCTGTCGGCGCTGACTTTCCTCGACATCGCCCTGCCGCTCGTGCCGTTGTTGGCCTTGCTGCTGCTGATGGCGGTCTTCAATCTGATCGTCCAGTTGTGGGCGAGTACCGACGAGGTCCAGGCCGTCGATCTGGCCGGCCAGTTGGCGGTCGACCTGATCGCCATGGGCGTCATGCTCTACCTGACCGGTGGCGCAACCAATCCGCTCGTCTCGCTGATGCTGTTGCCGGTCGCGGTGGCCGCGTTCGCCTTGCCGGCGCGCTGGGTGGCGGGCATCGCGGCGCTGGCGATCGGGCTGTATTCCTTCCTGATGGTGTATTCGCTACCGCTGCCGGTTGCTGATGTCGAGCGCGCAACGCGACTCCACCTCGGCGGCATGTGGCTCACCTTCGTGGTTTCCGCGGTGCTGTTGGCCTGGTTCGTCACGCGCATGACGCAGGCGCTGCGCGAACGCGACCTGCAACTGACAGCAGCGCGCGAAGAGGCGCTGCGCGATGCTCAGGTCGTTGCGCTGGGGCAGCTGGCGGCGGGTGCAGCCCATGAGTTGGGCACGCCCCTCGCGACGATGAATGTGCTCGCGGGTGAACTTTTCATCGACAAACGGTTGCCCGATGATGCGCGCGCTGATCTCGACCTCCTGCGGCGGCAGATCGGCATCTGCAAGGAGATTGTCGGGGGGCTGACACAAAAGGCCGGCATCGAGCGTGCCGTGCAGGCGATATCGGTGCGCGGCTGGCTGAGTGATCTGCTGGCGCGCTGGCGCACGCTTTGGCCACAGGCGACCTGCACCTTCGCGGTGAGCGGGAGGGGTGAGGCGCCGCGTCTCGTCGTGGAGCCCGCCATCGAGCAGGCTGTCACCAACCTACTCAACAACGCCGCGAAAGTCACGGACGGCGAGATGCACCTGAGCCTCGACTGGGATACTGCATTCATGCGATTGCACATTGACGATCGTGGTCCCGGTTTCCCGCCCGAAATTCTGCGCTGCTGTGGCGCCGAACCGATTCAGCCCACCGGCGATGGCGCCGGCATCGGCCTATGGCTCACGCGTGCGGCAGTTGAACGCGCGGGCGGGCGCCTGTATCTGCATAACACTGCGACCGGCGGCAGGGCGACCATCGAGTTGCCGCTGCGCTCGCAACCCGGTGGCGTGGATACATCCTTGGGAAGATTGGCCTAGTGGCTACTCGTCACCTTCCTGGATCGAGGTGAGGTAGGCGAGGATGTCGCGGATGTCTGACTCGGAGAGCGGCATCAGTACGCCCGCGCTGGCGACGTTTTCGTCGTGCGGTCGGCCACCGGCACGGTAAATCTCGATCTGGCGCTTGAGATAGCTCGGGTATTGGCCAACCAACAGCGGAAAGTTGCTGCGCCCCCGGCCATCCTTGGCGTGGCAGTTCATGCATTCACCACGGTAAAGTGTGCGGCCCCGCACCGTGTCACCCTCGATGCGCTCCACCGTCAGGAAGCTTTCCAGCGGCACTCTCCGGTGGATGATGTCTTCGGCGCTGGTCCCGGGGGGCGGCTTGGTCGGCAACTGTACCGAGGCGATGAAGGCGGCGACGTCGGCGATATCCTCGTCGGGTAGCTCGCGCGGCTGCGTATAAGGCAGCATCGGAATATTGAGGCGCTTGCGCGAGCGGAAGGCAAGCAACTGTTCCTCGACGTAAGCGGCTCGCTGTCCCGCGAGTCGCGGATATTCGCCCCCCTTGCCGCCCTGGCCGTACTTGCCATGGCAGCCCGCACAGATCTGGAATATCTCCCGTCCGTTGGCGAGATCTTGAGCGATGGACGGCGAGGCGAGCAGCGCGCCACATAGTGCGGCCAGCAAACTCGTCACCCGGTTGCGTTGCATAAGATAATTCCCTGATCGAAATGCGGCGGATTGTCGCACCTTGTATCAATTCTTTTCCGTGATTCATGTCGGATAATTCGACCATGGATCCGACCCGCCCAGTGACTGTCTATCATGGCCCTGAACTTCGTCAGTGGCTTCTCGGCGTAGGGGAAGCGAAATGACGCTATCGATACTGGTCATCGACGATGACGAAACCTTCAACACCGTGTTGCGGCGCGCACTCGACCGACGGGGCTTCGCTGTGCGCGGTGCGCTCGATGCCGAGAGTGCCCTCGCCATGGCGCGGACCGATCCTCCGGATGCCGTGTTGCTCGATCTCAACCTCGGGAGCATCTCGGGGCTCCACCTGATCCGTCCCCTGCTCGACATCGCGCCGGACTGCCGCATCGTCGTCCTGACCGGCTATGCGAGCATCACGACTGCGGTCGAAGCCATCAAGCTGGGTGCGACCCAGTATTTCGCCAAGCCGATCGAGGTCGATGCCATCGTCGCGGTTTTCGACGCCCCGGAAGCGGTCGAGCCGGAAGGTGAAACTGCTCCGCCCAGTGACCCCTTGTCGGTTGGCCGACTGGAGTGGGAACATATCCAGCGGGTGCTCCATGAACACGAGGGTAATATCTCCGCGACGGCACGTGCCCTCAAGATGCATCGACGTACCTTGCAGCGCAAATTGGCCAAGCGGCCGTTGAAAGCATGAGGGACCGTTGGTCATGCCGTCTCGCCAGCGCTGAGTTTTGAAAAACAACTTTTGAAAAATCACTTGGCGAATTTCGGCAAATCTGGTTAGAATTCGCCCCTTCG
>CAZTWA010000053.1:0-13548 GCA_964617225.1 uncultured Methyloversatilis sp.
TTCTACTTCATCGAGGTCAACCCGCGCATCCAGGTCGAGCACACCGTCACCGAGGAAATCACCGGCATCGATATCGTCAAGGCGCAGATCCGCATGTCCGAGGGCGCGCATATCGGCGAAGAGGACAGCTACGTGCCGCTGCAGGAAGACATTCGCATGAGTGGCCACGCGCTGCAATGCCGCGTGACCACCGAGGATCCGGAAAACGGCTTCACGCCGGACTACGGCCGCATCAACGTCTATCGCAGTCCGGCCGGCTTCGGCATTCGCCTCGACGGCGGCACGGCCTACGCGGGTGCGGTGATCACGCCCTATTACGATTCGCTGCTGGTCAAGGTGACGGCTTGGGGACAGTCGCCCGAGAAGGTCGCGGCGCGCATGGGCCGTGCGCTGCTGGAATTCCGCGTACGCGGTCTGGCCTCCAACCTGTTGTTCCTCGAGAATGTCATCGCCCATCCGCTCTTCCTGTCGGGCGGATGCACGACGCGCTTCATCGACGAGACCCCGGATCTTTTCAAGTTCAAGAAGCGCCGCGACCGCGCGACGCGCCTGCTGCGCTTCATCGGCGATGTCATGGTCAACGGCAATCCGGAGATGAAAGGCCGCGCCCTGCCGGTCCTGCCGATGGCGAAACCGATCAAGCCGACCCCGGCCGCCTGCGATCTGTCGCTCGACCCGCCGGCGGGCACGCGCGATCGCCTGCGCCGGCTCGGTGCGGCGAAGTTCGCCGAATGGGTGCGCAACGAAAAGAAGGTGCTGCTCACCGACACGACGATGCGCGATGCGCACCAGAGCCTGTTCGCGACGCGCATGCGCACGCATGACCTGATCGAGATCGCGCCGCACTACGCGCGCATGCTGCCCGACCTGTTCTCGATCGAGTGCTGGGGTGGTGCGACTTTCGACGTGGCGATGCGCTTCCTCAAGGAAGACCCGTGGGAGCGCCTCGCCCGGCTGCGCGAAGCCGTGCCGAACGTGCTGTTCCAGATGCTGCTGCGTGCCTCCAATGCCGTCGGCTATACCAACTACGCCGACAACGTGGTGCGCTTCTTCGTGCAGCAGGCGGCAAAGGAGGGCATCGACGTTTTCCGCGTCTTCGATTCGCTCAACTGGGTGGACAACATGCGCGTCGCAATGGACGCGGTGATCGAATCCGGCGCGATCTGCGAGGCGACGATCTGCTACACGGGCGATATCTTCGACAGCGCCCGGCCGAAGTACAACCTCAAGTACTACATCGACCTCGCCAAGCAGCTCGAAAAGGCCGGTGCCCATACCCTGGCGGTCAAGGACATGGCGGGCGTGTGCAAGCCGCGCGCGGCGCGCGAACTGTTCCGTGCGCTCAAGCAGGAAGTTGGGCTGCCCTTGCACTTCCACACCCACGACACCAGCGGCATCGCGGCTGCTTCGGTGCTGGCCGCGGTCGAGTCCGGTTGCGACATCGTTGATGGCGCGCTCGACAGCATGAGCGGCCTCACCTCGCAGCCCAACCTTGGCGCCATCGTCGCCGCGCTGGCGGGCAGCGATCGCGACCCCGGCGTCGATCTCGGGGCCATGCAGTCGCTCTCGCAGTACTGGGAGGGCGTGCGCCGCTACTATGCCCCCTTCGAGGCCGACATCCGCTCGGGCACGGCCGACGTCTATCGCCACGAAATGCCGGGCGGGCAATACACCAACCTGCGCGAGCAGGCGCGCGCGATGGGCATCGATCATCGCTGGGGCGAGGTGTCGAAAGCCTACGCGGATGTCAATCTGCTGTTCGGCGACATCGTCAAGGTGACGCCGACGTCGAAGGTCGTCGGCGACATGGCGCTGTTCATGGTCGCGCATGGCCTGACGCCGGAAGACGTGAAGGACCCGGCGCGCGAAATCGCCTTCCCCGATTCGGTGATTTCGCTGATGAAGGGCGAGCTGGGTTTTCCGCCCGACGGCTTCCCGGCCGACCTTCAGAAGAAGGTGCTCAAGGGCGAGTCGCCCATGGCCGGACGGGCCGGCGACTTCATGCCGCCGGTCGACCTCGAGGCGAAGCGCGCCGAGGCCGAGAAGGCCACCGGGCACAAGATCAGCGACACCGACCTCGCGTCCTACCTGATGTATCCGAAGGTGTTCAAGGACTATGCCGTTCATCACGGCCACTACGGCGACGTGTCCAAGCTGCCGACGCCGGCGTTCTTCTACGGCCTGCAGCCGGGCGAGGAAATCACCGTCGACCTCGAGCGCGGCAAGAACCTGATCATTTCCCAGCAGGGCACCGCGGGTCCCGACGAGGAGGGCAAGGTCAAGGTCTTCTTCGAACTCAACGGCCAGTCGCGCGTGTTGCGCGTGCCGAAGGCAGGCCTGGTCAATATCCGGGCCAAGGCGCAAGCCGATGAAGGCAATCCGAAGCATGTCGGGGCACCGATGCCCGGCAGCATCGTCACCGTGGCCGCGCATGTCGGCCAGAAAGTGGCCAAGGGCGATCCGCTGATCTCCATCGAGGCAATGAAAATGGAAACCATGCTGACAGCCGAGCAGGACGGCACGATCCACGCCGTGCATGCGCGCCATGGCGAGACGGTCAACGCCAAGGATCTGCTCATCGAATTCGCCTGATTTCGGCGGGCTGAAAGTCAGCGCGGGCGGGACGGCAACATGTTAATGTTGCGTCCCATGAAGCGTGGGACTGCGTGGCGTGATTCCCTATCGGGCTGCCGGCCGGCGGAGGTTTCCGTCAGGGCCGTGATTGGACTTGCGCCGGCGCGCGCGCGGAGGGCAGCATGCTGACGGCCTACCAGCAGCACTGGGGCATCGATCAGTGGGTGAGCTACCTGCGCGACAAGGAAATTCCCGTCCTGCCGCACAGCCAGGCCGTCATGCAGGTGCTGCGCGACGAGCCGCCGGAAGAGCGCGACCGCATGTCGCCGCGCGAACTGACCGACTTCGTCTATCTGGATCCCTACCTGGCGCTCAAGCTGCTGCGCAACGCCGAGGACCGTCGGTCGCGCCGCCTTGGCCAGGAAACGACGACGGCGCTGGCTGCCGTGCTGCAGCTCGGCTACGACGACATGCTGCATCTGGTGTGCGATAGCGCGACCAGTGATCTCGAGTACCTCGGCGCGAAACAATCCGTCTCGCATGCCGTGATGGCCGCGCACCTCGCGCGATCGTGGGCGATCTACCGCGCCGACATTTCGCCGGATGAAGTGACGCTGGCGGCACTGCTCTCGGATGCCGGCGAACTCCTGATGTGGCACTTTGCGCCCGAACTGCCGCTGAAGGCCGAGGAAGAGCTTCACTCGGGCCGCGCGCAGCGCACGCTCAAGGCGCAGCAGCAGGCCCTCGGCTTCACCTTCAAGCAACTGACGCTGACGCTGGCGCAGGCCTGGGAACTGCCGGCCCTGCTCAGCATGCTGATTCGCGGCACGGACACGCCGCGCGCCAACATCGCGCGGCTCGCCATCGACACCGCGCGCCACATCATCGCCGACATGCACAACGCGGCGCTGCCCTCGGATCTCATGAACATCCACAGCGTGGTGCAGGGCGCTTCGTACGAGCAGCTGGTTTCGCCGCTGCCGATTCCCGATGCCGACAAGCAGGGCATTCTCGAGGCGGTCAAGCGCGGCCAGGTCACCACCCTCGACGACCAGTCGCCCGGCTGACCCCGGTATTCGTGCCGTCCCGCCAGCGCTGACTTTCGGGGCGTGCGTTCAGCCGCTGTTGCGCAGGCCGGCGGCCACGCCGTTGATAGTGAGGTGGATGCCGCTGCGCACGCGCTTGTCGTCACTCCACGGCGGTCCGGCGCGGTAGCGCCGCAGCAGTTCGACCTGCAGGTGATTGAGCGGGTCGAAATAGGGCGAACGATTCCGCAACGAGCGCATCAGCATCGGGTTGCCCTCGAGCAACTCGCGCTGGCCGGTGATGGCGAACAGGGCGTCCAGCGTGGCTTCCCACTCGGCCTTGAGCCGCGGGAAGATGGCCTCGCGCAGCGCGGCATCCTTGACCAGCCCGGCATAGCGCTCGGCGAGCGCGATGTCAGTCTTGGCCAGCACCATGTCCATGTTCGAGATCAGCGTGCGGAAGAAGCCCCAGTCGCGCTGCATCTGCTGCAGCAGTGCAAGCCCCGCTTCGCCGCGTTGGGCGATGAAGGCCTGGTAGGCGGCGCCGAAGCCGTACCAGCCCGGCAACATCAGGCGGCACTGCGACCACGAGAATACCCACGGGATCGCGCGCAGGTCCTCGATCGCGGTGGTCTTCTTGCGCGAGGCCGGGCGGCTGCCGATGTTGAGCTGCGAGATTTCGCTGATGACCGTGGATTCCCAGAAGTACTGCTCGAAACCCGGCGTTTCGTACACCAGCTCGCGATAGGCGCGGAAGGCCGAGTCCGCCAGTTCCGCCATGGCGGCCAGGCATTCGGGCTGCGGATCCTCATGCTCGCGCGGCAGCAGCGTCGCCTCGAGCGTAGCGGCCACCAGCACTTCGAGGTTGCGCCGGCCAAGCTCCGGGTTGGCATATTTCGACGCGATGACCTCGCCCTGCTCGGTGATGCGGATCGCGCCCTGCACCGCGCCAGCGGGCTGGGCGAGGATGGCGCCGTAGCTCGGGCCGCCGCCGCGTCCGACCGTGCCGCCCCGGCCGTGGAACAGCCGCAGCCGCACGCCGTGTTTGCGGAACACATCCGCCAGTGCGATCTCGGCGCGATAGAGCGACCAGTTCGACATCAGGAAGCCGCCGTCCTTGTTGCTGTCCGAATAGCCGAGCATGACTTCCTGCAGGCCGCCGCGGCTGGCGAGCAGGCGGCGGTAAGCGGGCAGCGCGAACAGGCTGTCCATTATCTCAGCGCTGTGCTCGAGGTCGCCGATGGTTTCGAACAGCGGCACGATGTTGACGTCCAGCGTGCCCTCGCGGGGCCGCAGCAGCCCGACCTCCTTGAGCAGAAGCGCGACCTCAAGGATGTCGGAGACGCCTTCGTTCATCGAGATGATGACGTTCTGGATCACTGACTTGCCGTAGAGGCGGTGCATGTCGCGCGCGGCATGGAAGATCGCCAGTTCGTTCGTGGTTTCTTCGGAATAGGTCCAGTAGGGGGTCGCCAGCAGGCGTGGGGTGGCAAGCTCGGCGAGCAGCAACGCGATGCGCCCGGCTTCGCTGCGCTTCTCGTATTCCGTGCCGGGGCGGGCCGTTTCGAAAAGCTCATGCACCGTGCGCTCATGCACGGCGGAGTTCTGGCGCAGGTCGAGCGGGGCGAGATGGAAGCCGAACAGCTCGAGGGCGCGGCGCACGCGGCGCAGGCGTCCGCGTGCCATCAGCGCCGAGCCGTGCGCGCGCAGCGAGGCGTCGATGATGTCGAGATCGGCGGCGAACGCCGCGCTGTCCGCATACGGCGGCGCATCGGCGACGGGATGGCGCAACGCCTCCATGTGGTCGAGTTCGCGTGCCGTGGCGGCCAGCCTTGCGTAGATGCCGGCAATGGCACGGCGATAGGGCTCGTCGTCGCGGTGCGGGTTGCGGTCGGGCGAACGGTCTGCGAGGTCGCGCAGATCGGCCGAAACGGCGACCAGCAACTCGGAAGAGGATAGTTCGCCGCCGAGCAGATGCACTTGCTCGAGGTAATAGCCGAAGGCCTTGCGGCTTTGCGCGTTGAGCGCGCTTTTCATGATGTCCGCGGTGACGAACGGGTTGCCGTCGCGGTCGCCGCCGATCCACGAGCCGGGCCGCAGGAAGGCCGACAGCGGCGTGCCGACGAGGTCCTCGATGCTGTTGTGCAGGCGCGGCAGTTCGCGCAGGAAGGTGGTGTCGTAGTAGGACAGGGCGTTGTTGACCTCGTCCATCACCGAGAGCTTGAGTTCGCGCAGCATGCGCGTCTGCCAGAGGATCAGCACCGCACGCCGCAGCGCTTCTTCGTTTTCGGCCAGTTCGTCGGGGGTCAGCGCCAGCCGGTCGCGCGCGTCGAGCAGCCGGGCGATCTTCCACTGGCGGTCGAGGATGCTCTTGCGCTGGACCTCGGTCGGGTGCGCGGTCAGTACCGGGGCGATGTCGGCGCGGGCAAAGAAGCCGGCGAGCTTCGTCTTGTCGATGCCGAGGGTGCCGGCGCGGGTGACGGCGAGGGCCAGGCTGCCCGGGCGGGCCTGGGAGCCGGCCAGCGCATGCGCGCGCGCGCGGCGGATGCGATGCTGGTCCTCGGCAATGTTGGCGAGGTGCGAAAAATAGCTGAATGCCCGCACCACGAGGTTGGTCTGTTCGCGCGACAAGGTGTTGAGCACTTCGTCGAGCTCGCGCCGGGCGTCCGGGTCCTCTTTGCGGTGCTGGCGGACCGACAGCAGGCGGATGCGCTCGATGAGATCGAAGACCGCGTCGCCTTCCTGGTCGCGGATGACATCGCCAAGCAGGCGGCCGAGCAACCGGATGTCCTCGGACAGCGGGGCGTCCTTGTCGGGGGCACGCGAGGGAGATGCGGCCGGGATGCTAGAATTTGCCCGTGCTGCCGGCTGGGCCGCCGCTGAATCGTTCATGGTTTTCTCGTCTATCGGATAGTCAACAGTGACCTCCACTCCCGAGCGCTCACCCGAGCAAATTATTATCGCCACCCGCGAGTCGCGCCTGGCCCTTTGGCAGGCAGAACACGTGCGTGACCTTTTGCAGAAATTATATCCGTCCTGCCGGGTCGAGTTGCGCGGCATGACGACGCGCGGCGACCAGATTCTCGACCGCCCCCTCGCCAAGGTCGGCGGGAAGGGGTTGTTCGTCAAGGAACTCGAGACCGCGCTGCTCGATCGCAGCGCCGACATCGCCGTGCATTCGATGAAGGACGTGCCGATGGTGCTGGAGCCCGAATTCGCCCTCGTGGCCATCGGGCCGCGCGAGGTGCCGCTCGATGCCGTCGTCTCGAACAAGTACGCCAATCTCGACGACCTGCCGCCGGGCGCGGTGGTCGGCACCTCGAGCCTGCGGCGCGAGGCGCAACTGCGCGCCCGCTATCCCTATCTTGCCGTCACGAGCCTGCGCGGCAATCTCGATACGCGCCTGCGCAAGCTCGATGAGGGCCAGTACGACGCGATCATCCTCGCCGCGGCGGGACTGACGCGGCTGGGCCTCAAGGACCGCATTCGTTCCACCATCCCGCCCGAGGACTCTCTACCTGCGGCCGGTCAGGGCGCGCTCGGCATCGAGGCGTTGTCCGATCGCCCCGAGGTCGCGGCCTGGCTGGCGCCGCTCAACGATCCCGCCACGGCCGCCTGCGTGCGCGCCGAGCGTGCCGTTTCCCGCGCACTGGCCGGCAGTTGCGAGGTGCCGCTGGGGGCCTATGGCGAGTTCGATAAGGGCACGTTGCGCCTGCGTGGGCTGGTCGCCACGCCCGACGGCACGCGCATCGCGCGCGCCGAACAGTGCGGCCCGGCCGCCGATCCCGAAGCACTGGGACTCAAGCTGGTCGCAGACCTGCGCGCGCAGGGCGCCAACGAGATCCTGGCGGCACTTGGCTAACGGAATGTTATGGACTGCGCGTTGCAAAAGTCAGCGCTGGCAGGACGGCACATCGTCGTGACGCGGCCGGCGGGACAGGCGACGCACCTGGCCGAGGCGCTGGTCGAACAGGGCGCGCATCCGGTGCTGTACCCCGTGCTGGCCATCGAGGGGGTTTCCGATACCACCCCGATCCTCGATGCCGCGATCCGGCTCGACCAGTACGACTGGGCGATGTTCGTCAGCCCGAATGCTGTCGACAAGGCGCTGGCCGTGATCCTGCCCCAGCGGTCGTGGCCGCCCAGCGTGCGCGTGGCGACCGTGGGGCGCAGCAGCGAAGCGGCGCTGGCGCGCCACGGCATCCATGACGTGGTGGCGCCGCAGGAGCGCTTCGACTCGGAGGCCCTGCTCGAACTGCCGGAATTTGCCGATGTGCAGGGCCGGCGCGTCATCATCTTTCGCGGCGACAGCGGCCGCGACCTGTTCGGCGATACGCTCAAGGCGCGGGGTGCGGTGGTTGACTACGTGACCTGCTATCGGCGGACCAAGCCGGCCAGTGACCCGGCGCCGCTGCTCAAGCTGTGGAGCGAGGGCAGGCTCGACGCGATGACCGTGACGAGCAGCGAAGGCCTGCGCAACCTCTACGACATGGTCGGCAAAGTGGGCCAGGGCTGGCTCAGGCGCACGCCGACGTTCGTGCCCCATGCGCGCATTGCCGAGCAAGCGCGGGCGCTGGGGCTGCATAATGTGGTACAGACCGGGCCGGCCGACGCAGGCCTGCTCGCCGGTCTGAACGACTATTTCTCACGGCCATGAACGAAGACAAGACACTCGAGACCCCCGCCCTGACTTCTCCCCCGCCGCCTGTCGACAAGGGCGCATCGGCGGAAGCTCCGGCTGGTGCGCCGCGGTCGCTGGCGATCTGGCTGGCGCTGCTGGCCTTGCTGGGCGTGGGGGCGCTGGCCTGGCTGGCGTGGCAGGGCAACGCGCGCATCGAATCCACCCGCGAGGAGCTGGCCCGTCGCCTGACCGACAGCGATGCGGTGCAGCGCGAGGCGCAAGCGAATGCCAAGCAGAACCGCGAGGCGCTCGATGCGCTGCAGGCGAAAGTTGGCGCACTGGAAGCCAGCCTGGCCGAGATGCAGAGCCAGCAGCTCGCGCTGCAGACGATGTACCAGGAATTGTCGCGCGTGCGCGACGACCGCCTGCTGGCAGAGATCGAGCAGGACCTCGCGATCGCCACGCAGCAGCTGCAGCTCGCCGGCAACGTCGAGGCGGCGCTGATTGCCCTGCAAGGTGCCGAAGCGCGGCTGGCGAAGAGCGCGCAGCCGCAATTCCTGCCGCTGCGCAAGCTGATCGCACGGGACATCGAGCGCCTCAAGTCCCTGCCCGGCGCGGATGTCAGCGGCATCGCCCTGAAACTGGATGCCCTGCTGTCCTCGATCGGCAGCCTGCCCCTCGCGTTTGAACAGCGCCCGGCCGCGCCGGCCAAGACGGGCACGGCGAAACCGCCGGCGCCCAAAGCGGAGGTCAAGGACGAAGCCGCCAAGCCTGTCGTCGCCGTGGTCGAGCCGCCCCCGGCACTCACCGATACCGCCGCCTGGCCGGGCCTCTTGCGGACCTGGCTGGCCGAGGTCTGGCACGAAGTCCGCCAGCTCGTCCGCATCGAGCGCATCGATCGGCCGGATCCCGGCTTGCTGTCGCCGCGCGAAACCTTCTTCCTGCGCGAAAACCTGCGGCTGCGGCTGCTCTCGGCCCGCCTCGCGCTGCTCGCGCGGGATGGCCGCAGCTTCCAGAGCGACCTCAAGCAGGCGGACGAATGGCTCGGCCACTATTTCGACGGGCAGAACAGCGCGGTGCAGGAAACGCAGGCAACCCTGCGCAAGCTGATCAAGCTCGACGTCATGCGCGAGCCGGTGGAACTCAACGAAACGCTCTCCGCGCTGCGCAACTTCAAACTCAGCCGTGATCGCGGCACGGGGCGCTGACCAGCCATGCGGACGATCTTCTGGCTGCTGACCCTGGCCGCACTGGCCATCGGCGTGGCACTGCTTGGCCGCTTGACTGACGGCTATGTGCTTTGGGTCATGCCCCCGTGGCGTGCCGAGATTTCCCTCAATCTCTTCGTGGTGCTGCAGCTGCTCGCGTTGCTCGCGGTCTACCTGCTGTTGCGCCTGATCGTGAATACGCTCCGGTTGCCACGGGTGGTCTCGGCGTTTCGCGAGCGCCGTGCGCGCCAGCGTAAGGAACGCATTGCGATCGAAGCGCTGCAATCGTTCTGGGAAGGCCGCTACAGCCATGTGCTGAAAACGGCGGAGAAGGTCGCGGGCCCGAAAGTCAGCGCTGGCGAGACGGCATCCGGCACGCAGGGCATGGCGACGCTGGTCGGCCTGAAGGCTGCCCATGCGCTGCGCGATCCGGAACGGATCGCCGTCTGGCAGGCACGTGCTGAAACCCTCGACGGCGCCGGCTGGCGCAACGCGCGTTTGATGGCCGAGATCCGCATCGCGCTCGATGCGCGCGACTTTCCGGCGGCGCGCGCCGCCCTGGAACAACTGGAATCCAAGGAGCGACGCCAGCTGTCGATCCAGCGCATGGCCTTGCGGCTCGCCCAGGGCGAGGGCGACTGGGCGGAAATGCTGCGCCTCGCGCGGCAGCTCGAGAAGCACAAGGCGCTGACGCCGGAGCAGGCCCAGCCGCTCCGCCTGCATGCCTACCACGGCATGCTCGACACCCTGCAGGACGACCCCGCGCAGCTCATGCGTTTCTGGCGCGACATGCCGGCCGCCGACCGCCTCGAGCCGCGCCTCGCGCAGCGCGCGGCCTGGGCCTTGTCCCTTGCGGGCAGCTGCGCGGAATGCGCGCAGTTGATCGAGGACTATCTCGAGGACAACTGGGAATCGTCGCTGCTGGAAATCTACGGCAGTTGCAAGGGCGGCGACGTGCTCGGGCGCATCGCGCACGGCGAGAAATGGCTGCATGAGCATTCGCAGGATGCGCAGCTCTTGATGGCGCTGGGGTTGTTGTGCCTTCAGCAGCAGTTGTGGGGCAAGGCGCAGAGTTATCTCGAGGCGTCACTGGCCGTGGCGCCCAGCTGCGCCGCGCATATCGAGCTGGCCCGGCTGTTCGATCGCCTCGAACGATCGGAGGACGCGAACCGGCATTACCGGGCCGCGGCCAAATGCCAGGCGACCGGGCCTCAGATCCAGTCGCGCGGCAGCAGGAAATCGGTGTAGAGCTTTTCCTCGGCGCTGCCCGGCGCGGGATGCCAGTCGTAGCGCCACTTGACGATCGGCGGCAGGGACATGAGGATCGCCTCGGTGCGCCCGCCGGACTGCAGCCCGAACAGCGTGCCGCGATCCCAGACCAGATTGAATTCGACGTAGCGGCCGCGGCGGTAGGCCTGGAAGTCGCGTTCGCGCTCGCCGTAGGCGACATCGCGACGCGCTGCGCAGATCGGCAGATAGGCGGCGGTGAAATGATCGCCGACGCTTTGGGTCAGGCCAAAACAATGCTCGAAGCTGCCTTCACTGAGATCATCAAAGAAGATGCCGCCGATGCCGCGGGGTTCATTGCGGTGTTTCAGGAAAAAATACTCGTCGCACCACTGCTTGTAGCGGGGGTGCACGTCGACACCGAAGGGGTCGAGCGCCGCCTTGCAGTTACGGTGGAAGTGCGTGCAATCTGCTTCGAACCCATAGTAGGGCGTGAGGTCCATGCCGCCGCCGAACCACCAGACCGGTGCCTCGTTGTCCTTGGTTGCAATGAAGCAGCGCACGTTCATGTGCGAGGTCGGGCAGTAGGGGTTGCGCGGATGCAGCACCAGCGAAACGCCCATCGCCTCCCAGCTTCTGCCCGCGAGTTCCGGGCGGTGCGCCGTCGCCGAGGCAGGCAGCTTGTCGCCCGTGACGTGCGAGAAATTGACGCCGCCGCGTTCGAAGAAGTCGCCCTCCTCGATCAACCGGGAAATGCCGCCGCCCCCCTGCGGTCGCGTCCAGGCATCGCGCAGGAAGGGTTTGCCGTCGAAGGCTTCGAGCTGCGCGACGATGCGATCCTGCAGGCCGGTGAGATAGGCCTTGACGGCGGTATTGTCGATCACCGCTTGATGGCGCGATGGCCAATATCGCGACGGCACTGCATGCCGGCGAAGCGGATGCCGTCGACGATCTCGTAGGCACGTTTCTGCGCGCTCTTCACCGTATCGCCGAGCGCCGTGACGCAGAGTACGCGACCACCGGCGGTGACGACCTGACCGTCCTTTTCGGCGGTCCCGGCATGGAAGACATGCGTATCGGCATCCGTCTTGCCCAGCCCGGCAATGACATCACCCTTGCGCGGGGTTTCGGGATAGTTGTGTGCGGCGAGCACGACGCCCAGCGCGACGCGGCGGTCCCAGTCGGTCTCGATCTTGTCGAGGCGGCCGTCGATGGCGGCATCGACGAGCTCGGTGAGGTCGCTCTTGAGCCGCAGCATGATCGGCTGCGTTTCCGGATCGCCCATCCGGCAATTGAACTCAAGTACTTTCAGCGAGCCATCCGGCTTGATCATCAGACCGGCGTAGAGGAATCCGGTGAACAGGATGCCATCCTTCTCCATGCCGTGGAGGGTCGGCATGATCACCTCGCGCATCACGCGCGCGTGGATGGCCGGCGTCACGACGGGGGCGGGCGAGTAGGCACCCATGCCGCCGGTGTTGGGACCCGCGTCGCCATCCTTGAGCCGCTTGTGGTCCTGGCTGGTGGCGAGTGCCAGCGCATGGTGGCCGTCGGCCATGACGATGAAGCTGGCCTCCTCGCCGTCGAGGAACTCCTCGATCACGACGCGACTGCCGGCACTGCCCAGCTTGTTGCCGGACAGCATGTCGTCGATGGCGCGATGGGCCTCGTCGGCACTCATGGCGACCACGACGCCCTTGCCTGCGGCGAGGCCGTCGGCCTTGATGACGATCGGCGCGCCTTCGGCGTCGATGTAGGCATGGGCCTCGGCGGCGTCCGTGAAGGTGCGGAACTTTGCGGTGGGGATGCCGTGCCGGTGCATGAACTGCTTGGCGAAATCCTTCGAGCTTTCCAGTTGCGCGGCGGCCTTGCTCGGACCGAAGATGCGCAGGCCGGCGGCACGGAAGGCATCGACGATGCCAGCGGCGAGTGGCGCCTCGGGACCGACGACGGTGGCGTGGATGGCATTGTCGCGCGCGAAGGCAACGAGATCATGAATGGCCGTGAGGGCGACATTCTCGAGGCCGTCCTCATGCGCCGTGCCGGCGTTGCCGGGGGCGACGTAGATTTTCTGCACTTTCGGCGACTGCGCGAGCCGCCAGGCCAGCGCGTGCTCGCGGCCGCCGGAACCGATGACGAGGAGTTTCATTGCTTAATGCCGGAAATGACGGAAGCCGGTGAAGACCATCGCGATGTTCTGTTCGTCGGCCGCGGCGATGACTTCCGCGTCGCGCACCGAGCCGCCGGGCTGGATGACCGCCGTGGCGCCCGCCTTGGCGAGCACGTCGAGGCCGTCGCGGAAGGGGAAGAAGGCGTCGGAGGCGACGACCGAACCGACCACGGTCAGCTTGTTGTTCTCGGCCTTGATGGCGGCGATGCGTGCCGAGTCGACGCGGCTCATCTGGCCGGCACCGACGCCGACGGTCATCGCGTCCTTGCAGTAGACGATGGCGTTGGATTTGACGTACTTGGCCACCTTCCAGGCGAACAGCAGGTCACGCATTTCCTGCTCGGTCGGCACCCGCTGGGTGACGACCTTGATGTCGCTCTGGGCAATGCGCGCCTCGTCGGCCGTCTGCACCAGCAGGCCGCCACCGACCCGCTTGAAGTCGAGTTGGCCGCCGGTTTTGCCCATGGGTACGACCAGCACGCGCAGGTTCTGCTTGGCGGCGAACACCGCGCGGGCGTCATCGGTGATTTCCGGCGCGATGATGACTTCGGCGAACTGGCCGGAGACGGCTTCCGCCGTGGCCTTGTCGATCGCGCAATTGAAGGCGATGATGCCGCCGAAAGCCGAGGTCGGATCGGTCGTGAAGGCACGACGGTAGGCTTCCTCCGCCGTGGCGCCGAGGGCGACGCCGCAGGGGTTGGCGTGCTTGACGATGACGCAGGC
>CAZTWA010000054.1:0-13496 GCA_964617225.1 uncultured Methyloversatilis sp.
AAGGGAGAAGCCTCGGTGGGATTCGTATGACAACTCCAATAATACGGACGCCACGACCTTCATGGAACGACTGCTTTCGAGACACATCCTCTATGGCCGGTCATGGCCGGTTCCTGCCGTCCCGGCGCCACTCGTGGTCGCTACGCCCCCGCTTCAGCGGGGGCCCCCTCCGCTACTCGCGGCTTCAGGCGCCGACTTTCTGAGCAAACTTACTGACTGAAAGTCAGCTTTTGCGAGACGGCAATCGCCTCACGACAATAGCGCAGACCAGCATGGCGCCGAGCACAAGGCCCTGCAGGCACTGCGCTTCGGTGAAGAACCAGATCGAGAAGCCGGCGGTGAGCACCATGGTCGCGATGGCGATGCGCTTGATGCGCGGCGCGAGCGTCCCCGCGACCCACAGCACAGGGCGCAGCCAGCGATGCGTTTCCCGGTGATCCGGCATGCGGCAGTTATTTTTTGTGGCCAGTGGTTTCGCTGATGATGCGCGCGGCAATTTCTGCGGCCTTGCCCGTGTATTGGGCGCAGCGCTCGCCCAGGCGTTGCTCGCGAAATTGTGTTTGCCCCTCCGGGGTGTTGAGGTCGCACCCCAGCAACACGTGACAATCCCGGCCGCCGAATTCCTGCTCGAACTCGCGAATGAGGCGTTGCGTTGCCTCGTAGGATGGCTGGACGGACTGACCGGGTTCCGAGCGTCCCAGCGCGAGGCCAATGCCCATGATCGCGCCGGAGAGTGCACCGCACGTCCCGCACATGCGCCCCATGCCGCTGCAGAAAGCGGTGGCGACTTTCGGCAGCAGTTCGGACTCGATCCCCAGCTCGTCGGCCACGGCCAGAACGACGCTTTCGGCACAGTAAAGGCCGGAGGCAAAGGAGTCCTCGGCCGACCTCTGTACATTCAGAACGAATTGGGGTTTCACATTGCCTCCGGCGCGATGATGCGGCGTTCAATCTTTCATGCGTTACTTGCGGATATCGGCCATCAGCAGGGCGAAGCCGACGAATACGCCGCCGGTGACGCGATTGAACAGTTTCAGCACGGAGGGGATGCGCAGGGCGGCCGAGATGCGCTGCCCACCGGCGGCATAGATCGCGTACCAGCTGACCTCGATGACGACGAAGGTGAGCAGCAGGATGACGAACTGCGGCAGTTGCGGATGGTCGGGGCTGATGAACTGCGGGAAGAAGGCGGCGGCGAAGAGGATGGCTTTCGGGTTGCTCGCCGCGACCATGAAGCCCTGCCTGAAACGCGATGCCGCGGTGCTGTGCGGCGGCTCCGCGGCGTCGGGGGTGACGGCGGGCGTCACCGGCGCGCGCCAGAGCTGGATGCCCAGCCAGGCGAGATAGGCCGCGCCGGCGAGCCGCAGGACGTCGAAGACCGCCGGGAAGGCGAGCAGGAGGGCGCTAAGCCCGGCGGCAGAGAGGCTCAGCATGCCGAGCAGCGCGGTCAGGCAGCCGGCCATGGTCGCCACGGCCGCGCGGAAGCCATGGCGCGCGCCGCTGACCATGACCAGCAGCATGTTCGGGCCGGGCGTCGCGGAGACCACGAAGACCATCGCGACATACAACCACCAGGTGGCGAAGCTCATCGACGCACGACCTTGATTCTTTCGATGTTCATGGCACGATTCTAGACACTCGGCGAGGGCTACAATGACTGCGAGGGAAGCCATTGTTGCAGGGAGAAACATCGTGAAAGATATCGTGTGGGGCGAAATCCTCAGCGTCGGGATCGACGAGATCGACGAGGATCACCGCAAGCTGGTCGGCATTTTCAATATCCTCAACCACGCCGTGCAGGAGGGGGAATCCCCCGAATACCTCGCGGCGGCGCTGGAGGAATTGATCAACTGCACGGTCTGGCACTTCAGCCACGAGGAACGGCTGATGTTGAAGCATCGCTACCCGGCGATGGCGGAACACAAGGCCGAGCACCGCGACCTGATCCAAAGCGCCCAGGAACTGCAACAGGAACTCCTGCGCGCGGACAAGGCCGTCGCGGACGAGCACATCATGTTTCTGGAGCGCTGGCTGACCGAGCACATCCTCACCGCCGACGGACGCCTGGGCGCCTATCTCGCGCAGGTCATGTAGTCGCCGCGGGCGGCATGCCCGTACTCAGGCGGCTGTGCTCAGCCTTTCCTGGTCGCGCAGCAGCTTGACCTCGATCGAATCGACCAGCGCCTGCCACGAGGCGTTGATGATGTCGGTGGATACGCCGATGGTGGTCCAGTTTTCCCCGTTGCGCGCGTCGGTCGATTCGATCAGCACGCGCACCTTGGCGGCCGAGGCCTTGTCGGAATCGAGCACGCGCACCTTGTAGTCGGTGAGGCGCACTTCGCCGATGGTCGGATAGACGCGCTCGAGCGCCTTGCGCACGGCCTTGTCGAGCGCATTCACCGGGCCGTCGCCTTCCGCTACGGTGAGCACTTCCTGGTCGCCGACGCGGACCTTGATGATCACCGATGAATTGACGTCATTGACCGAAGGCTCGTTGACGATGACCTTGAACTCGACGAGTTCGAAGCTCGGCGTGTAGCGGCCGAGCATCTTGCGCACGACGAGGTCGAAGGAGCTTTCGGCCGCCTCGAACTGGTAACCCTCGTGTTCGAGTTCCTTGAGCTTGTCGATGATCTTGCGCGTCTCGGGCGAATCCTTGGAAAGCGTCGGGTCGATCGCGTTGATGCGCGCCAGCAGCGTGCTGCGCCCCGCCACCTCGGACATCAGCACGCGGCGGCTGTTGCCGACGAGTTCCGGGTTGATGTGCTCGTAGGAGATGGGGTTCTTCACCACCGCATCGATGTGCATGCCGCCCTTGTGCGCGAAGGCATGGCCGCCGACGTAGGGCGCTTTTTCGTTGTGCGGCATGTTGGCGATCTCGCTGACCGAACGTGCCACGCCGGTCAGGTGCTGCATCGCGCGCTCGGGAATGCAGCTGTAGCCGAGCTTGAGCTGGAGGTTCGGGATGATCGAGCAGAGATTGGCGTTGCCGCAGCGCTCGCCCAATCCGTTGATGGTGCCCTGCACCTGCGTCGCGCCGGCCTGCACCGCGCGGATCGAGTTGGCCACCGCCATCTCGCTGTCGTTGTGGCAATGGATGCCGACCGCGACGTTGGGGAACTGCGTGCAGACCGTGCGGGTGATCTCGAAGATCTCGTCGGGAAACGAGCCGCCGTTGGTGTCGCAAAGGCAGACGCAATCGGCACCGGCCGCGACGGCCGCTTCCAGCGTCTTCAGCGCGTAGTCGGCATTGTCCTTGTAGCCGTCGAAGAAATGTTCGGCATCGAACACGACCTCCTTGCCGTGGCGCTTGAGGTAGTGCACCGTGTCGCCGATCATGCGCAGGTTCTCGTCGAGCGTGGTGCGCAGGATCTCCAGCGCCTGGTAATCCCAGCTCTTGCCGAAGATGGCGATGGCCGGCGTGCCCGCCTTGAGCAGCGACTGGACGTTGGCGTCGTCATCGACGCGCTTGCCGACCTTGCGCGTCGCGCCGAAGGCGATCAGCCGGGCATGCGCCAGCTTGAGTGCGCCGGCGCGGGCGAAGAACTCGAGGTCCTTCGGGTTCGAGCCGGGGTTGCCGGCTTCGATGTAGGTGACGCCGAGCGCGTCGAGCCGCTCGACGATCTTGAGCTTGTCCTCGACCGAATAGGAGATGCCCTGGGCCTGCGCGCCGTCGCGCAGCGTCGAATCGTAGATCGAAATGTGTGCCATGGAATGCGTTGCTTTGAGGGGTTGATGCGTCGCAACACGAATTCTACAGGCAGCCTGCCGTCCCGCCAGCGCTGACTTTCAGCGGCCCAGCCACTTCAGCAGCATCGCATAGAGCGTGTCCGGATCGACCGGCTTGGCGATGAAATCGTTCATGCCCGCCGCAAGGCAGCGGGCCCGGTCGTCGGCAAAGGCATTCGCCGTCATCGCGATGATCGGCACGCCCTGCCCGTCGGGGCGCTGACGGATGCGGCGCGCTGCCTCGAGGCCGTCCAGCTTCGGCATCTGCATGTCCATGAGGATCAGGTCATAGCGTTGCCGGCTCGCCTTCTCGACGGCGGTCAGTCCCTCCTCGGCGACATCCACTGCCAGCCCGACGGTCTCGAGGAAATTCTGGCTCACCTCGCGGTTGATGGGTTCGTCTTCCACGAGCAGCACGCGGCGGCCGGCATGGGCGGCGCGGAGGTGCGCTTCCAGCCCGTCCATGTCCTGCGCGTTCTCCGCCGCAGGCTTGTCGGCAAGCTGCTGTTTCAGGCGCACGGTAAACCAGAACACGCTGCCGTCGCCCGGCGTGCTGATCACGCCGGCATCGCCGCCCATCAGTTGGGCGAGCTTCCGGGTGATCGCCAGGCCCAGGCCCGTGCCGCCGTAGCGCCGCGTGGTGGTGTTGTCGGCCTGCTCGAAGTTGGTGAACAGGCGCGGCAGGGCTTCGGCGGGAATCCCGATGCCCGTGTCGGCCACTTCGAAACGGACCAGCAGGCTGTCCGGATTTTCCGCCATCACCCGCGTGCGCAGGGTGATGCTGCCCTGATCGGTAAACTTCACGGCGTTGGTTGCATAGTTGAGCAGACCCTGCTGGATGCGCGTCGGGTCGCCCAGCAGGCGGGCAGGCAACGGCGCTGCCTCGACAAGGAGCTTGAGGCCCTTGGCACGTGCGCGTTCCTGCATCATCGAAACGACATTGCCGAGGATGGCATCGACCTGGACTTCGGCTTCCTCGAGGACGAACTTGCCGGCCTCGATCTTCGACAGGTCGAGCACCGCGTTGATGATTTCCAGCAGATGGCGCCCGGCCGTGTCGATCTTGTCGAGCCGTTCCCCCTGCTGCGGGGTGACACCGCCGCGTCGCATCAGGTGGGCCATGCCTGTGATGGCGTTAAGCGGCGTGCGAATCTCGTGCGACATGTTCGCGAGGAAGGCGCTCTTCGCCTGGTTGGCGGCCTCGGCGACCTCCTTCGCCATCGCGAGCTCTTCAACGGCGATATTCAACTCGCTGGTGCGCGCGCTGACCATGTGTTCCAGATTGTCGCGGTGCCGCGCCAGCTCTTCCTGCGTCGCACGTGTCGTCGTGATGTCGTGGGCGATCCCGAGCACGCCGATGAGCTTGCCGTCCGGGTCGAACATCGGCACCTTGGTTGTTTCGAAGAGACCACGATAGCCATCGGCGGCAAAGGTCAGCCACTCTTCGTTCGTGGTCGGCCGCCCCGCGGCGGCCGCGGCGCGGTCCTTGCCCCGGAAGAAATCCGCCAGGTCGCGATCCACGAAGTCGTAGTCGGACTTGCCGACGATCTCGCTTTCCTTGTGGCCGTAAAGGCGCTCGAACACGGGGTTGCAGGCCAGATACACGCCTTCGGGATCCTTGACCCAGACGAGATCGGGAATGGCAGCCATGAGGCTGTGCAGCAACGCGAAACGGCGATCGGATTCCCGGAGCGCATGGCTGCCGGTTGCCTTGAGGACGAGGACCGCATGGGCAAGATCGTCGAGTTCGTCCGGGTACGTTACCGCGGACGACTGCAGCAATTCCTGCGGCGCGGCATGGCGCAAATCGTCGGCCGTGACGCTGCGCAATTCTTCTCCGATGCCGATCAGGCGGCGCGTCACGATGGCCTGATAGATCAGCAGGCAGACGATGATGATCGACAGGATCACAAGGCCATTGCCGAGGAAGTTGAACAGCCCCTGCCGGATCATCCCGGCATGCTCTTCGCCGAGGTCCTTGGTCAGCGTCAGCGTGCCCAGATAGTGTTGCCGCCCTTCCTGGACATGGATCAGCGGCAGGGAATGTTCCACCTGCTCGCCGGTGGCACCCTGCTTCCCGAAGCGCAGTTCCTCCGCGCCTTTCAGGCTGAGCCGCACCGCCGTCACCTCGGGCAGTTGCACATAGCCCTTGAGCTGGACCTCGATCTGCTCCTGGTCGAAAGCCCAGGCACTTTTCGCCAGCGCGGGTGCGGTGAAGTCGCCGATCGACTTGAGGTAATTCTCGACGTAGGTCGCGCGCTGCCGATAGGCATGCAGCCCTTCGAGGCTGGACACCAGCAGCGTGCCCACCGCCCCGATCAGCATTGCCCAGAGCAGCAAGCGGCGGGCCAGCCGGCTGCCCAGGCCGAGGAAGGCCGTCTGCCGCGGCGTTGTGGGTGAAGCGTTACTCGGCATTGATCGATGCCATGATCCGCTGGTAAGTGCCATCCGCCTTCATGTCCTTGAGCGCCTTGGCCAGGCGCGGTACCAGCGCCTCGTGCTTCTTGTTCAGATAGAGATACATGTCGACATCCTTGAGGGCCGGCGCCAGCGGCACGACGGACGACAAGCCCAACTGGCGCACAAGCACGACGCCATCCGCACGCGTGTAGAGGACGAGATCAACCCGCTCGCTGGCGAGCATCTGGAACATCTGCTCGGGCTTGTCGACCTTGTTGATGACCCGCGCGCCGGCGGCATTCGCCTCGAACATCTTCCAGCCAGTGATGAAGGCGACACTGTAGGGCTTGAGGCTCTCCCAGCCCTGGTCGAGGCGAATCGACGCATCGCGCGCGAAGGCGACGAAGCTGATGCCGATGAAGCGTTCCGGCACCTGGATCAGGTTGGGATACTGGCTGCCCAGCCCGGCGATACGCAGCCCTTCGCCATCGACCTCGCCCAGGTTGGCGGATTGCAGGGAGCGCTCAGATGGCAGGCTGACGAGCTTGAAGCTCACCCCGATCCGCCGAAAGGCCTCCTGCGACAACTGGTCGAGGGCCTTGCGATCCATCGGGGTGTTGTTGGTGCTGAGGGTGAGGGTCGGCTGCTGGCCGAACGCCGGGAGTGCCAGGGCGAACAGGCTGAGGAAGAAGATGACGAATCGGGTGCGCATGGAAGTCTCCTGCGACTGAAGTAGGCACATTATGCGCTTTTCTAGTTCATTTGTCATAATTGGCAATTCATACTTAGGTTATATATTAGCCGACTCGGCAGCACCATCGGGAAGGCAGGGTTAGAATGCGCGCAAAACGCACCGGCCGCCGGAAGCGCCGGGATAATCAACATCACGTGGAGTGAATAACGGCATGGCAACGACTTCGTATTCGGGCAGCGGGCCCATCCCCGCCACACTGATTCCCGGTGACGGCATCGGACCGGAAATCACCGCGGCGACCCTGATGGCGCTCGACGCGCTCGGCGCGCCCTTCGTCTGGGACCGCCAGGTCGCCGGCGCGGCCGGTGTCGCGTCCTGCGGTGACCCGCTGCCGCCCGCCTGCCTCAACAGCATCCGCAAGACCAAGCTGGCGCTCAAAGGTCCGCTCGAAACGCCGATCGGCGGCGGCTACCGCTCGTCGAACGTGCGCCTGCGCGAGGAATTCAAGCTCTACGCCAACCTGCGCCCCGCGCACACGATCATTCCCGGCGGGCGCTACGAGAACATCGACCTGGTGATGGTGCGCGAGAACAACGAAGGCTTGTACATGGGTTACGAGCACTTCATCCCGATCGACGGCGACCCGCACGCGGTGGGCATGTCGACCGGCATCAACACCCGCCAGGGCTGCCGGCACATCGTGCACTTCGCCTTCGACTACGCGATCAAGAAGAAGCGCAAGAAGGTCACGGTGGTGCACAAGGCCAACATCATGAAGGCGCTGACTGGCATCTTCCTCGAAACTGCGCGCCAGATCTACGAAGCCGAGTACAAGGACCAGATCGCCTTCGAGGAAGTCATTGTCGACGCCTGCGCGATGAAGCTGGTGATGAACCCCTGGCAGTTCGACGTGCTGGTGACAACCAACCTGTTCGGCGACATCCTCTCCGACGAGATCGCCGGCCTCGTCGGTGGCCTGGGCATGGCGCCCGGCGCCAACATCGGCGACAACGCCGCGATCTTCGAGGCCGTGCATGGCTCGGCGCCCGACATCGCCGGCCAGGGCATCGCCAACCCGATCGCGCTGATGCTCGCCGCTGCGATGATGCTCGACCACATCGGCCGCGTCGATCTCGGCAACCGCCTGCGCGTCGCCATCGACGCGACGCTCAACGAAGACAACATCCGCACCGGCGACCTCGGGGGCAATGCCAGTACGCTGGAATTCGCCACCGCACTGGTCGCACGCATCAAGGCGTCCGCCTAAAACGACAGGTGCCGTCCCGCCGGCGCTGACTTTCCGGGCAGGACATTCGATCGAGTGTCCTGCCCGTTTTACTTGTTAGCCAACATTCACGACTGACGCAGCCCGCGCATCGCGCAGGAAGCACTCGATCGTCTGACCCAGCCCGTTGATCGCGACGGCCGGTTCGAGAGTAGAGTGGGCATATAGTCATTGCCGTCCTGCCAGCGCTGACTTTCCGTGAAAACCTTCGACACGCACCTCTGGTATCGCTTCTGGGCCATCGCGACGCCCTACTGGCGCCATGAGGAGAAGGTCAAGGCGTGGACCCTGCTGGTGCTGCTGGTCCTGATGCTGCTGGCGCAGGCACGCTTCGCCGTCTTGTTCAACGAGCAGACGGGCGAGTTCACCTCGGCTCTGGCAGCGCGACAGGAAGAGCGCTTCTGGACCGCCATCCGCTATTGCCTCACGCTGCTGCTGGTCGCCGTGCCGATCTATGCCTTCTACTACTTCGTGCGCGACAAGCTCGGCATCCACTGGCGCCGCTGGCTGACGCACCGCTTCCTCGATAGCTATTTCGCGCAGCGCCACTATTACGAACTGAACGCGAATCCCGCCATCGACAACCCGGACCAGCGCATTGCCGAGGACATCAATACCTTCACCCAGCGCTCGCTCTACTACCTGCTGATCTTCGCCGGCGCCTTCATGCAACTGGTGGCCTTCAGCGCGGTGCTCTGGTCGATCTCGCACATCCTCGTCTACTTCCTCGTCGTGTATGCCATCTTCGGCACCACGGTGACGCTGGTGGTTTTTGGCAGGCCCCTGCTCGGGCTGAACTTCATGCAGCTGCGTCGCGAGGCGGATTTCCGGTTCGGCATGGTGCGCATCCGCGAGAACGCCGAGCCGATTGCCTTCTACCGCGGTGAGGCGCAGGAATCGCAGCAGGCGCGGCGGCGCTTCGCGGCGGCCTTCGAGAACTTCAACCGGCTGATCCGCACGCAGCTGTTCCTCAATTTCTTCCAGTACGCCTACAGCCTGCTGACCATCGTCCTGCCCAGCGCCATCATTGCCGCCGACGTGCTGTCCGGCGAACTGGAGGTCGGCAAGGCGGTTATGGCGGGCGGGGCATTCGCTGCCGTGCTGGCGGCGATCTCGGTGATCATCGAAAACTTCGAGGGGCTCAGCCGCTTCGCGGCCGGCATCGACCGGCTCAACACCTTCGCGCGCACGCTCGCCATCACACCCGGGGCCGGCACGGCGGGCAAGGGGTTGATCGAGTTGGCGGAAGGCCCGACGCTCGCGCTGGAACACCTGACGCTGCTGACGCCGGGCGGCGAGCGCATGCTGGTGAAGGACCTGTCCCTGACGATCCCCCCGGGCGAGGGCGTGGTGATCTGCGGCGAAAGCGGCACCGGCAAGAGTTCCCTGCTGCGCGCCCTCGCCGGACTCTGGTATCGCGGCAGCGGCCGGATCGTCCATCCGCCGCAGGACGCCATCCTCTTCCTGCCGCAACAGCCCTACATGATCCTCGGCTCGCTACGCAGCCAGTTGCTTTATCCGAACACCGCCCGCGAGATCAACGATGCCGAACTGCTGGGCCTGCTGAACCGCGTGCGCCTGCCCGACCTGGCCGAGCGCTTCGGTGGCCTCGATGCCGAGCGCGACTGGGAGAAGGTACTGTCGTTCGGCGAGCAGCAGCGCCTCGCCTTCGCGCGCGTGCTGATCAGCCGGCCGCGCTACGTGGTGCTGGACGAAGCCACGAGCGCCCTCGATGCCACCAACGAGGCGCATCTCTACCGCGAACTGATGGAGGCCGGGGCCACACCGGTCAGCGTCAGCCACCATGCCGCCATCCTGAAATTCCATCGCCAAGTCCTCGAACTCACCGGCGAGGGCGAGTGGCGGCTCAGCGCCGTGCCGTCCAGCCAGGACTGACTTTCACTCCCGCCGCGCGAACCACTTGAGCAGGATGTCGAACAGGACGTCGGGATCGACCGGCTTGGCCATGAAATCGTCCATGCCGGCCTCGACGCAACGTGCGCGGTCTTCGGCGAAGGCATTCGCGGTCATCGCGATGATCGGCATGCGCCGGTTCATCTGCCGGATGCGCCGGGTCGCCTCCAACCCGTCCATGCGCGGCATCTGCATGTCCATCAGGATCACGTCGTAGTCGTTCCGGCCCGCGAGGTCGACCGCCACGACGCCATCCTCAGCGACATCCACCCGCAGCCCGACTTCTTCGAGCAGGCCGAGGCTGACTTCGCGGTTGATGATCTCGTCCTCGACCAGCAGGAGGCGGCGTCCGGCATGATCCTGCTTGAGCCGGTGTTCTGACGTTTCGCCCGCTGCCGGCACCGCGACGGCAGGCGCCGCGGCCTTTTCCAGCCGCGCGGTGAACCAGAACGTGCTGCCCGCACCGGGGCTGCTGGCGACGCCGACTTCGCCCCCCATCAGCTCCGCGAAGCGCTTGGTGATGGCGAGCCCCAGCCCCGTCCCGCCATACTTGCGGGTCGCGCTGTTGTCGACCTGCTCGAATGCCGAGAACAGGCGCGGCACGGCCTCCGGATCGATGCCGATGCCGGTGTCGGTCACTTCGAAGCGGACCAGCACGTTCTCCGGGGTTTCCTCGACGACGTCGGCACGCAGGACGATGCTGCCGGTTTCGGTGAACTTGATGGCATTGGCCACGTAGTTGAGCAAGGCCTGTTGCAGGCGGGTGGCATCGCCCACGAGGGGCAGCGTGATCGGCTCGCTCGCCACCTGTAGCGGGAGTCCCTTTCCCTGTGCGCGATCCTGCAGGATCGACACGACGTTCGTCAGGAGGATGTCGAGGCGCAGCTCGGTGCGCTCGAGGACGAACTTCCCGGACTCGATCTTCGACAGGTCGAGGATGGTGTTGATGATCTCGAGCAGGTGATTGCCGGCCGTCTCGATCTTGTCGAGCCGGTTGGCTTGTTGCGCGTTGACGCCCGATCGCCGCATCAGGTGCACCATGCCGGTGATCGCGTTGAGCGGCGTGCGGATCTCGTGGCTCATGTTCGCGAGGAAGGCGCTCTTGGCCAGGTTGGCCTCGTTGGCGGTGATCATGGCGCTGAAGAATTCCGCCGTGCGGGCATTCACCTGCTGCTCGAGCTCGTCGCGGTGGCGCGTCAGGTCGGCCTCGCGCTGGCGGATACGCTGGGTCATGTCGTTGAATGTCCCGGCCAGCGTGCCCAATTCGTTGTCGGCGGCGACGCCCTCGACGGGCGCGTAGCGCCCCAGGCGCAACTGATCGGCGCCCGCCATGAGTTTTTCGATCGGCAGCAACAGATGGCGTCGCAGGTAGATGAAGCCGAGGGTCATCACCAGCAGGGTAATCGCCACCAGGCTGAGCAGGGCCGCCCCGAGGAAGGTGAGTCCCGCCTCATCCTTCGCCCGGTCCGTCGCGGCCAACGCAAACACCACCGGGCGACCATCCGCCAAACGCGCCTGCATGCGCACGCCGGCGAGCCCGTTGATCGTCACGGACTGTGCCGCACCCAGCCAGTTGCGGCCGTCGGCAGGTCCCTCCGCTGCCCCCGCCGGCAGCGCAACCGGCGGCGTGCCCGCTGACTGGAGCTGACCGGCCATATCGATCACCAGCGCCAGGCCCAGCCGAGCCTGCAAGTCGTTGATCCGGCCCTGCATGAGGCAATGGCCGAGTGACAAGCGGCCAATCGGGCCGGTCCCGGGCAGGCTGATCTCATCCTCCCAGCGCATGGCCACGCCCGCACCCAGCGGACAGGCCGTCAGCTGCAGCACGGCGCCATGCCCGTCGAGCGCGGCCAGGTCGCTGAACGATGCCGCCGGACCATAACTCGTCGTGCTGCTTTGCGCCGCCAAAAGAATTGTTTCGCCGCTCCTGCGCGACCAGAAAAGCTTCGTACCGGCGGCATGGGCGGCGATCGGCCCCGGGCGTCCCGTCACGAGGATCCAGTCTGCGTTGGTGGCGCGCGCCGTCTCGGCCAGCAACTCGGCCAGCTGCCGCGCGGGGGGATCGAAGATTTCGGGGCGGCCAGCGCTGGCGTCGTAGTAATTGTGGAACAGGCTGAGGCTGGCCTGCAGGCTGGCATTGCCGGTCAGCGCCTTGCCCGCCTCGGCGAGTTGCTTGCCGGAGCGCGTCAGTTCTTCGTCGAGTTGCGCGGCCCCCAGCTCGTACTGCCGCTGCGTCAACCGTTCGAGCTGTACCCCCCGCAGGACATAAAAGGCAATGCTCACCAACAACAGCAAGGCGATTGCCGTCACCAGCCAGAAGGCAAGCAGCTGCCGCGCGAGGGAGGATGGGCCCATGGCTAGAAAATTGGCGCAACCTTGTCGACGTTCTTGCGCGTGACGGCGACCGACTCGACCAGCACTTCCTTCTTGTCGGGCTTGCCGCCGCGCAGCAGCTTCATTGTCGCCGCTGCCCCTTCCTTGCCGAAGGTCGGATAGGTGAAGCTCGCGTTGAGCGCCCCGCTGCGGATCGCCTCGCGCGCTTCGCTGATGTAATCAATGCCGGTGATCGGAATCCTGGCCGTATCGCGCCCGGATTTTTTCAACGCGAGGATGGCGCCCAGTGCCATGCTGTCCGATTGGCTGTAGATCGCATCGAATTGCAGTTTTTCGGCCAACGCTTCCTCGATGCGCTGGATGGCTTGTGCCCGCAAATAATCGGCCGGCTTCACCGCCACCACCTTGAGGCCGGGATGCTGCTTCAGGGCCTCGTTGAAGCCCGCCGTGCGATCGATCGCCGAGCTGGCGGTCGGCACGCCTTGCAACATCAGGATGCGGCCCTTGCCCTTCAGTTCATTGGCAAGGTAGCGCGCGGCCGCGCGGCCGATGGCCTTGTTGTCGGCCGCGATGAACTGCGTAAACTCGTCGCCATTCACGCGTCGCGACAGCAGAATCACCGGGATGCCCTTGCGATGGACGCGGGCGATCGGCTCGCGCATCAGCTCGGCATCGCGCGGGCTGGTGATCAGTACATCCACGCCCAGCGCGGCGAGCTTTTCAATGTCCTGGACCTGGCGTGCCGTGTCGCCGTTGGCATCGGTAAAGATGAATTCGACCTCGGGATGCGCGGCGAACGCGGTCTGCAAGTCGCGCACCTGGGCCGCGCGCCAGTCGTTCGCCATGGTGTCCTGCGCAAAGGCCACGACCCACTTCTTGCCTGCGGGCGCATCGGCAGCGAACGCGGCCAGGGAAAGCCACGCACAAGCGGCTAACCCGGCCAGCAGCAATCTCGCGAATTTCAAGAAATCTCCCTCCCAGGGATTCGTGGAGCAAGAATAGCTGAAATCACGGCTACATGCTGCGCCGGTATTGCCCTCCGACCTCGTAAAGCGCGGTGGAAATCTGCCCGAGCGAGCAGACGCGTACGGCATCCACCAGCACGGCGAAAACGTTGCCGTTGTCGATGACGGTCTGCTT
>CAZTWA010000055.1:0-10403 GCA_964617225.1 uncultured Methyloversatilis sp.
GCGCCGGGCAGACGCGGCCCATGACGGCGGGCAGCGGGTTGGCTTCGGTCAGGCGACGCCAGGCATATTCCTGCCAGGTCATGGTCGGCTTGCCATCGGCACCCACCGGCGGCTTCTCGATGCCGCGCACGATATTCAGGTAGCCGCGGATGTCCTCGCCGGACGGGCAGGAGCCCTGGCAGGGCGGGGTCGACTGGATATAGGTCGGGCACTTGTAGGACCAGCCAGCCTGGAAGATCTTTTCCTGCATCCGCTTGTAGGAATCGGGCTGTTCACCGTCCTTGTACATGCGGAAGGTCAACTTTTCAGTTTGGGTATCGGGGGTCGCTGACATCGTCGTCTCCGTAAAAATGCGTTCGTTTACTAGTTATTGCTCGTTGCCGAGGCGTATCGCGGTGCTAACCAACTGGTGAACTCCTCCAACCAGTCGCATGTTGAACCCGTAATAAGGAAGAACCTTGGTGAACTGCGCCTTGCAGATCGCGCAGATGGTGGCCATGAAATTGACGCCATGCTTGTCGACCACCTCTTGCAGGGCTTCCATGCGCGGGAAGGCCCCCTTGATGCGTGCTTCGACGAGTTCATCAGTCAGGATGCCGCCGCCGCCGCCGCAGCAGAAGGTCACTTCGCGGATCGTTTCCGGCGACATGTCGACGAACTTGTTCGCCACGGTCTTGATGATGTTGCGCGGAATCTCGAACTGGCCGCCGGGATAGTCGCCCATGCGCGAAGCACGCGCGACGTTGCAGGAATCATGGAAGGTGATGATGCGGCTGTCGTTGGCTTCCTTGTCGAACTGCAGGCGTCCTTGCTGGATGAGGTCCCAGGTGAACTCGCAGATATGCGAGGGCTGCTTGTAGCGCGGATCGAGCTGCTTTTGCAATTCGATGGCGAACGGATCGTTGGCTCCGGCGCCGAGACCGCTCAGGGTGTTCCAGAAAGCATAGGCGACGCGCCAGGCGTGGCCGCATTCGCCCACGACAATGCGCTTCACACCGAGTTCAAGGGCCGCCTTGCGGACACGCTGCGCCACCTTGCGCATCATTTCGTAGTCGCCGTCGAACAGACCGAAGTTGCCGGCTTCCGACGCGTAGGAAGAAAGCGTCCAGCTGATGCCGGCGGCGTGGAAGACCTTGCCGTAGCCAATCAGGCTCTCGATGTGCGGTTCGGCGAAGAAGTCGGCGGACGGCGTGACCAGCAGCACTTCGGCACCCTGGACGTCGAGCGGATACTTGACGTCGACGCCGGTGTCATCCTTGATGTCTTCCTCGAGGCCTTCGAGCGTGTTTTCAAGCGCGGGTCCCGGCAGGCCGAGGTTGTTGCCGATCTTGTTGACCTTGCCGAGGATCTCGTTGGTGTATTTCTGGCCGTAACCGACGGTGTCGAGAATGCTGCGCGCCGCCATGGTGACTTCGGCCGTGTCGATGCCGTAGGGGCAGAACACGGAGCAGCGACGGCATTCCGAGCATTGCCAGAAGTAGGTATACCACTCGTCCAGCAGTTCCTTCGTCAGGTCCTTGGCACCGACCAGACTGGGAAACATCTTGCCGGGGAGCGTGAAGTAGCGACGGTAGACCGAGCGCATCAGTTCCTGGCGCGCGACGGGCATATTCTTCGGGTCGTTGGTGCCGATGAAGTAGTGGCACTTGTCAGTACAGGCGCCACAATGGACGCAGGCGTCCATGAACACCTTGAGCGAACGGTATTTGCCCAGCAACTCGCCGAACTTGCCAATCGCCTTGTCGTGCGTGACCTGCCAGTCCTCGTCCAGCTTGGTGTGGTAGCCGAGGGCATCCTGGATCTTTTCGTTGGCGACGTGCGGATGCGAGTGGGCCATCGCACCGGCTTTGATCGCCGGTACTTCGGGATACTCGCGGTATTTCGGAATCTGAAACGGTAGGTCGGCCATGTCAGTTCTTCTCGATCTGGGCGGCCCACGGCGCCAGATGGCGCGATTCACGCGGGTTGTCTGCCTGGTTTCGGGTCGGGCTGAAGAAAACGCCCGGGGCATGCAGCAGCTTGCTGAAGGGGAAGATGATCATCAGCAGCGCGACAAGGAGCAGGTGCACAAACAGGGCCGGATGGGCCGGTAGCGGCTGGAAATCGAAAACCATCAAGCCGAGGAAGAAGGCCTTGACCGCGACGATGTCGGTATGCATCACGAAGGTCATGCCGATGCCTGTGATGCCGATGCCGACCAGCAGCGCGAGCATCAGGTGATCGGAAGGGGTCGAGATATAGCGGATGCGCTCGACGAGGAAGCGGCGTGCCCAGAGGCCGCCCAGGCCTGCGACCATCATGAATGCGGCGTATTTGCCAAAGGGCTGCAGAAAGGCGAGCCACATCGGGACCGGTTCGATGAAGTAGCGCAGGTGGCGTACCAGCACGAGGAACAGCCCCATGTGGAACAGCCAGCCGAACAGCCAGATCCACAGGTTGCCCTTGAACAGGCTTTCGAAGAACACGACTTCGCGGGCCATGCGAAAGGCGACGCCCGTATTGGTGGTCGGGGCCGGTGTCGTAGGTATCGACAGTGGCGCCGGTGTGCGGGCGAAGTCGTAGATCTTGTAGGCCAGGCCGACGACAAATAGGACGAAGGCGAGGTAGAACAGGATCGCGAAGAACAGAGTCATGGACGATGCACCACAGCGAACACAGCAATCAAAGGCGCAACGAAACCTGCGTCAAGCCAAGCTTACCTCCATGGCCTGCCGGCAACGCTGCGAAAGTCAGCGCTGGCGGGACGGCATCAGTCCCTCCCGCCGCGCTTTACAACCGATTTAGACGCAGCCGGTCGGCTTCGGCAGGCCGGCGATCTTGCACGCCTGCTTGGCCGGGCCGTAGGGGAACAGCTCATACAGGTACTGGCTGTTGCCCTTGTCGGCGCCGAGCTTCTTGCCGATCGCCTTGGTCAGCACGCGGACGGCCGGGGCGATCTGGAACTCGTTGTAGTAGTCACGCAGGAAGTTGATGACTTCCCAGTGCTGCTCGGTCAGGTTGACGCCTTCTTGTTGCGCCAGGTACTTGGCAACGTCCTCATCCCATTCGCCGAGATTGACCAGATAGCCTTCTTCGTCGGTTTCGTAGTTCTTGCCATTAACTTCGATCGTACCCATGTGTGTCTCCTAGTTGATTGATTGTGATTCGGTTATAGCTGGCGCATTACAGCCAGGATTGGCAGGTTTTGTTCTCTGCGACAAGATCGACGAAGCCGCCGTAATCGACGACGGTGACGCCGTCCATCACGCGGTCAGCAATCCCGCGTGCATCAAGATCGACGTTCAGGGCATAGAACTTGAATTTGCCTGAGGCGCCCTTGATCTTGCTCTCTTCAGCGCCGCCCTTGACGACAGCATAGACACCGTCTTCGATGAGCAGGATCGCGCCTTCGCCGGTGGCGAGCGCCGAATCAAGCGCGGGACGGTCGTAAGGGGATTTATTGATGATATGCAGCATGTTGATTTCCTCAGAACGACAGGAGAACGTCTTGCTCTTCCATGATCTTGCCGATATCGGCACGGGAGAGCACTTCGACAGGCACTGCCAGGTCATCAGCCGTGAGGCCGCGCTCGGCCAGTGACTCCTGGGCGACGTAGAGCTTGGTCACGTCATAGTCTTCCAGTGCACCCCAGGTCTTTTCGAACGCCTTGACTTCGATGCCCTTGGTCTGGTGACCCTTCTTCAACTGATACACGCCATCATCGAGAAAGGCCAGCGAAACATCCTGTTCGAAGGCAGCCGCAATCAATACCACTTCCAGGGCTTCCCAGGCGTAGATCGTGCCGTAGGGTGCCTTGCGATTGACCATCATGAATTTCTTGGTAGTCATCTGGGCCCCCTTAGTCGCCGAACACGACCAGACGGTCGGCCTGGATACCGGCTTCGATCAACTGACCAAGGCCGGAGATGCGGAAACCGGGCGCCAGGTTGGTGGCGTCCTTGCCGTTACGCTTCATCTCGCCGTCATCGACGATGCCGCGGCGTTGCGCCGCGGCGACGCAGACCACCATGTCGAGTTCGCTGCCCACGGCCAGCTTGGACCAGCGGTCGACGATGTTGCGGTCGTCCTGGGGCGGCGTGGTCAGACGCGTGGCGTTATTCACGCCGTCATGATAGAAAAACACGCGGAAGATCTCGTGACCACGCGCCAATACTGCCTTCGCGAATTGGAAGGCGGTATCGGAAGCCTGGTGCGTGTAAGGACCCTCGCTGATAAGAATGGCAAACTTCATTGTGTCGTGATCCTTAGAAGCGGATGTGAGCGGAGGCGTTGAGGTTGTAACGGCTGCCGCGCCAATCGTCGATCATGTACTTGGTGAAGGGCAGACCCGTCTTCTCGAAGAAGCGCGGCCAGCCAATGCGCTCGATCCAGTCGGCCATGCGCTCCCACGGACGGGCGTCAGCCTTGTAGGTGTCGAGGATGTTCTTGACGATGGCGTTGACTTCGGGCCAGCGCGGCGCGTTGTTGGGCAGGCCAGCGGCGACCATCTTGTGGAAGGCCGGCTTGCTGCGGGCGTTGGAGTTCTTGCCGCCAACCCAGATCGCGAGCTTGGAGTGCTCGGGGTCGTTGATCTGCATCGGGGGGCAGGGGGGATAGCAGGCGCCGCAGCAGATGCACTTCTTCTCATCGACTTCGAGCGAGGGCTTGCCATTCACCAGCGCGGGACGGATCGCCGCGACCGGGCAACGGGCGACGACGGTCGGACGCTCGCAGACGTTGGCAACCATGTCGTGGTTGATTTTCGGCGGCTTGGTGTGCTGGATGACCACGGCGATGTCGGCCTGGCCGCCGCAGTTGATTTCGCAGCAGGAGGTCGAGAGACGCACGCGGTTGGGCATCTCTTCCTTCTTGAAGTCGTCGAACAGGGCATCCATCATCGACTTGACCACGCCGGAGGCGTCGGTGCCGGGGATGTCGCAGTGCAGCCAGCCCTGGGTGTGGGCGACCATCGATACGGAGTTGCCGGTGCCACCGACCGGGAAGCCATGCTTCTCGAGTTCGGCGATTAGCGGGTCAACCTTCTTCTCGTCGGAGACGATGTATTCGATGTTGGAACGGATGGTGAAGCGGACGCGGCCTTCGGCGAACTTGTCGGCGATGTCGCAGAGCAGGCGGATCGTGAAAACGTCCATCTGACGGGCGGTACCGGCACGCACGGACCAGACTTCATCGCCGCTCTTGGCGACGTGATGCAGGACGCCGGGACGCGGACGGTCGTGATATTTCCAGGTGCCATAGTTGGCCGCGAGCTTCGGGTGGAGGTATTTCTTGTTGTCCAGGAAGTACTCGACTGGCTTGCGCATTTGAGGTTGAGCCATGAATCGTCTCCGCAGTAATCTTGATGAATTGTCGCTATCAGAATAGGGTTTTCAGCTTGGCCGGATACCGGTTCAGGGAAGAACCGGTACCGGTCAAACGTGAAAAATGCTTAGGCTGCCGCCTTCTTGGCCTGGAGCCTGGCGACCTCTTCGTCCCAGCCGCCAGTATTGACGTAGGGATTCGAGCGCGGGCAGGTGACCATGTTCGCGTCGACTTCCACACCAATGCCTTCGAGGAAGTTGGCCAAGCCGATGCGTTCGATCATCTCACCGGTGCGCTCATGCTCCAGAGCGTTTTCGGCGAAGAAGTCGATGATGGTCTGCGCCAGTTCGACGAGTTGGTCGTAGCCCTCTTCCTTCTTGAGGTCGATGAAGGGGATGATGACCGTGCCCAGCGTGGCGCCAATCTTCAGGTGGCTGTGACCGCCAACGAGGATGGAAGCACCCTTGTCATTGCCCGGAGCGAGCGCGCCGGTCATGACGTTGATGCAGTGCATGCAGCGCACGCAATCCTTGTTGTCGATTTCGAGCGACTGGGTGTCGTTCAGGGCGACGGCGGAGACATGGGCGTCCTTGCGCACGTCCTTGGTGTCCTTCATTTGCAGGGCACGGGTCGGGCACATGTTGATGACGTCATTGATCAGCTCGTTCAGACCATGCTTGGCGAACCACTTCTTGCCGAGTGCATCGTCGGTGTTCATGTTGTCGCGCCACGTACCGATCACGGCCATGTCGGCGCGCTGGATCGAGTTCATGCAGTCGTTGCCGCAACCGGAGAACTTGAACTTGAACTTGTAGGGCAGCGCCGGACGATGGATGTCGTCGAGGAACTGGTTGATGATCAGCTGGTGAGCCTTGGCTTCGTCGTAGCAGGACTGCTCGCAACGCGCGGCGCCAACGCAGGACATCGCGGTACGGACGGCCGGACCGGCGCCACCCATGTCGAAGCCCATTTCATTGATCTCATCCCAGGCTTTCTGCACATTCTCGGTGGTGCAGCCCTGGAACATGATGTCGCCCGACTGGCCATGCAGGGCGATCAGGCCGGAACCGTACTTTTCCCAGATATCGCACATCTTGCGCAGCGTGTCGGTATCGTAGTGCATACCGGGCGCGGGCATGATGCGGATGGTGTGGAATTCGGCGGCATCCGAAAATTGCGGTGCGCCTTTGTCATCCTTGATTTCCGTAAAGCGGGGGATGACGCCACCGCCGTAACCCATGACACCGACCGTACCACCCTTCCAATAGCCCTTGCGGGTCTTGTAAGAGTGCTCGAGGTGGCCGAGCAAATCGACGACGTAATCCTTGTCCTTCGCGAGACGCTTCAAGCCCGTAACAAAACTAGGCCAAGGGCCGGACTCGAGTTGGTCAAGCAAAGGGGTAGCGTGAGGCTGTTTGGCCATGTTATCTCCTCTTAGGTGACTGTTGGGAACGTTGATCGCGTGGCGCGCGTCGGATTCCGATTTTTGTAGATTATCAGCTCGGCATCATCCTGCGCACCATACCTCCGGCAGGTAGAATAACCTCATTCGTGGGGTTAGGTGAACCTACCCGAATGGAGTAGGGTGGGGACCCCGACATGGTGATAGTCCCCCGCAGCTTGCAGTGCGATAGTCCATCCTTACTTATTAGCATTCTCTACTTTGGCAACCCAGCCGATCCGACCGTGGACAAGATTACCAGCCTAGACAAGTTTCGTGTGCCCGTGGGCAACCAGGAAATCGAATTGCAGCAGATTGAGTTCGAGGCCGGCGGGGTGCCCTTCCTGCGGTTGCGCATTCGCGAGCATCGACGTTTCACGATATTCGATATCGATCCGGTCACGGCAGGACGCTGGGCCGAGATCATGGCCGTCTGGTCGCGGAAACAGATCGATGCCGCGGAAAATCAGGACCTTACCGATGGTGATGGGCGCGCTTGTGACGAGCCCTGAGGTGGTCGATCTCCAGTTTGCGCTACAGGGCCGGAGCGTTCCATTCGATTACGCGGATCCCCTGTGGGATGCGTTGCGAGAGGTGTTGCCTTGGCTGGCGGATGAGGCGCTGGCCGGGGTTCACCCGCTGTATGGACTGAGTCCCGGAAGGGGGGAATGGTATCTCTCGCGTCGATCGCAGCTCAGCCTCCGCCTGCCGCTGGAACGCATTGCCGCCGCGCAGGCATTGACAGGCGCCAGCCTCAATCTGGCCGACGCCACCGTTGAGGTAGGCAAGGCGACCGAAAAGGCCGTGCCGCATACCCCAGTGTTGTACTCAAGATTTGTCACGTTCGACGGGGACCAAGCGGACCTGCCGGATGAGGGCCGGTTTTTCGCGGCTTGCCAGGCTGGCTTGGCCGAACTCGCGCTCTCGCCGCATTCGGTGGTCTGTGGCAGGCGCCAGACGACCCGTACGGCGCAGGGAACCTTGCACGGGTTTAGCCTGATGGTCATGGGACTGAACGAGGCGGCAACGCAGCGCTTGCTGGCGCATGGACTGGGTGTCGAGCGCAAGCGCGGCTGCGGTATCTTCATGCCGCACAAGTCGAACCCGTCGGACGGGGCACTATAGATAAAATGATCCACACAATTCTTCTCAACTCATAGCCAAGGAGGAAATCATGGGTATCGTCATTAACGGTGAAGAAAAAGAAGTCGATGATTACGGCTACCTGCTGGAGCCGGACTACAGCGAGGAGGCGGTGAAGGCGTTTGCCGAAGCCGAAGCCCTCGAGCTGACCGATCAGCACTGGAAGATCATCAACTACCTGCGCGAGAAGTACAAGGAAGACGGCCATACGCCCAATGCGCGCAACCTGATCAAGGGCCTGCAGGACGAGGCAGACATGCCCGAGGCTGATGCCAAGCTGATGTTTGACCTGTTCCCGGATGGCGGTGCGGCCAAGCAGGGCTGTCGCATTGGCGGCCTGCCCCAGCCGAAGGGCAAAGGTGGCTATTAATACCGGGCGAAAGTCAGCGCTGGCGGGACGGCACTAGACCATGGCCATCCGCCTCAAGACCAAGTTCCACGCCCAGGGCCAGCGTTCTGCCGCGACGCTGGCCTCGGTCGTGGCCGTGCTGGCATGGAAGCTCGCCATCGAATCGATCAAGCGCATGCGCAAGGCCGACTACGACATCGATGCCGGGCGCCAATATTTCGACTTCGTCTGCGAGTTCCTGGTGTTTCTTGCCGTGTCCGCCGACCGCATTGCCTATCGCGAGTTGGAAGAGGGTGACCGCGTGGAATTTACGACGGTGTTGGCAAAGAACATCGGCCGCTTTATCGAGGAAAACAACATCATGCTGCTGGGCGAAGCCATACCGGGCGAGTCGCAGCGGCATTTCATCGATTTGTTCAACCGCCGTGCCGCCGAGTACGCCGAGTTCGACTATGACGAGAAGGGGCCGGATTTCGGTTTCAAGCGCTTCTTCGCCGCCTGCCTGCGCGACGTGCTGCCGGAGAAGGACAAGCTCTGGGTCGTTGATCAGGCGATGGACATCGAGGCACCGGAAGCCCTGAAGATGCTGGAAAAAACCCTGGCCGGATTATTTGATCCAGACCAGGCCCACAGCCAGCGCCGGCAGGACCTGCGCGGCTCGATCGACTAAAAGGAATCATTTCATGCCGGGTCCCTTTGACCTGAACGATACGCGCGCCTATGCCCAGTGGCGCGAGATGAAACTCGACACGTCCCCGCGGCGTCTGGAGGACATCATCGTGACACTGGATGATCCGCGCCAGCTCAAGCCGGCTGAGCGCGCCAGCCTCGTCGAGCTCAACAATCGCTGCAACATGGCGATCTATGTGAGCAAGACCGGCACCGATCCGGACAAGGAAATTCCGCGCCGGCTCGGCACGCAACTGGGCATGCAGACGCTCGATGGCCACTGGCTCACCGACAACGACGGCATCTCGCCGATTTCCGTCACGGGTGCCGAGCAGCGTGGCGAACGCAAGGAATTCATTCCCTATACCGACAAGCCGATCCGCTGGCACACCGACGGCTACTACAACACGCCCGAGCACACGATTCGCGGCCTGCTGCTGCATTGCGTGCAGAGTGGGGCGACGGGCGGCACGAACCAGCTGCTTGACCACGAGATCGCCTACCTCCTGCTGCGCGATGAGAATCCTGACTTCATTCGGGCCTTGTCTGCAGCCGATGCGATGACGATTCCACCGCGTACCGATGATCAGGGCGTGGCGCGCGCGGCACAGCCCGGGCCGGTATTCTCGGTGAACGCTGATGGCACGCTGCACATGCGCTACACGGCGCGTACCGTGAGCATCGCCTGGAAGGAGGATGCGGTGGCGGCGCGCACGGCGCTCGAGCGCATCCTCGCGACGCCGACGGCCTGGACGTTCCACGGCCGGCTCGAACCGGGCATGGGGCTGGTCTCGAATAACGTCCTGCACGACCGCAGCGGCTTCACCGAGACGGAGGAGAAGCGTCGCCTGCTGTATCGGGCCCGCTATTACGAGCGCGTTGCCGCCCGCTAGCCCAGTCTGGGGGTTCGCCCCCTATAATCGACCGGGTCATCATCATTACTGGTAGCAGGCAATGCCCCAGTTGACTCCGGAACTCGAGCGCAGGCTGACCACGGCCGTCGATCGCATGCCCGCCTTTCCGAAGAGCGTGCAGACGATCCTCGAGATGACGCGCAACATCAACTGCCTGCCCAAAAGCCTGGTAGGCGTGGTCGAGAAAGACCCGGTGATGACGATGAAGATCCTGCGCGTCATCAATTCGGCTTACTACGGCCTGCCCAACAAGATCAGCTCGGTCGGCCAGTCGGTCGTCTATCTCGGCATCAACACCATCAAGAACCTTGCGCTGTCGTTCGCGGCCGTCGGCATCCTGCCGCGCTTCACCACGACCGGTTTCGACATCCAGCGCTACCTGCTGCATTCGCTGACGGTGGGCTCGGTGGCGCGCATGCTCTGCGAAAAATATGCGCGTTCGGAAGCCGACCCCGGCGACTGCTATGTCGCCGGTCTGCTGCACGATTTCGGCAAGGTGGTGTTCGCCCAGTTCATGGCGGCCGAGTTCATCCTGGCGCTGAACCGGACGGCCGACCAGGGCATCCCGTTGTATGTCGCGGAAAC
>CAZTWA010000055.1:10503-13493 GCA_964617225.1 uncultured Methyloversatilis sp.
TCGTCGCTTCGCTCGGCGACCTGAACAAGCACGTCGAAGATGCGCAGGCGTTCGCGCAGATCGGCGCGGAGGGATAGGCGATGAAGGTGAAGATGTGGGGCGTGCGCGGTTCGATCCCCTCGCCGGGACCGCGCACCGTGCGCTACGGCGGCAACACGACCTGCATCGAGGTGCGCAGCGACGACGACAGCCTGATCATCCTCGACGCGGGTACCGGCATCTTTCCGCTGGCGCAGGGCCTGCTCGCGCGCCTGCCCGTGCAGGCCAACATCTTCATTACCCACACGCACTGGGACCATATCCAGGGCTTGCCGTTCTTCGTGCCGCTCTACATTCCGGGTAACAGGGTGCGCATCCACGGCGCCTTCGACCTCGTGTCGATGCAGGGCATCGAGCAGGTGATGAACGTGCAGTTGCAGTACAGCTATTTCCCGATCCGCGAAGCGGAGCTGAAGGCCGGCATCGAGTACGAGACGCTGACGGTGGGCGAACACGTGACCATCGGCGATGCGACCGTGACGCCGGTGCTGATGAATCATCCCGTCACCGACCTCGGCTATCGGGTCGAGTGCAATGGCAAATCGGTGTTCTTCACCGGTGACCATGAACCGTGGCTGAATATCTACGCGCCGGAGGACGAGGGCTACGCCGAATACCAGACGATGATCGAGCAGCGTCAGGCCGAACTGGACGCGGCCATCGGTCCGGTGGATCTGCTGATTGTCGATGCGGCCTACACGCAGGCCGAATATCCGCAGAAGATCGGCTGGGGCCACGGAACCTTCGATACGGCGATTGCCATGGCAAAACGCATCGGCGCCAAGCGTTTGCTCTGTACCCACCACGAACCGACGCGCAGCGACGACGATCTGGAAAAAGTGTTCGCGGAAGCGCTGGCGCGCCATCCTGACCCGGGTTGCACGGTGCTGCTCGCGCGGGAAGGCCTGGAGATCAGCCTCTAGCCGAGCTTGTCGAGTTCGGCCTGCGCCTGCTCGATCTGCAGGTCAAGGCGCCGGGCCATTTCATCGAGCAGGTCGCGGCCCTGGCGCGTGGCCATGCGGGCGGCGGCGAACAACTCGTACAGCTTCGATCCGTAAAGTCGGTCCAGTTCTGCGGCAATCGTAGCGATGCGCTGGCGGATCGCCGCCAGTTGCGCATTGAGCGCGGCAACCGTCGTGGAAGTCAGTGCTGGCGAGACGGCACCGGCCGTGTTGTCCCGTACGCCCCCCTGTCCTTCAAGCCAGAGGGCGAGCACTTCCTCGAGCGCGGCCTCATCGCCGGCACGATAGGCGCGGTTGGCTTCGCTCATCAGCTGGGTGCGCCAGGCGCGATCATCCTCGTTGCTGGCGCGGTCGGGGTGGATCTTCTGTGCCAGCTGGCGGAAGCGTTTCTTCAGGTCGTCGCCCGGGGCGAAGCGGGTCGCGGTGGCTTGGGCTTCGCGCGTTTCATAAGCGCGGCTTTCTCGTTGCGATTGTTCGGCGCGTGCCCGTGCCTGTTGTGCGCTCTGTTTCAGGCCGGCGTCCTCGGGCGCGCGCTGCATCCGCGCCTGGGCCAGATCGGCATGGATGCGGTCGAGTTCCGTCATGCGGCCGGCGATCTGTTCGTGGTAGCGCGCGGTGAATGCGGCGACCTCACCCTGCGCGGTGGCGAGCTCGAGTTCCATTTCCGCCAATTCCTGTCCGAGTACGTCGAGCTCGGCACGCAGCCGGATCGTCTCATCCACGGGTGCGATCGCTGTCTTGCCGCTGGCGGCATGGAGCGACAGCAGCACGGTGCGCCGGGTCCCAGGCCAGGCGGTGCATAGGGCTGTGGGCAGCTGTCCGGATTGCAGCAGCACAACCCAGTCGGTCGGCTGGGCGGGTTGTCGTGCAATCGGCGCCGGCCCGATTCGGACCGGAAACAGGTCGAGGACGCCATCAGGCGGCGCTTCGCGGTCGAGGCCGCGCGTCATCCAGGCGAGGCTGCTGCGCCAGAGCGCGTCATCTGCCTGCAAGCGCGCGCGCATCGCCGACCAGGCGGGACCGTCGCTATCCGTCGCGGCGCGCGTCAGACGGCTTTTCAGGAGCGACAGCGTGGCGCGCAGCGCGATATTTCGTGCGTAGTCGGCCCCCGGCAGCACGAGGCACAGCGGCCGCAGCTGCAAGTCGAGGGCGTTGGAGATTTCGGGCAGCAGGCTGTCGTCGGCGGTGACGATCGACAGCGTGCGTTCCCGGGCCAGCGCTTCAGCGGCCAGCGCCGCGAGGGCGCCGAGGCTGACCGTGAGGTCAGCGGGTGCGGCGACAGTCGCGAAAGTCGGCGCCGGCGAGACGGCACCCGGACGGGTGGCGGGCAGGTCAAACTGCCTCAGCCAGGCGGCGAGCGTCGTGGCGATGTCGGGGGCGCAATCCATGGGGCATTTTAGTCGGCGCAGCCGGCAGGCATGGCGCGCACAAGCCGCGACAACAGGGCGTAAAGCGGCGCAATTCCGCCTTACGCCGCCCAAAGCTCGGCGGCCGTTCGTAGTAAAGTGCGCCTGAGTTTGAATTGACCCGGAGGGTGGAACGTGTTTTCAATCATTCAGGCGGCCGGCTGGCCGATCTGGTTCCTGTTGGCGGCATCGGTCATCGCTGTCGCGCTGATCATCGAGCGCTCTGCCACGCTGCGGCGTGCCAAGATCGTGCCCCCGGGACTCTTGCAAAGCACGATCGCCGAATACCGGCGGGGCGGTGTGACCGACGACCTGCTCAAGCGGCTCGATGCGCATTCGCCGCTCGGCCGGGTTTTCGCCGCCGGCCTGCGCAATGACAGGGCGTCGCGCGAAGTCATCAAGGAATCCATCGAGGAAGCGGGGCGCGGGGTCGCCCATGAACTCGAGCGTTTCCTGACCAGCCTTGGCACCATCGCATCGATCAGTCCGCTGATGGGCTTGTTCGGCACCATCGTCGGCATGATCGAAATCTTCGGCTCGGCAACGGCCGCGGGCAACAATCCCCAGCAACTCGCGCACGGTA
>CAZTWA010000056.1:0-2511 GCA_964617225.1 uncultured Methyloversatilis sp.
GACTACTTCCAGGTTTCGGCCTTCGCGCCTTACATCGACCGGGCGGATTGGGAACAGCGCGAATGCCGGGTCGAGCGCAACATCGCGCGCATTCTCGAGCTTCTCGATCGGCAGGGCGTCAAGGCCACGTTCTTCACGCTGGGCTGGATCGCCGAACGCTATCCGGCTGTTGTGCGCGACATCGTCGGCAACGGACATGAACTGGCCAGCCACGGCTACGGCCATGAGCGGGCGAACCAGTTGTCCCCCGAAGCTTTTCTGAAGGATATTTCGGAGGCCAAGCGGATTCTCGAGGATCTCGCGGGTGCCGAGGTCAAGGGCTATCGCGCCCCGAGCTTCTCGATCGACGGCAGCAACCGGCAATGGGCCTGCGAAGCGCTGGTTCAGGCGGGGTATCGCTACAGTTCCAGCATCTACCCGGTGCGTCATGACCATTACGGCATGCCCGAGGCGCCGCGTTTCCCCTATCAGGTTCATGCCGCATTGCTCGAAGTACCGCCGACGACCGTGCGTGCCTTCAATCGCAACTGGCCCGCCAGTGGCGGCGGCTATTTTCGCCTGATGCCCTATGCCGTGTCGCGCCGGCTGATCGATCACGTCAATCGCCGCGACGGCCAGTCGGCCGTGTTCTATTTTCATCCCTGGGAAATTGACGTCGAGCAGCCGCGCATTCCGGGCATCAGCGCCAAGACGCGCTTCCGCCATTACGTCAATATCCATCGCATGGAGCAGCGGTTGGCCCGGCTACTCGAGGATTTCCGCTGGGGGCGGATGGACGACATCTTCCTGGCGCAGTAATGGGGCTGCAATGCCGGTAGACGCATCCAATCTGAGTATTCACCGGCTCGACAGCAACGATGCGGACGCTGTTTCACGCTGGGAAGTCTTCGTCGCTGCTGCACCCGGAGCGACCTTCTTCCATCGCGCGCAGTGGCAAACGATCATCCGCGATGTGTTCGGCCACCGGACCTGGTTTCTGTATGCGGAACGCGATGGACAGATCGAAGGCGTGCTGCCCCTCGCGCAAATCGACAGCCGGCTGTTTGGCAACTCGCTCGTGGCTTTGCCGTTCGCCGTGTATGGCGGCGTCGTCGCCAAAACCGAAGACGCCGCGGCAGCGCTCGAAGCCGAGGCCGAGCGTATCGCGCAGGAGCGCGGCGTCGAGCACCTCGAGTGCCGCAATATCGCGGCACGCCACCCGGACTGGCCGCGGCAGGACCTTTACGTCACGTTCCGCAAGCAAATCCTGCCGGACGAGGAAGCGAACATGCTGGCTATCCCGCGCAAGCAGCGCGCGATGGTGCGCAAGAGTTTCAAGCACGGCCTGCGCTCGGCGATCGATCCGGATGCCACGCGCTTCTTCGCCCTGTATGCCGACAATGTGCGGCGCCACGGGACGCCGGCCTTGCCGAAGCGTTACTTCGACACGTTGCTGCAGGTGTTCGGCCAGGATTGCGAAGTGATGACGGTAGTCGATGCCGCAGGCGTTCCGGTCAGCAGCGTGCTGAGCTTCTATTTTCGCGACGAGATCCTTCCGTACTACGCCGGCGATGCCGAGCGGGCGCGCGAACTGGCCGCGAACGACTTCAAGTACTGGGAACTGCTGCGGCGCTCGTGCGCGCGGGGCGTCAAGGTGTTCGACTACGGCCGCAGCAAGGTCGGTTCGGGATCGTATTCATTCAAGAAGAACTGGGGCTTCGAGCCGACGCCGCTCAACTATGAATATCGGCTCTACAAGCGCGATGCGATCCCGCAAAACAATCCGAACAATCCGAAGTACAAGCTGCTGATCGCCACGTGGCGCCGCCTGCCGCTCTGGGTTGCTAACCGGCTGGGGCCACTGATCGTGCGCAACCTGGGCTGAACGGCATGGCCAACCTGCTGTATCTCGTCCACCGCTTGCCCTATCCGCCCAACAAGGGCGACAAGGTGCGCTCCTTCCACCTGATGAAGCATCTGGCCCAGCGGCATCGGCTCTTCCTCGGCACCTTCATCGACGATCCGGCGGACGCGGCTTTTCTCGATGAGGTGAGACGCTACTGCGTCGACATGCATGTGGCGCGCCTGTCGCCGCGCTGGGCCAAGCTGCGCAGCCTGAGCGGGTTGCTGAGTGGCGAAGCGTTGTCCCTGCCGTATTACCGCGATGCCGGCCTGCAGGCCTGGGTCGCACGGACCTGCGCCACGCAGGCGATCGACCATGCCGTGATCTTCTCTTCCGTCATGGCCGACTATGTGCCGGAAAAATCCAGCTTGCCCATGCTCGTCGATTTCGTCGACATGGATTCCGCCAAATGGACGCAGTACGCAGGAACGCATCGCTGGCCGCTGTCCTGGCTCTACCGGCGCGAGGGTGCGCGCCTGCTGGCTTTCGAGCGCTCTGTCGCCGCAAGGGCAAAGCATGGATTTTTCGTCACGGAAGCGGAGCGCGACCTCTTCTTGAATGCTGCCCCGGAATGTGCGGGGCAAATCGATGCCATGGGCAACGGCGTCGATGCCGAGTTCTTTTCACCC
>CAZTWA010000056.1:2611-10521 GCA_964617225.1 uncultured Methyloversatilis sp.
CCCATCTCGCCCTGATCGACCGCTTCCTCGAAGAAAAATCCGCATGAATGCCGTCCCCATCAACCCGGCGGATCCGGCTGGCGCCGTCCCGCCAGCACTGACTTTCGGATGGAAGCGCGCCTTCGCCGCGATCCTCATCGTCGAGCTGGCGCTGATCGGCCTGTATTTCGACACGGCGCAGGCCATGGTCGAAATCTGGTGGCGCTCCGAAACCTTCAACCATGCCATCCTCGTGCCGCCGATCGCCCTCTGGCTGATCTGGGAAAAGCGCCATGCCATAGCAAGAGAAACGCCCCGGCCGACGCTCTGGCTGGCCTTGCCCTTTGTGGTCATCACCTTTGGCTGGTTGCTCGGCGAACTGGCCGCCGTCAATGCCGCGACCCAGTTCGCCCTGGTCGGCCTGATGGTGCTTGCCGTCCCGCTGGTGATCGGCATCACCGCGGCCCGGCGCATCGCCTTCCCGCTTTGCTTCCTCTTCTTTGCAGTGCCCTTCGGCGAATTCGTCATGCCGAAGCTGATGGAGTGGACCGCGATGTTCACGGTCGCGGGCCTGCGCGCCTCGGGCATTCCCGTCTATCAGGAAGGCCTGCATTTCGTCATTCCCTCCGGGCGCTGGTCGGTCGTCGAAGCCTGCAGCGGCGTGCGCTACCTGATCGCCTCGATCGTCGTCGGCACGCTCTATGCCTACCTCAACTACCAGTCGCTCAAGCGGCGCCTGATCTTTGTCGGCTTTTCGATTCTCGTGCCGCTGGTCGCCAACTGGCTGCGCGCCTACATGATCGTCATGCTGGGCCATTATTCGGGAAACACGCTCGCGGTCGGGGTCGACCACCTGATCTATGGCTGGGTATTCTTCGGCATCGTCATCATGATCATGTTCGCGATCGGCATGCGCTGGCGCGAGCACGAAGCCCCGCTACCGCCGCTTGTCGAGGTACCGTCGGGTCAATCGGCCGAACAAAGTGCTGTAAGCCTGGTCGGAGCCGTCGTGCTGGCGCTGGGACTGGCGGCTGTGCCCCAAGGCGCACTACGGGCCATGAATGCCGGGCCGCAACTGCCCGCGCCGGTGCTGGTGGCCGAGCCGCTCGCGGTCGACGGCTGGCAGCTGATCGACGCGCCGCTCGCCAGCTGGACGCCGGCCTTCGCCAATCCGTCGGCGACCCTGGATGCCACGCTGGCGAAGGGCGATGCGCGCGTGGGTGTCTTCATCGCCTACTACCGCCAGCAGAACTACGAACGCAAGCTGATCAGTTCGCAGAACGAGCTGGTGAAAAGCAATGACCGCGAATGGGCGCAGGTCGGTCGCGGCGAGCACCAGGCCTCGCTCGGCGGACAGGGTGTCGCCCTGCGCAGCGGCACCTTGCGCAGCAATGCGGCCAACCTGGGCGGCGACCCCCTGCGGCTCAAGGTCTGGCATGGGTACTGGATCAATGGTCGCATCGTCACGAGCGACGCGCTGGGCAAGGTGCTGCTCGCGCTGTCCCGGCTGAGTGGCCGAGGCGACGCTTCGGCCGCCGTTTTCATCTATGCGCAAGAGCCGGAAGCGGATGTCGTGCTGGCCGATTACCTTGCCCAGGCCGGCGGGCGGATTACCGCCGTGCTCGTCGAGGCGGAGGCGCCGTCCCGCCAGCGCTGACTTTGACGGCCGCCTATACTGCGCAATAAAGAACACTTTATTTGATTGAAAGGGAGAATCATGGCAACCAAATCATCCTCGAACAAGACCATCGTCGCCGTCGTCGGCCTCGGCTATGTCGGCCTGCCGCTGGCCGTCGAGTTCGGCAAGCAGTACAAGACGATCGGCTACGACCTGTCGGAAGCCAAGGTCGCGAGCTACAAGAAATTCTTCGACCCCACCGGCGAGGTGAGCACGGCGGACCTCAAGGCGGCCACCAAACTCACGATGAGTACCGATCCGGCCACCATCGCCGAAGCCGACTTCATCATCATCGCCGTGCCGACACCGGTCGATGTCGGTCATATTCCCGATTTCTCGCCGCTGGTCGGCTCCTCGACGACCGTGGGCAAATACATGAAGAAGGGCGCCGTCGTCGTCTATGAATCGACGGTCTATCCCGGCGCGACGGAAGAGGTCTGCATTCCGCTACTCGAGAAGCATTCCGGCATGAAGTGGATGAAGGACTTCCACGTTGGCTACTCGCCCGAGCGCGTCAACCCGGGCGACAAGGAGCGCACGATCACCAAGATCGTCAAGGTCGTTTCCGGTGACGACGAGCCGACCGCGAAGTTCGTCGAGAAGATGTACGCCTCGGTGATCACCGCCGGCGTGCACAAGGCCAGCAGCATGAAGGTGGCCGAGGCCGCGAAGGTCATCGAGAACACCCAGCGCGACCTGAACATCGCCTTGATGAACGAGCTCGCACTGATCTTCGATCGCCTTGGCATCGACACGCTCGAAGTGCTGAAGGCGGCGGGCACCAAGTGGAACTTCCTGCCCTTCCGGCCGGGCCTCGTCGGCGGCCACTGCATCGGCGTCGATCCCTACTACCTGACCCACAAGGCCGAGATGCTCGGCTACCACCCGCAGGTCATCCTTGCCGGTCGCCGCATCAATGACGACATGGCGGCCTGGGTGGCGCAACAGACCGTCAAGAACCTCATCAACAACGGCTGCATGGTCAAGGGCGCCAAGGTGATCGTGCTCGGCCTGACCTTCAAGGAAAACTGCCCCGACCTGCGCAATTCGAAGGTCGCCGACCTGGTCAAGGAACTGCAATCCTTCGGCTGCGATGTCGCGGTTCATGATCCACTGGGCGAGCCGGCCGAAGCGCATCACGAGTACGGCATCGATCTCGTCAAGTGGAACGCCTTGCCCGAGAAGGCCGATGCCATCGTCGCCGCCGTCGCGCACACGCAGTATCTCGGGATGTCGTTCAAGAAGCTGACGGCCAAGCTCAAGCCCAAGGGCGTGTTCGTCGATGTCAAGTCGGCCTACGATCCCAAGGTCGTTGCCAAGGCAGGCTTCCGCCTGTGGCGCGTGTGATGCCTGCGGAGAATGCGGCGCCAAATTACGCGGCGCTGAAGGAACGCCTGCAGGCCAATCCGCGCACGTGGCTGGTCACGGGCGTCGCGGGCTTCATCGGCAGCAATCTGCTCGAAGCCCTGCTGGCGCTCAACCAGCGCGTGGTCGGCCTCGACAACTTCGCCACGGGCTACCACCATAACCTGGCGGCGGCGGTCGAGGATGCCAGCCAATCCCCTGCCTGGCAGGGGCGCCCGCGCGAGGAACTGGAGGCCTTGTTCCACTTCATCGAAGGCGACATTCGCGACCTCGACACCTGCCGCGCGGCGATGGGGTGGCACCATGGCAGTTCCAGCTTCCCGGTGGATTACGTGCTGCACCAGGCGGCGCTCGGCAGCGTGCCGCGCTCGATCGACGATCCGATCACCACCAACCAGTCGAACATCGACGGCTTCCTCAACATGCTGGTCGCCGCGCGCGACGCCAAGGTCAGTCGTTTTGTCTATGCGGCGAGCAGCTCGACCTACGGCGATCATCCGGACCTGCCCAAGGTCGAGGACAAGATCGGCAAGCCGCTGTCGCCCTATGCCGTCACCAAGCTGGTCAATGAACTGTATGCCGATGTGTTCGCGCGCACCTATGGCTTCCGGACCATCGGGCTGCGCTACTTCAACATCTTCGGCAAGCGGCAGGACCCCAACGGCGCCTACGCGGCGGTGATTCCCAAGTGGATCGCCGCGATGATCGCCAACCAGCCGGTCCATATCAACGGCGACGGCGAAACCAGCCGCGATTTCTGCTACATCGCCAACACCATCCAGGTGAACCTGCTGGCGGCGGTAGCAGACGATCCCGAGGCGACCAACCAGGTGTACAACGTGGCCGTCGGCGACCGCACCTCGCTTAACGCGTTGTGCGCCTTCCTGGTCCAGCACCTGTCCGAACGCTATCCGCACCTGCGTGATTTCCAGCCGACCCATCGCGACTTCCGTGCCGGCGATGTGCGCCATTCGCTTGCGGATATCGGCAAGGCGCAGCGGTTGCTCGGCTACGCGCCCAGCCACCGGATCGATGCCGGACTGCAGGAGTCGATGGCCTGGTACATCGAGCACATCTGAATCTATTTGGGCGCATGCCTTCTTCCAGTGATCAGCATCCCCTCGTAGCCCACGTCTTCTATCGCTTCGACGTCGGTGGACTGGAGAATGGCGTCGTCAACCTGATCAACCACATGCCGGCCGGTGCTTACCGCCATGCGATCATCGCGTTGACCGAAGTGACCGATTTCCAGCGGCGCATCCAGCGCGACGACGTGCAGTGCATCGCCCTGAACAAGCCGCCGGGCCATTTGTATCGCCTGTTCCCGCGCCTCGTCCGCATCTTTCGCGAACTCAAGCCTGCCATCGTCCATAGCCGCAACCTCGCTGCGCTGGAGGTGACCGTGCCGGCGCGGCTCGCCGGTGTGCCGGTGCGCATCCACGGCGAGCATGGCCGCGATGTCGGCGACCTCGATGGCTCCAACAAGACCTACCAGTGGGTGCGCCGTTTCTACAATCCCTTCGTCAGCCATTGGATCGCGCTATCGCGCGACCTGGAAGGCTATCTGACTGGTCGCGTCGGCATTGCGCAGCGCAAGGTGACGCAGATCTACAACGGCGTCGATGCTGCACGATTTCATCCTGCCGATCGTGCCGTCTCGCCGGCGCTGACTTTGGCAGGCTGTCCGTTTCGCCACCCCGATCACTGGCTGGTCGGGACGGTGGGGCGCATGCAGACCGTCAAGGACCAGACCCTGCTGGCGCGCGCCTTCATCCGTGTGCTCGAGCAGGCACCCGAACTCAAGCCGCGCTTGCGGCTCGTCATGATCGGCGACGGACCCCTCCGGTCAGAGGCGCAAGCGCTGCTCGATGCCGCCGGGGTTGCCGACCTGGCCTGGCTGCCGGGCGAGCGCCACGATGTGCCCGAGGTGCTGCGCAGTCTCGACTGCTTCGTTCTGCCCTCGCTGGCCGAGGGCATCTCCAACACGATTCTCGAAGCCATGGCTGCCGGCTTGCCGGTTATCGCCACGCAGGTCGGCGGCAATCCCGAACTGGTTGCTGATGGGCGAACCGGGATGCTGGTTCCACCCAGTGATCCGGAAGCCATGGCTCGCGCGATCATTGCTTGCGCCACGGATCCGGATCAAACGCGGAGGATGGGCCAGTCGGGCAGGGCAGAAGTCGAACGTCGCTTCAGCATGGAAGCGATGGTTGGTGCCTATCAGGGGCTGTACGACCGTAGCCTGCAAATTGACACGAAAGCTAACTAGTCAGATAATCAGACTAGATTAACGGATGCGGAGAATCAGGATGCACAAGTCGCAATGGCGGTTGCAGGATGCAAAAGCGCAATTCAGCCAGGTCGTGGAAGCCGCCTTGCAGGGCGAGCCCCAGCACGTCACCCGGCGTGGCCGGGATGCCGTGGTCGTGCTGTCCGAAATGACCTATCGGCAACTTCAGCAAAGTTCGCGCATCGCGGCGCCGGGTTTCGTCGCCCATCTGCTGGCGGTCCCGAAATCCAGTGGCGCAAGCTCCGAGAAGTCAGCCATCAAGTTGCGCGACGTGGAACTCTGATGTTTCTGCTCGACACGGTCATCATTTCCGAACTGCGAAAAAAGCGCCCGGATGCTGGCGTGGTGCGCTGGATTTCTGGCCAGCTGGATAGCCAGTTGTTCCTGAGCGTCGTTACGCTCGGGGAGGTCGAGCGAGGCATCGAAAAACAACGCGGCACGGCCCCGGAGTTCGCCGAAGAACTGGCCGCATGGATCGAAAACCTGACGACGCTCTATGCGGATAGAATTCTTGCGATCACGCCCGCGATCGCCCGCTCCTGGGGTCGTTTGTCCGCACGACTCGGCAATGACGGCGCCGACCTGTTGATCGCGGCAACGGCCCTGGTTCATGGCTTGACGGTGGTGACTCGCAATACGAGCCATTTCGAGCCCGCTGGCGTCAGCGTGATCAACCCTTTCGGCAAGGCAAAGGCCTGAACTGACCATGTGCGGCATTACCGGCATTTTCGACACCCGAGGCAAACGCGAGATCGACCGCGCGGTGCTGCACCGCATGAACGAATCACAGTTCCACCGCGGGCCGGATGAAGGCGGGCTGCACATCGAGCCCGGCGTGGGCCTGGGGCACCGGCGGCTGTCGATCATCGATCTGTCGACCGGCCAGCAGCCGCTTTACAACGAAGACCAGACGGTCTGCGTCGTCTTCAACGGCGAGATCTACAACTACCAGGAACTGATTCCCGAACTGCAGTCGCTCGGCCATGTCTTCCATACGCGCAGCGATACCGAGGTCATCGTCCATGCCTGGGAGGCCTGGGGCGAGCGCTGCGTCGATCGCTTCCGCGGCATGTTCGCCTTCGCGTTGTGGGACCGGAACCGGGATGTGCTGTTCCTCGCGCGCGACCGGCTCGGCGTCAAGCCGCTGTTCTACGCGCTGCTCGACGACGGCACGTTCCTGTTCGGGTCCGAGCTGAAATCCATCCTTGCCCACGGCAGCTTCCCCCATGGCATGGGCGACATCGATCCGCTGGCGGTCGAGGAATACTTCGCACTCGGTTACGTCGCCGAGCCGCGCTGCATCTTCAAGCAGGCGAAGAAGCTGCCGCCGGCCTGCACGCTGAAAGTCAGCCGTGGCGAGACGGCATTACCCCCGCCGCGCGAGTATTGGGACGTGCGCTTCAGCCTGGACAAGCAGTTGGGTGTCGAGGAGGCCTGCCATGAGCTCGAACGGCGCCTCACCGAGTCGATCCGCCTGCGCATGATTTCCGAGGTGCCGCTCGGCGCCTTCCTTTCCGGCGGCGTCGATTCCAGCGCCGTGGTGGCGATGATGGCCGGCCTGTCGACCGAGCCGGTCAATACCTGCTCGATTTCGTTCTCCGATCCGGCCTACGACGAGGCCCGTTTTGCGCAGCAGGTTGCCGATCGCTACCAGACCCGGCACTTCGTTGACCGGGTCGAGAGCGACGACTTCGATCTGATCGACACGCTGGCGAAGCTTTACGACGAACCCTATGCCGACAGCTCGGCGATCCCCACCTATCGCGTTTGCCAGCTCGCGCGGCGGCATGTCACCGTCGCCTTGTCCGGCGATGGCGGCGACGAAAGCTTCGGGGGTTATCGGCGCTATGCCTTGCATCTGATGGAAGAGAAGATGCGCGCCGCGCTGCCGCTCGGTCTGCGCCGGCCGCTTTTCGGCATGCTCGGCCGACTCTATCCCAAGGCCGACTGGGCGCCGCGCATGTTTCGGGCCAAGACGACCTTCGAGGCATTGGCGCGCAATGCGGTCGAGGCCTACTTCCACAGCGTGTCCGTCATCCGCAACGGGCAGCGCAACCAGATTTTCAGTGACAGCTTCAAGGCGCAGCTCGGCGGCTACAGCGCCCAGCAGGTCTTCGAACGGCATGCGGCGCGGGCGGACACCGACGATCCGCTTGCGCTGATCCAGTACATCGACCTGCACACCTACCTGATCGGCGACATCAACACCAAGGTCGATCGCGCCAGCATGGCGCACTCGCTCGAAGTGCGCGAGCCGTTGATGGACCACCCGCTGGTCGAATGGCTGGCGTCCCTCCCGACCGCGTTGAAGATCCGGGGCGGCGAGAGCAAGTTCCTGCTCAAGAAGGCGATGGAGCCGCATCTGCCGCACGACATCATGTACCGGCCGAAGATGGGCTTTGCCGTGCCGCTGGCGCGCTGGTTCCGCGGGCCGCTGCGTCAGCGCGTGCGCGACGAATTGCTCGGCGGTCCGATGCTCGAGACCGGCTGGTTCAACCGCGATACGATCCGTCAGATTGTCGAGCAGCACGAATCCGGCCGGCGCGACCACAGCACGCCGATCTGGGTGCTGCTGATGTTCGATGCGTTCCTGAGGAA
>CAZTWA010000056.1:10621-13390 GCA_964617225.1 uncultured Methyloversatilis sp.
GCGACCACAGCACGCCGATCTGGGTGCTGCTGATGTTCGATGCGTTCCTGAGGAATCAGCAGTGCGCATCGTAGGCCATCGCAGCGAACGGCAGATCACTCCTACAGCAAGTCCGGAACTCTTGCTCGAAGGCGCTCGATTCAATGACGAAATACACAAACTGCCTGGAGGCAATGTGACGCGCATTCCCAAGGGGGTTTATCGTTTCAAAACCCATGAAGATGCCAATCGGCAGCAGGAGCAATGTATTGTCGAGTTAATCGTCCAGTTGGCCCGGGAGCGTATCAGTTGACTGGATTTAGCCGACCCGCAACCTTCGAAGATCTCAAGGCACTGATTTCCGCGCTGAACGATCGCCATGTGGACTATTTGCTAATCGGAGGCTACGCACTGTTTGCCCATGGCTACCACAGGGCGACTACGGATATCGACCTCCTGGTCCCTGCGAATCATGTTGCAGGGGAAAAGATCAAGTCCGCCTTGATGGTATTACCTGACCACGCGGCAAAGGATATTGACCCAGCCTGGTTTGAAGAGGGAGAGAACATCCGGGTTGTCGATGAGATCGTCGTTGACATCATGCTCAGTGCCTGCGGAGAAACCTATGAGACTTTGAAGCAACATGTGCAGGTGATCGATCTCGAGGGAATTCCGATACGAACCGTCAGCCTGGAAGGGTTGCTCAAGACGAAGCAAACACTGCGCGACAAGGATATTGCCGATCGAGTCATTCTTGAGCGCGCTATCGATGCGCTACATGAATGAGAAACGAACAAAGATCAATCAATGAATAGCTGAACCTACTTATGCCCATCCTCTACCTCGTCGCCGGCGCCCGGCCCAACTTCATGAAGATCGCCCCGATCGTGCGCGCGCTGCAGGCGCATGGCGGCATCGACTACCAGATCATCCACACCGGCCAGCACTACGACCGCGAGATGAACGACGTCTTCTTCGAGGAACTGGGCATCCCGCAGCCCGACGTCTTCATGGGCGCGGGGGGCGGCAGCCACGCGCAGCAGACCGCCAAGATCATGACCGCCTTCGAGGAACTCTGCCAGGCCAACAAACCGGATGCCGTGCTGGTCGTCGGCGACGTCAATTCGACGTTGGCTTGTTCGATCGTCGCCAAGAAGCTGCACATCCCCGTGGCGCATGTCGAGGCCGGCCTGCGCAGCGGCGACATGAGCATGCCCGAAGAAATCAACCGTCTGGTCACCGACAGCATCTCCGACTGGTTCTTTGTCACCGAGCCGAGCGGGACCGAGCATCTGCGCCGCGAAGGCAAGCCGGACAGCGCGATCCACCACGTCGGCCATGTGATGGTCGACAACGTGCTTTATCAGGCCGACAAACTGGCGCGAACCGACGCGGCGTTCGAGACTACCGGCTTCAAGCAGCAGAATCCCCGCTATGGGGTGATCACGCTGCACCGGCCGAGCAACGTCGATAGCGCCGACATGATGGCGCGCATCGGCGGGGCGCTCAAGGAAATCGCCGACGAACTGCCCCTGCTGTTCCCCGTGCATCCGCGCACGCGTGGAAACCTCGAAAAATTTGGCATCGACCTCGGCCCGAACATCACGCTGGTCGGCCCACAGGCGTACATGGCCTTCCTGAACGTCTGGAAGGACGCCGCGGTGGTGCTCACCGACAGTGGTGGCCTGCAGGAGGAAACCACCGCGCTTGGCGTGCCTTGCATCACCATCCGCGAAAACACCGAACGGCCGATCACGGTCGAAGAGGGCACCAACGTGCTGGTCGGCACCGACCCGGCGCGGATCGTCGCCGAGGCTCGCAAGGTGCTGCGGGGAGAAGGCAAGCAGGGCCGCCGGCCGCATCTCTGGGATGGCAAGGCTGCCGAGCGCATCGTCGCGATCCTGGCGCGCGAACTCGGCTGAACGCTTGAAACTCGACCCTGACGGGACGGAAATGGCTTATTTAACCTTGCAAATATGGTAATAACAATCCATAATTGCAATGATGATTAGCCGCCATCTCACTGCACGCCTTAACGAGGCCATCGACGAGTTTCCCGCCGTCGCGCTGCTCGGGCCGCGCCAGACAGGGAAAACCACCCTCGCGCTAGAGGTCGCGGCACAGAGCCAGGCTCTTTATCTCGATCTCGAATCCGAAGAGGATCGTTACAAGCTGGCCCAGCCTGAGCTCTACCTTGCCGATCATCAGGACAAACTGGTCATACTCGACGAAGTGCATCGCGTGCCCAGTCTGTTTCCTGTCTTGCGGGGCCTGATCGACAGGGCACGCCGCAACGGACGCAATGCGGGGCAATATCTCCTGCTCGGTTCGGCATCCCTGGATCTGCTGAAGCAATCGGGCGAAAGTCTGGCTGGTCGGATCGCCTATCTGGAACTCACGCCGTTTTCGGTGGTGGAAAGCGGCGACTTGCCTCAGGACGAACTCTGGCTGCGCGGTGGTTTCCCATCCAGTCTGCTCGCCAGGACCGATGCGCTCAGCCACCGCTGGCGTCTCAACTTCATCCGCACCTATCTGGAACGTGATATCCCCCAGTTCGGACCGCGCATTGCTGCCGAGACCTTGCGGCGCTTCTGGATCATGCTGGCCCATAATCAGGGTGGGTTGCTCAATACTGCGCAACTGGCACGCAATCTTGGCGTGGATGCCAAGACTGCCGCCTCCTATCTCGATTTGCTAGTTGATCTGCTGCTGGTTCGCCGCCTGCAGCCTTGGCACGCAAACCTGGGCAAGCGATTGGTCAAGTCGCCGAAGGTCTTCATACGCGACAGC
>CAZTWA010000057.1:0-13366 GCA_964617225.1 uncultured Methyloversatilis sp.
CGCCAGCGCTGACTTTTACAGGAAGCGCTTGAGGATCTTCTGGCTGTGCGCGTCGAGCGCGGTGCGGTCGCGGATCAGGAAGTGGATGCCGTTGCTGTCGGCGATGAGCAGCGCCGGCGTGCCATTTGCCCCCTTCAGGCGGCGGATGTCGTCCTCGCTCTTGAGGATCAGCTCGGTCGGGCCGCGATCGGTATCGACCTGCCAGGTGCTGGGCGTGGCGAAACTGCCGACCGAGACGATGCGCCGGATCACGGGCATGAATTCGCGCTGGGCGAGTTCCTCGACGATCAGGGTGCGTGCGTCCTCCGGCACCTCATCGAGGCGATCGATCCACTGGAGTTCCTTGCCCTCGGCCGAGATCAGCGAGAGCCCCTGATCCGGGGCGGTCAGCGCAAAGGCGCGCACGGGGGTGATGCCTTCATGGGACACGCCATCGGCGCCGACGTAGATGAGCTTGCCGTAGGCGTTGCGGGTCAGCGAGAAGGCCGTGGTCACGGGCTTGCGGCTCATGCGACGACCTCCCGTTCTCCCGCCTTGTGTTCGGGCAGCAGCACCGGCACCACTTCCTTGTCCGGTCCCGTGACTTCGCCCAGCGGCGGTGGTTCGTCGAGCTGCTTGCTTTGTGCCATGTAGAGGCGCCAGTAGTGCCCCTCGCGTGCCATGAGGTCGTCGTGGTTGCCGATCTCGACGATCTTGCCGCGATCCATGACGACGAGGCGATCGGCGCGCCGCAGGGTGGAGAGACGGTGCGCGATCGCGATCGTGGTACGGCCGCGGATCAGGTTGTTGAGCGCACTCTGGATTTCGAACTCGGTCTCGGTATCGACCGCCGAGGTGGCCTCGTCGAGGATCAGGATCTTCGGGTCGATGAGCAGGGCGCGGGCGATCGAGATGCGCTGGCGTTCGCCGCCGGAGAGCGACTGGCCGCGTTCGCCGACCAGCGAGTCGTAGCCGAAGGGCTGGCGCAGGATGAATTCGTGGGCATGGGCGGCGCGCGCCGCGGCGACGATTTCCTCGCGCGTCGCATCGGGTTTGCCGTAGGCGATGTTCTCGGCGATGGTACCGAAGAACAGGAAGGGTTCCTGCAGCACGAGGCCGATATGCTTGCGGTAGTCGGCGACGGCGACGCTGCGCAGGTCGACGCCTTCGACCTTGATGCCGCCTTCGCTGACGTCGTAGAAGCGGCAGATCAGGTTGACCAGCGTGCTCTTGCCGGAACCGCTGTGACCGACGAGGCCGATCATCTCGCCGGGCTGGATGTCGAGATCGACGCCGCGCAGGATGGAGCGGTTGCCGTAGCGGAAATACACGTTGTCGATGCGGATGCCGCCCGTGACTGGCGGCAATGTCTGCGGCTTGACGGGATCCGGCACGCTCGAGACATGGTCGAGGATGTCGAAGATCCGTTTGGCGCCAGCGGCGGCCTTCTGCGTTGTCGACACAATGCGGCTCATGGCGTCGAGGCGCGTATAGAAGCGTGAGATGTAGGCGAGGAAGGCGGTGAGCACGCCGACCGTGATGCTGTCGTGGGCGATGAGCCAGATGCCGAAGATCCAGACGACGAGGACGCCGATCTCGGTGAGCAGCCCGACCGTCGGCGCGAACAGCGACCAGACGCGGTTGAGGCGGTCATTGACCTCGAGGTTGTGCTTGTTGGCATCGCGGAAGCGTCCCGCTTCGCGGGCTTCCTGTGCGAACGCCTTGACGACGCGGATGCCGGGAATCGTATCGGCCAGCACGTTGGTGACTTCGGCCCAGACGCGGTCGATCTGCTCGAAGCCGGTGCGCAGCTTGTCGCGCACCATATGGATCAGCCAGCCGATGATCGGCAGCGGCACCAGGGTCACCAGCGCCAGCCAGGGGTTGATCGAGAACAGGATGAGCGCGGTCATCACGATCATCAGGATGTCGGTGGCGAAATCGAGCAGGTGCAGCGAGAGGAACACGTTGATGCGGTCCGTCTCGGTGCCGATGCGTGCGAGCAGGTCGCCGGTGCGCTTGCCGCCGAAGTATTCGAGCGACAGCCGCATCAGGTGCTCATAGGTCGTGGTGCGCAGGTCGGCGCCGATGCGTTCGGAGACCAGCGCGAGGATGTAGGTGCGCGCCCAGCCGAGCGCCCAGGCCAGGCACGCGGCGCCGAGCAGGCCGCCGAGCAGCCAGGCGACCTTCGTGACGTCGATCGGCTTGCCGTTCTGGTAGGGAATCAGCACGTCGTCCATCAGCGGCATGGTCAGGTAGGGCGGCACCAGCGTCGCGGCCGTGGCGGCCAGCGTCAGCAGGAAGCCGGCGAGCAGCATGCCGCGATAGGGATGGGCGAAGCGCCAGAGCCGTAGCAGCGTCCAGGTCGAGGGGGGGGTGTGCAGTTCGCGTGCGCAGTTCGGGCAATCTTCCTCGTCCAGCGGAATGGGCCCCTGGCAGATCGGACAGGTGGCCGCGACGGCGGGGGGCGGCGGACGTCCGCTGGCGATGCTGTCGCGCTGGCGATTGAACTCACGCTCGAAGCGCAACGCGGCCGGGTTGCGACTCAGGGTGTAGCGCCAGCGGGCCAGGCGCTGCTGGTCGTCGAACAACTCCAGCGTGCCGATGCCCCCATGGTCGTAGTGGGCGAGGGTCAGGGCGGGTGTCAGGTCCCAGGACTGGTCGCCGGCACTCAACCGTCCCTGCGTCAGGACGATCTGGCTGAGTCGGAAATCGAGCTGGGCATCGAGGTCGATTTCCAGCGTTGCCAGCGCCGGGGCGGCCCCATGTTCAGGCGGCGCTTGGAGTAAAGTGTCGGTCGCGGTCACAAAGAAGAAGAATTGGGTGGGTCACGCTGCAGGAATGATAATGCGTGCCGTCCCGCCAGCGCCGACTTTTATTTTTTTGGAGGATGTCAGCTTTTGGCGTTTCAACGCGTTATTCGCCAAAAAGTGTCACCTGACCCTATTACGAGATGAAATCCATCGAATTCCTGAAGTTTGTGCATCTGCGTGGTCCGAACATGTGGACCTACCGCCCGGTCATCGAAGCCTGGGTCGACATTGGCGAACTCGAAGACTGCCCGTCGAACACGATTCCCGGTTTCTACGAGCGCCTGTCCTCCTGGCTGCCCTCGCTGATCGAGCATCGCTGCAGCTACGAAGAGCGCGGCGGTTTCCTGCGCCGCGTGCAGGAGGGCACCTGGCCCGGCCATATCCTCGAACACGTCACGCTCGAACTGCAGAACCTCGCCGGCATGCCCGGCGGCTTCGGCAAGGCGCGCGAGATGGCCCAGCGCGGCCACTACAAGGTGATCGTGCGGGCCTGGCACGACGAAGTGACGCTCGCGGCCCTGCATGCGGGCCGCGACCTGGTCATGGCGGCGATCGAGGACAAGCCCTTCGACGTGGCGGCCGTGATCGAGGAATTGACCGACCTCGCCGATTCCAAGTGCCTCGGCCCCAGCACCGCCTCGATCGTCGATGCGGCCGATTCGCGTGACATCCCGGCGATCCGCCTGTCCGAGGGCAACCTCGTGCAGTTGGGCTACGGCGCGAAAAGCCGCCGCATCTGGACGGCCGAAACCGACCTGACCGGCGCCATCGCGGAAAGCATTTCGCGCGACAAGGACCTGACCAAGTCGCTGCTGGCGCCGTGCGGCGTGCCGGTGCCCGAAGGCCGCATGGTCGACGACACGGCCGACGCCTGGGAAGCGGCGCAGGACATCGGTCTGCCGGTGTGCATCAAACCCTACGACGGCAACCACGGCCGGGGTGTCTTCATCGACCTGAACACCAAGGAGGAAATCGAAACCGCCTTTGGCGTGGCCGAGGACGAGGGCAGCGGCGTCATGGTCGAGCGCTCAATCATCGGAGCCGAGCACCGTCTGCTCGTGGTGGGTGGCAAGCTCGTCGCCGCGAATCGGAGCGATCAGGTCACGATCAGCGGCGATGGCCAGTCGACCATCCAGCAGCTGATCGACACCCAGATCAACACCGATCCACGCCGTGGCACGACCGAGGAACATCCGCTCAACATGATCCGGCTCGATACCGCCGCCCGGATGGAGCTCGCCCGCCACGGCTACACCGCCGAATCCATCCCCCCGGCCGGCAAGGAAGTCATCATCCAGCGCACCGGCAACCATGCCTTCGACGTCACCGACGACGTGCATCCGCAGGTCGCCAAAGCCGCCTGCCTCGCCGCGAAGATCGTCGGCCTCGATATCGCTGGCGTCGACCTGGTCGCCAAGGACATCTCCCAGCCGCTCGAAGCGCAGGGGGGCGCCATCGTCGAGGTGAATGCCGGCCCGAGCCTGTTGATGCATCTCAAGCCGGCCATTGGCAAGCCGCGTCCGGTCGGCAAGGCGATCGTCGATCACCTGTTCCCGGGTACCGACAGCTGCTGCATCCCCGTGGTCGGCATCACCGGCAGCCGCGACACGACGCTCGTCGCCCAGATCGTCGCGCGCCTGTCGCAGTTGGCCGACAAGCGTACCGGACTGGCCTGCGCGACCGGCCTGTTCCTTGACCAGCGCCAGGTCGAAACCGGCGATTGCGCGCATTTCGATCCGGCCCGCCGCCTGCTCATGAACCGCGCTGTCGATATCGCCGTGATCGAGAATCCGCCGAGTTCCATGGCCGGCGAGGGGTTGGTGTATGAGCGCTGCCAGGTCGGTGTGATTACCGCCATCGACAACGACGTCTTGCTGCCCGAACAGGGCATCGAGAATTCCGACCAGTTGTACAAGGTCTTCCGCACCCAGATCGACGTGGTCCTGCCCTCCGGCCATGCCGTGCTGAATGCCGACGATCCCACCGTCGTGGAAATGGCCGAGCTGTGTGACGGCGAAGTGATCTACTTCGGCAGGGATGCCGCGCTGCCCCTCATCGTCGAGCATCGCCGCAAGGGCGGGCGGGCCCTGCTGATTCGCGATGGCCAGATCGTGCTGGCCGCTGCCTCGCTCGAAGCGCCGCTCGTCGAGATCGCCGCGATTCCGTTGCTGCAAGCCCATGGCGATCACCAGACCGCCGTCCTCGCCGCGCTGGCCGCCGCCTGGGCCCTGGGCCTGGTGCCCGAATTGCTCCGCGCCGGCATCGAAACCTTTTGCATCGCACCTGCTGCCTGACCCGTAAGACATCATGGAAATTTCACGCATTCGGGCCCTGCGCGGCCCCAACCTCTGGTCCCGCCACACCGCCATCCAGGCCCTGGTGCTTTGTGACGAGAATGAGCGCGCCATCAGCCACCTGCCGGGCTTTGAGGCCCGCATCCGGGCGCGTTTCCCGCTTATCGGCGCGATGCGCCCGATCGGTTACGAAGGCGAGATCTCCATCGCCCACGCCCTGCAATTCGCCACCCTGAACCTGCAGGCGCAGGCCGGTTGCCCGGTGTCCTTCAGCCGCACCGCACCGACCACCGAGGTCGGTCTCTACCAGGTCATCGTCGAATACACCGAGGAGGCCGTTGGCCGTCGCGCCCTCGAACTGGCGGAAGCCTTGTGCCGCGCCGCGCTGGCCGATGTCCCCTTCGAACTCGATGCGGCCGTCGCCGAATTGCGCGAACTCGACGAGGACGAGCGGCTCGGACCCTCGACCGGCTCGATCGTCCATGCCGCCGTGGCGCGCGACATTCCCTATCGCCGCCTGACGCGCGGCAGCCTCGTCCAGTTCGGCTGGGGCAGCAAGCAGCGGCGCATCCAGGCTGCGGAAATCGACAGCACCTCGGCAATCGCCGAATCCATCGCGCAGGACAAGGACCTCACCAAGGAACTATTGCGGGCGGCGGGCGTGCCGGTGCCGGTCGGCGTCGTGGTCGATGACGTCGATGCCGGCTGGCAGGCGGCCAATGACATCGGCCTGCCGGTCGTCACCAAGCCCTTCGATGGCAACCAGGGCAAGGGCGTGACGGTGAATATCGTCAGCCGCGACCACTTCGAGATCGCCTTTGGCGCCGCGCAGGAAATCAGCCGCCACGTGATGGTCGAGAAGTTCATTACCGGCAATGATTTCCGCTTGCTCGTCGTCGGCGACAAACTGGTCGCCGCCGCGCGACGCGAGCCGCCGACCGTGATCGGCGATGGCGTCCATACGGTGCGTCAGTTGGTCGATATCGTCAATAGCGACCCGCGCCGCGGCACCGGCCATGCGACGTCGCTGACCAAGATCCGCTTCGACGACATCGCCCATGCACGGCTGGCCGTGCAGGGCTATACCGCGGACACGGTACTGCCCAAGGGCGCGCGCGCGGTCCTGCGCAACAACGCGAACCTCTCGACCGGCGGCACGGCGACCGACGTGACGGATGATGTGCATCCCGAAGTCGCGGCCCGGGCGATCGCCGCGGCGAAGATGGTCGGCATCGACATCGCCGGCGTCGACGTGGTCTGCGAAAACATCGGCCGGCCCCTCGAGGAGCAGGGCGGCGGCATGGTCGAAGTCAATGCCGCGCCCGGCTTGCGCATGCACCTCGACCCCTCCTATGGCAAGGGGCGCGATGTCGGCGCGGTCACCATCGACACGATGTTCGGACCCCACGAAAACGGCCGGATTCCGCTCGTTGCCGTGGCGGGCACCAATGGCAAGACGACCACCGTGCGCCTGACCGCGCACCTGATCGAGCAGACCGGCAAGCGGCTGGGCATGACGACCACCGACGGCGTCTATGTCGAAGGGCAGCGCATCGATACCGGCGACTGCAGCGGGCCGAAAAGCGCCAAGAACGTGCTGATGCACCCGGACGTCGATGCGGCGGTATTCGAGGTCGCGCGCGGTGGCGTGTTGCGCGAGGGACTCGGCTTCGATCGCTGTGATGTCGCCGTGATCACGAACATCGGCATCGGCGACCACCTCGGCCTCAATTTCATCACGACGACCGAGGAACTGGCGGTGGTCAAGCGCGTCATCGTCCAGAACGTCGGCCCGACCGGCACGGCGGTACTCAACGCCGCCGACCCGAACGTCGTGAAGATGGCCGCGGCCTGCCCGGGCCAGGTGACCTTCTTCGCCCTCGATCCGCACCTGTCCGCGATGATGACGCACCGGGCGCAGGGCAAGCGCGCGATCTATCGCGACGGCAATGCCATCGTCTGCATCGAAGGCGCGCAGGTCGAACGACTTGAATTCTCCGCCATCCCGCTGACGCGCAACGGCAGCATCGGCTTCCAGATCGAGAACGTCATGGCTGCCGTGGGTGCCGCCTGGGGACTGGGCATCGACTGGAACACGATCCGCATCGGGTTGGCGAGCTTCGTCAACGATGCCGGCACGGCGCCCGGCCGCTTCAATGTCTTTGACTACCGCGGCGCGACTCTGGTCGCCGACTACGGCCACAACCCGGACGCCATCCAGGCGCTGGTGCAGGCCGTCGAGGCGCTGCCCGCGAAGCAACGCTGGGTCGTCATCAGCGGGGCCGGCGATCGGCGCGACGAGGACATCATCCGCCAGACCGAGATCCTCGGCGCATCCTTCGATGGCGCGATCCTCTATCAGGATGCCTGCCAGCGTGGGCGCGCGGACGGCGAAGTGCTGGCGCTATTGCAGCAGGGCCTCGTCGATGCCAAACGCACGAAACAGATCGAGGAAATCCGCGGCGAATTTCTCGCCATCGACACCGCACTGGCGAAACTGCAGCCCGGCGACTTGTGCCTGATCCTCGTCGATCAAGTCGAGGAAGCGCTCGCGCATATCGCACAACGCATTGCCGGGAACTGAAAGTCAGTCCTGGCAGGACGGCATGCGCAGGCTTGCCAGAAAGTAACAAAGGAAAAAGCATGGCCGAGCCGAAAAACGGCAAGACACAGGGTGCCGAAAACGAGCGTGTGCGGACGGGATTATCCGAGGAGTCCATTCGCCTGGCCTTTCTCGACAATCTTTTCTATGTGCAGGGGCGATTCCTCGAAGTCGCTTCGCTCAACGACAAATACAAGGCGCTGGCCTACACGATCCGCGATCGCCTGCTGCATCGCTGGGTCAATACCACACGCACTTATCAGCAGGTCAATCCGCGCACGGTCTGCTATTTCTCGGCCGAATACCTGCCGGGCCCCTTCATGGGCAACAATCTGCTGAATCTCGGCATCGAGGAGAACACGCGCAAGGCGCTGGCCGGACTGGGCGTCGATTTCGATGAATTGCTGGAACATGAAGAGGAACCGGGACTGGGCAATGGCGGCCTGGGGCGGCTCGCGGCCTGCTTCATGGATTCGCTGGCCACACTCCAGATTCCCGCCACCAGCTATGGCATTCGCTACGAGTTCGGCATCTTCAATCAGGAAATCAGGCACGGCGAACAGGTCGAAACCACCGACAACTGGCTGCGCTATGGCAACCCCTGGGAAGTGCGCCGGCCCAATATCGCCTATGAGGTGAAGCTTGGCGGCCATACCGAGCAATATCAGGATGATGCCGGACGACTGCGCGTGCGCTGGATTCCGAGCGAGACATTCCAGGGGATCGCCATCGATACGCCGATCCTCGGTCACGGGGTGAATACGGTCAATCTGTTGCGCTTGTGGACTGCGGAAGCTTCCGAGGGTTTTGACTTCCACGCCTTCAACCGTGGCGACTACTACGGTGCAGTGACGCGTGAGGTGCGTTCGGAAACCATCAGCAAGGTGCTTTATCCGAACGACGAACCGGACATCGGCAAGCGTTTGCGTCTGCTCCAGCAGCACTTCTTCGTCACCTGTTCGCTGCAGGACATGATCCGCATCCACCGCAGCACCGGTCAGCCGCTCGAACGCTTCCACGAAAAATTCAGCGTCCAGCTCAACGATACCCACCCGGCCATCGCCGTGGCGGAGTTGATGCGCCTGCTGGTGGACAAGAACTTCATGGACTGGGATACGGCCTGGCACGTCACGCGCCAGACGTTTGCCTACACCAACCACACCCTGTTGCCCGAAGCACTGGAAAAATGGTCGATTCCGCTTTTCCAGTCGCTGTTGCCGCGCCATCTCGAAATCATCTACGAAATCAATACCCGCCATCTCGACGAGGTGCGGGTGCGCTACCCGTTCGACACCGGTCATGTCGAACGGCTGTCCATCATCGATGAATCCGGGCCGCGCTATGTGCGCATGGCGCATCTGGCCTGCGTCGGCAGTTTCGCCATCAATGGGGTGGCCGAATTGCACTCGCGCCTGCTCAAGGAAACCGTGCTGCGCGATTTCCATGATCTCTGGCCCCATAAATTCCAGAACAAGACCAACGGGGTGACCCCACGACGTTTCATCATGCTCAGCAATCCGGGCTTGGCGCAATTGCTGACGGAAACCATTGGAACCGACTGGGAAAACGACCTTTCCAAGCTGCGTGCACTGGAACAGTACGCTGACGACCCGGTGTTTCAGGAACGCTGGCGCGAGATCAAGCGCGAACGAAAAATCGCCCTTGCCAGCCGCATCCAGCGACGCTGTGGCGTGACGGTCGACCCGACGAGCCTCTATGACGTGCAGGCCAAGCGCATCCACGAGTACAAGCGCCAGCACCTCAACGTGCTGCATATCGTGACGCTCTACAACCGCATCAAATGTAATCCGGCCATCGAGATGACACCCCGCACGTTCATCTTCGGCGGCAAGGCCGCGCCCGGATACTTCATGGCCAAGCTGATGATCCGCCTGATCAACGCGGTCGGCGAAGTGATTAACCGCGACCCCGAGGTCGCCGGCCGGTTGAAAGTTGCCTTCATCCCCAATTTCAGCGTCAAGTGCGGCCACAGCCTCTACCCGGCTGCCGATCTCTCGCAACAGATCTCGACGGCCGGCAAGGAGGCTTCGGGCACCGGTAACATGAAGTTCTCGATGAATGGCGCACTGACCATCGGCACGCTCGACGGTGCCAATGTCGAGATTCGCGAGGAAGTCGGCGCCGAGAACTTCTTCCTGTTCGGCCTGACCGCGGATGAGGTGGAACGCACCCTGGCCGGCGGGTATCGGCCACAGGACGTCTATCTTGCCAACCCCGAATTGAAGGGCGTCCTCGACCTGATTGCCAGCGGCCTGTTCTCGCATGGCGATCGCACGACCTTCCAGCCACTGATCGACAACCTGCTGCACCAGGATCCGTATCTGCTGCTGGCCGACTATGCCGCCTATATCGACTGTCAGGAACAGGTGAGCGCGGCTTATCGCGATCCGGCCCGCTGGACGCGGATGTCCATCCTCAACGTCGCGCGCATGGGCAAGTTCTCCTCCGATCGCACCATCACCGAGTATTGCCGCGACATCTGGCGGGTCACGCCGACGCCGGTCGAACGCTAGTCGATGTCAGGCGTGATCGAGCAGGATGTCGACACCGTCCGCTGGCGTGATGGCGGCGGCCGGAATAGACAGGCCGGCGCGCCAGTCGGCCACCGCCTGCCGCTTGCCTGCGCCAGTCACCAGAAACATGACCGCATCAGCACGGGAAAGACGCTGTGCGGAAAGCGAGACGCGTTCGGGCGGCGGCTTCGGGGCATCGAATACCGCCAGGGCATCCGGCGCAGCGGCTGTCGTACCCCAGTCATGGCCGGGGAATAAGCTGGCGGTATGACCATCCTCCCCCAGGCCGAGCAACACCAGATCGAATCGACCCTGGCCGGCCAACTGGTGCGCATAGGCGGTGGCGGCGGCCGTGGCGCCCAGTTCGGCGGGGATGGCATGCACCTGGGTGGGCGGAATCGGCACATGATCGAGCCAGGCTTGCGCCGCCATGACACTGTTGCGCTCGCCATCCGCCGGGGACAGGCAGCGTTCGTCGCCGAACCAGATGTGCCAGTGCGCCCAGTCCGCCGGGCTGTGGGCCAGCGCGACATAGACACGGCGCGGCGTGGTGCCCCCCGCGAGTACGATATGGAAAGCACCGCTGCGGGCAATGGCCTGGCACGCGGCAGAGAGAATCAATTCCGTTGCCGCGTGAGCCACAGCATCGGCAGCGTCATACACATGCCAGCGACAGGATTGTCTTGTTTGCATGGCCGGCAGAATACAACGTCACTTTATGAGAAGGAAACAGCATGCGTCTGGCGATGATCGGGTTGGGAAAAATGGGGGGCAACATGGTGCGGCGCCTGTGTCGCCAAGGTAACGGGAGTATTGAAGTCGTCGGTTACGACCGCGATGACAAGGTCGTCGCCGGACTGGCCGCCGAGGCGGGCATGATCGCCGCGACGTCGGTTGCCGACGCGGTCGGCAAGCTGCCTTCCCCCAAGGTCGTCTGGCTGATGCTGCCGAGCGGCGATCCGACCGAGAACCAGCTCAAGGCACTCGTGCCGATGCTGGCCAAGGGGGACGTCATCGTCGATGGCGGCAATTCCAACTACAAGGACAGCCAGCGGCGCGGTGCCTGGCTGGCGGCGCAGGGCATCGGCTTCATGGATTCCGGCACCTCGGGCGGTGTCTGGGGTCTGGACAATGGCTACTGCCTGATGGTCGGTGGTACGCCGGAAGTTGCCGCGATCATGACACCGGTGCTGCAGGCGCTGGCCCCCGCGCCGGACCGCGGCTGGGCGCACGTCGGACCGGTGGGCGCCGGTCACTACACGAAGATGCTGCACAACGGCATCGAGTACGGCATGATGCAGGCACTTGCCGAGGGCCTGGATCTGCTCAAGCACAAGCAGGAATTCGATCTGGATCTCGCCCAGATCACCGAATTGTGGCGTCACAGTTCGGTGGTACGCAGCTGGCTGCTCGACCTGACGGCCGACGCGCTCAAGCACGATCAGGATCTGGCCGGCATCGCGCCCTATGTTTCCGACTCCGGCGAAGGCCGCTGGACGGTGATCGACTCCATCGAACAGGGGGTTCCCGCGCCGGTGCTGACGCTGGCGTTGCAGATGCGTTTCGCCAGCCAGGACAGTACCGGCTATGCAAACCGCCTGCTCGCCATCATGCGCAATGCCTTCGGCGGCCATGCAATGAAGGAAAAATGATGAGAACCATCGACCCCTGCACGCTGGTGATCTTTGGCGCCAGCGGCAACCTGTCGCGACTCAAGCTGATCCCGGCGCTGTTTCGCCTTGAACTGGCGGGCCGCCTGCCAGACAAGATGGTGATCCTCGCCATCGGCCGTGAAGAACGGAGCGACGAGGAATGGAGCGACGAAGTCACCGGGATGCTCGCCGCGAAGTACCCGCAGGGTTATGACCACAGCGCCTGCCAGCGTTTCCATGCGCGCATGTATTACCACGCCAATCCGTCGGGAGACGCTGCCGCCTATGAACGTTTGCGGACGGCGATCGAGGTCAACCCGGATTTCCCGCCCAACGTCGTCTTTTACATGGCGGTGCGTCCCTCCGAATTTCCCAACATCATCGACAAGCTTGGCAATATCGGCCTGCTCCAGCAGAAGAACGGCTGGCGGCGTGTGGTCATCGAAAAACCCTTCGGCTACGACCTGTTGTCGGCCCAGACGCTCCAGCAGAGCCTGTACAAGCATCTCGACGAGCCACAGATCTACCGCATCGACCACTATCTGGGCAAAGGGACGGTGCAGAACGTCATGGTGTTCCGCTTTGCCAACATGATGCTCGAGCCCCTGTGGAATCGGCACTATATCGACCATGTGCAGATCACCCATTCCGAGACGTTGGGCACCGAAGGACGCGCCGGATACTATGAAGGGGCAGGCGCGCTGCGTGACATGATCCAGAGCCACCTGCTGCAATTGATGGCCCTGGTCGCCATGGAACCGCCGGTGTCGATGTCCGCCGAACACCTGCGCGACGAAAAGGTCAAAGCGCTGAAGGCGATCCGGCCGATCACGCAAAATGCCGTCCATGCCCATGCCTTCCGCGGCCAATACAGCAGCGGCACCATCGACGGCAAGATCGTGCCGGGCTACACTGAAGAAGAGGGCGTCGCGCCAGACAGCACGACGGAAACCTATGCCGCGCTGAAGCTGTTCGTCGATAACTGGCGCTGGGCGGGCGTGCCGTTCTACCTGCGCACTGGCAAGCGTCTGGCCGAGGGCAGTTCGGCGATCTGCATCCGCTTCAAGAGTCCGCCCCAGGATCTGCTGCGCCACACGCGTCACGACCCCGCGCATCCCAACTGGATCATGCTCGGCATTCAGCCCAACGACTGCATGAAGATCGAGCTGCAGGTGAAGGTGCCGGGGCTGGAACTGAATACGCGCACCTTGAGCCTCGACGCCACCTACCGCAAGGCCAGCGACCAGGAATACGATGCCTACGAGGGCTTGTTGCTCGATACCCTGGTGGGCGACCACTCGCTGTTTCTGCGCTACGACGAAGTGGAATGGGCCTGGCGCGTGGTCGATCCGGTGCTCAAGGTCTGGGCGATGGAACGCGAATTCATCAACACCTACCCGGCCGGCTCCTGGGGACCGCGCGGCACCTACCGGCTGTTCGACCGGGACGACCAGTTCTGGCGCCATTCGCTCGACATCGACGGCGCAAACCT